>JAIPFY010000044.1 GCA_021736385.1 Spirochaetia bacterium | reverse complement strand
TGTGTTTAGTCAACCGGAATTCCCTAAAAAAATCATTTACTTTTCCCGATTATTATCATGGGACTTTCCCGGGAATAATCAGCAGGCTACAACGTAGCCTGCGACCTTCTGCACAATCAGATTACTACTGTTCTCGGGACTCTCCAGCAGTCCCAGAAGCTTGTCTCATAAGGGCATGCTTCATACGATAGCTCTGGCCTTCGAATACGAGCAGATGGCCATGATGTACAAGCCTGTCGATCATGGCTGCAGCCATCTGACCATCAGTGAAGATACTTCCCCACTTTGAAAACTCCAGATTCGTCGTGATCAACAGGCTCTTGCTCTCATAGCTGTCTGAGATAACCCTGAATAGTAACTGAGAGCCTTCCTTGTCAATTGGGACGTAGCCAAATTCGTCCAGGATCAGCACATCTTGACGTTTCAAGTCCGTGATCAGACGTTCGAGCGTACCGTTCTTTCTTGCTTCTGAGAGTTTAAGAACAAGCTCTGTAACGGTGAAAAAGCGTACTTTCAACCCCATACTGCAGGCATGCACTCCCAAGGCGATGACAAGGTGGGTCTTCCCAGTCCCAACGGGACCAAAGCATATTAGATTGGTGTTGTTCTTCATGAACTCACAGTCAAAGAGCTCTTGCTTCGAGATACTCGGCGGCAGTCGAATTGCACCGAATTCATAGGTGTCCAAGCTCTTCAGGACGGGGAACTTCGCTCTGTTCAGTAGACGTGCCTGTCTAGAATGCTCTCTGTGAACAATCTCTTGGCACAAGACCTTGTAGAGGAAGTCCTCTTGTTTGGGTGTAGCCTCCTCACATAGCTCTACAACAGAATTCGAGAGCATCAACTGCCTGCTCATCCCTCGAATAGCATCTCTCTGAGTCTCTCTTCTTTTCATGGTGGTAGTACTCATGCAGGACTCCCGGAGCTAATAAATTCATCATAGACCTTCAAGTCAGGGTCTGTGGTAGGTTTTATATCCAATCCGCTGTAAGCGATACGGGCAGCAAAGGCTGCAGCATCATGAAGAGGATGCTCTCCATCTTGAGTTATCGCTAGTGATAAGGCATAGTCCGCCACATCAAAGGAATACTGATTGGTGAGGCTATGGAGGGTTCTCACGGCAGCTCGTTGCCCAAGACGATCGAGCTGGTCAATGTAGTCTTTGATCGTATCGTCCAAAATGGTCCGTAGCCCGCTATTATGCCATGAACCGATGTTCTTCATCACCATAGCCAAAGATGTCCTGTAGTCGATGCTGTCGGTCCTCTGCTTGCCATATTCCCTCTGATGAGTGACAAGCACCTGCTGAGTATCATCATACAGATCAATGGTATGAGCACGAATACCAACAAGCACATCCCGGAGTCCATATTCTGGACGTGAGGAGTAGTGATGATCACCATCAATCTGGACATTGCCATACTTGTTCGTCTTCTTATACACATACCTACACACATCAAAAGGATGAGAGGGAAGTGTTAGGAGAGCTGAAAGGTCATCCTTGAATAAGTCGAGTACTGGCTGATGCTTCTTGTAGTGATTTTTATTGTTCATCTCTTCTGTACGTTCAAATAATTGACGGTTAAAGGTTTGTATGTCTGAAAACACAGGCAATGGGACGAATTCATTCCTTCTGACGGTGCCAACTTTATTCTCGACCGAGCCCTTCTCGTGGCCAGAATCGGTATTACAGAAGATCACTGTCATGTTGTAATGGGCTTTAAACTGTTCAAAGAGCTTAGCCATGCGGATACGTTCACCCATCCTGCGACCAATACCGGTGGCATTATCTACTACAAGTCTTGGTACGGAGCCATTGATATGCATGAAGATGTCTTTTAGACCCTGACACACGCACTCAGCGTTCTCTCCGTGGAAGAACTGAGTAAATCCGACATTGCTGTAGGGGAATGTCACAACCAAATATTTCAATCGTGTTTGAGTCCCCTGATAGATGCAATCAGCTTCACCGAAGTCGGCTTGAGCCTCACCTGGATACCATACAAGCTCCGAAGCGGCTTTGGTTCGATTGAGCTGTTGACGACGATAGACTCGCACATATCTCTGTACGGTAGGGTATGAACAGTTAAAATCCTTGTCCTTACAGAGTCTATCATAGACACGCTGAGCGGTATGCCGCTGCTTTCTCCAGGTATTCTGATCTTCTGTCAACCATGTGTTGATCTGCTCTTTAAACGGGTCAAGTTTAGATGGCTTAACCACCAGTTTTGGCTTCTTGGGAGAGAAGTCCTCCTTCTTCAGATAGGACCTTACGGTCTTCTCATCGATTGATAATTCTCGAGCTATTTGAGCTTGAGTATATCCACTGTTTCTCAATTCTTTGATACGATTGATTTGGGGCATCGTTAACACGTCTCCTGGTCTCCTTTTCCATTAATTTGGTATATGAAAAAGGATAAATGATTCTCAGGGGCTTTGTTAATGGGCCCCCTTGATTTTTTCCCGGGAAATCACGTGATCACAGCAGGGAATTCGTGATGATTTTCTAGGGTAATTTCAGATTACCATACACACGTAGCCCAGGGTATTGGGACCAGTGATGGTATCCATCACCGCCTGCCTCGAAGTGCCTATGATCTGCTGGCTGCTATATGGGAGCTCTCACTCTATGATTCGACTGCCGCTGAAGTCGCAGCCCATTTCGGCGCCCTGCACGGGGACGATCAGCGTGGCAGCGAGCATGATCAGACCGGGACCGAAGGTGCTGAGATCCAGTGGATCTTCAGAGAGGATCATCTGCCTGGGTCCAGGTGAAGAGATGTATGAGAAAATAACTACATATTTTACTTGACGGATAGCAATATCTATGGAAAGATATAGTTGGTTGAATAAATCAACTAAAGTATCTGATACACAACAGTATCGGGACAGACAGGCAGCGAGCTGCCTGTCTGCTGCCGATAACGAGAGACAGGGAAGACCCTGAAAAAAAGGAGACATTATGAAACGACTGAGTAGTGTGCTGATGGTGATGGTGCTGGTGAGTGCCTCACTGTTCGCAGCAGGTGGACAGGAACAAGGTGCTGCAGTGGCATTCGATCCGAATGCATCATACGATCTGACGATCGGCTGTTACGGGGATCTGGAGAAGGCCTATACGGCAGTCTTTGCGACCGATGATTTCAAGCAGAAGTTCCCGAATGTGAACATCACCTTCCAGACAAGTGACTTCAACGGACACCACAGCAGACTGACCACAGTCATAGCTGCCCGTGAAGCTACCAATGATATCGAAGCCCTCGAGATCGGCTATATCGCACAGTTCGTAGCAGGCGGAGGCCTGTCAGACCTTGCAGCCGCACCCTATGATGGGATGGCAGTGGGATCAGACCTGGTCGATTTTGCCATGTCAAACGCTACGACCAAAGACGGCAAGCTCATCGCGATGCCTGTCGATATCGCACCTGCAGTACTCTTCTACAGAAAGAGCATCATCGAGGCTGCAGGGCTTACCGTGCAGCAGATGGAGAACATCAAAGACTGGGACGAGTACATCGAGATCGGTAAGAAGCTCACGAAAGACCTGGATAATGACGGGACGATCGACCAGTATGCCATCACCCATGCCAATGATGTGGCCATGGTCCCCCTCAATGGCGGAAAAGGCGGATGGATCGATGCAGGCGGTAACCCCCTTGAACCGAAAGCAAAGTTCGTCGGCGCTCTTGAACTGGTACAGAACATCAGGAATGCAGGGATCGACGGGGACATGGGCGCATGGACCGGACCCTGGGTCGAAGCGTTCAGTAACGGATCCACTGCGACGATGGTCAATGGTGCCTGGTTCGGTGGAGCTCTGAAGACCTGGATGGCTCCCGATCAGAGCGGAGACTGGAGAGTCGCATACCTTCCCGGAAAGACCATGGCATCCCTCGGCGGGACCTATCTGTCGATCCCCGAATACGTGAAGGAAGATAAGAAGGGAGTAGCCTGGGAGATCATCAAATACCTCTCGACGTCTCCTTCAGCACAGCTGACCACCTTCAATACGATCGATGCCTATCCTGCACTGACCTCTGTCTATGATGATCCCATCATGGATGAAGGGCTTGCATACTTCGGCGGACAGCAGGTGAGAAAGATCTATGCGGATGTGGCAGAGAACATCCCTTCGAATACCGTGAGTGAGTACGATGCCCTGATCCTGAGTATCTGGAACTCCACCGTGACCTCCGTACTGACCGGAGAGACCGGGATGATGGAAGGATATGACAAGGCAAAACAGCAGGTCCTTGCGACGATTCAATAATCGCTGAACTGACGATCCGCCTCGGGTGATCGATTACCCCGGGGCGGTTCGCTGTTCAAGGAGGCAATCATGGTACACACACTCGAATCACGGGCGAGACTCGGTGGGATCTATGTATCCCTGGGGCTGTTCGCGCTGATCTTCGCATTTCCGTTCTACTATGTGTTCGTGCTGGCAAGCTGGTCGAACATCTATTCGAATCCTCCGCATGTGGTCTTCGGCAGTGATCTTATGGTCAATATACGGGCACTGCTGACACAGGTACCCTTTCATGTGAACTTCTTCAACTCCCTCATGATCGCCGTGATCTCGACGATCGGGACGATCTTCTTCTGTACGATGGCAGGGTATGCCTTCGCCAAGTTCGAGTTCAAGGGGAAAAAACCGATCATGCTCTTCGTCCTGGCGACGATGGCGATCCCTCCCTTTCTGAACATCATCCCGTTCTTCAAGATGATGGTCGCCTTCGGCTGGTATCAGACCTGGCTGCCGCTCATCGTTCCCACCCTGGCCAATGCCTTCGGGATCTTTCTGATGACGCAGTTCCTCGAGAGCTCCATCCCCTCCGATCTGCTCAGTGCCGCCCGTATCGACGGGCTCAATGAGTTCCAGATCCTGCTGTACGTCGTGTTCCCTCTGGCAAAACCGGGAATCGCCATCCTTGGTACGGTGACGTTCATCGGGTCCTGGAACAACTTCGTCTCAGCCCTGATCATGCTGCCGAATCCCAAGACCAGTACGATCCCGGTAGCCCTCTCCTCGCTCTTCGTCCGCAGTGACGGGAACTTCGGAGGCCTGATGGCCGGTACCGCCATAGCACTGTTCCCGCTCCTGATAGCTTTTTCGTTCTTCTCGAAGAAGATCATCTCCAACTTGACTGCAGGCAGTCTCAAAGCATAGAAGGAGAGTCTGTATGACCAAACAAGAAAAGATCGCCCCCTATATCTTCGTGAGTCCGTTCTTCATCCTCTTTCTGATCTTTGCCCTCTATCCCATCCTCTACTCGGTCTACATCTCGTTCTTCAAGTGGACCGTCTCAGGACCGCAGGGTTTCATCGGACTGACGAACTACAAGAATCTGCTGACCATCGACCCGTTCTTCTTCAAGTCCCTCTCGAACACCGTCTGGCTGCTGATCTTCGGGTCGCTGCTCCAGCATCTGTTCGCGATCCCTCTGGCGATCCTGCTCAATAACGGACGGGATGCACTCAAAGGAAGGGACTTCTTCAAGACCACCTTCTTTCTCCCCTATATCACGAGTACTGTCTCGGTCACGCTGATCTTCGCACAGCTGTTCGATATGAACTACGGATGGCTGAACTACATCTGGGTCAATCTGTTCAATCAGGAGGCCGTGAACTGGCTGCAGAATCCCGATACCATCAAGAGTTCGCTGGCTATCATGCTCAACTGGAGATTCATAGGATGGAATACCATCATCTATCTCGCAGGGCTGCAGGCGATACCGCATTCCCTCTATGAGGCTGCAGACATCGATGGTGCCGGCCCGATAGCCAAACACTGGTTCATCACCCTGCCGCAGCTGATCCCCATCATCTTCTTCGCCGTCACCATGAGTATCATCGGTGGTATGCAGGTCTTCGATGAACCGTTCGTCCTGCTCGGAGGCTACGAGCAGATGGGCGGGAATATGAACTCAGGTCTGACCTCGGCATTCTACCTGATGTTCACAGGATTCAAGGCTTCACGTTTCGGAAAAGGCAGTGCCATAGCATGGCTGCTGTTCTTCATCATCTTCATCATGACGGTCATCAACAGGAAGATCACCAAAGCCCTGGAGAAATAACGACCGCAGGACATTCGCATGAGTATCATGTACCGCAGGAAAGGGAGAGATCGCATATGATTCAAACGGCAACCGCACATACTGAGAGGTCACAGCACACTGACGGATTCATCCGCATCGAGGATGAGCTCTGGTACCGCATAGCAGCCTACAGTGACATGGAGCCCTTCTTTATGAGCATCATCAGCCCTGATGACTTATGGATGTATATCTCCAGCACCGGCGGGCTCACCGCCGGGAGGGCTGAGGCTGACAGTGCGATCTTTCCCTATTACACACATGATCGGGTCACTGAGAACCATACCAATACCGGGAGCCATACGATGATCCGTGTCAGTGAAGGCAGCAGGACCATCGTATGGGAACCCTTCGCTTCGTTCGTCCCGCAGCAGGAGGGGGTAGAGCGGATACTCTATAAGCATGCTGCAGGGAACCGCATCAGATTCGTCGAGCGGAACACCCGCCTCGGGCTCCAGTTCAGTTACTGCTGGTCCAGTTCCCCCTCCTGGGGCTGGGTGCGCAGCGTGGCCCTGGAGAACCTCGATGGCAGTTCCAAGCAGATCACCATCCTCGACGGGGTGCGCAATCTGCTGCCGTCGTTCGTATCCAAGAAGCTGCAGAACGATCTGGGCAATCTGGTGGATGCCTACAAGCTCAATGAACTGCACGGCAGTGCTCTGGCCCTCTATGGTCTCTCCTCCAGGATCAGCGACAAGGCCGAGGCAAGTGAGTCCCTCCAGGTGAGTACCGCATGGCAGCAGGGTCTGCCCTCGGTGCAGTACCTCATCAGTGAACGGCAGTGTGAACAGTTCAGGAGCACCGGAGGGGTGACAGAGGAACAGCGGATCGAGGGAAGACGGGGGGCGTACTATGCACACTCACAGTTCACCCTCGCATCCGGTGCAACGCAGCGGTGGATCATGGTGCTGGAAGTCAACCAGGACCAGAACAGGGTGTATGAGCTGCTCCATGAGCTTTCAGACCATCCTGATGAACTCGCCGGTCATGTGCTGCAGGACATCACGCTGGCCACAGAGCAGCTGCGTCACATCGCAGGGAAGACCGACGGGCTGCAGCTGGTCGGCAGCAGGACCTGCTCCGAGCATCACTATGCCAATACGATGTTCAACACCATGCGGGGAGGGCTGTTCATAGATGGCTATATGATCAGGATCAGTGATGTCATGGATTTTGTCAGGACACACAGCAGAACGACCTTCGAGCGGCACAGGAGCTTGTTCGAAGTGCTGCCGGCTGAACTCTCCTGGGTAGAGCTCAAGGAGCACCTCCTGGGATCCCAGCAGTCTGACAGGGCTGATCTTCAGCGGATCATGCACACCTATCTCCCTCTGGCCTTCTCGAGAAGACATGGGGACCCGAGCAGACCCTGGAACACCTTCTCGATACGACTGAAGAACCCAGACGGGACACCTCGCTACTACTATGAGGGGAACTGGCGTGATATCTTCCAGAACTGGGAGCCGCTTGCCTTCTCCTACCCGCTGTTCCTCGAGAACATGATCAGCGTCTGTGTCAACGGCATCACCGCTGACGGCTACAATCCCTACCGGGTCATACGGGACGGGTTCGCCTGGGAGCGGCCCGATGAGAACGATCCCTGGGCCAACATCGGGTACTGGGGGGACCACCAGGTCATCTATCTGGCCAAGCTGCTCGAAGCTGCTCATAGGCTCATCCCGCAGACCCTCCTGCAGCTCCTTGATGACAGGAGATTCACCTTCGTGCAGGTTCCCTATACCATCAGACCCTTTGCTGAGCTGATGCAGGATCCCTTTGACTCGATCGTCTTCGACAGCGAGCTCGATGACTCTCTGAGTACAGCCTGCAGCACCGAGGGGAGTGACGGGATGCTTCTGCGGGATCGGACCGGCAGGATCCTGCAGGTCTCTCTGATCGAGAAACTGCTGATCATCCTGCTGGTGAAGACGACCAATCTGGTCCCCGATGGGGGGATCTGGATGAACACCCAGCGACCTGAATGGAACGATGCCAACAACGCCCTTGCAGGCAGAGGTCTCTCCATGGTGACCCTCTATTACATGATGCGGTCGATCGGCCTGATCGAGACCCTGCTGGGAACCTCCCGACCCCTGCAGGAGCAGGGCCTTCGTATCAACCGGCAGATCGCTGACTTCCTCGAGCGTGTCATCTCCGCTCTGGAAGCCCATCTGCCGGTACTCCATGCGGGGTTCTCACCGAAGCAGCGGATGGACTTCGTCACCGATCTTGGCACCATCGGCAGTGACTACCGCACGGCGCTGTACACACAGGGACTGGATGGATCCGATCGCCTGATGGGTATCTCTGCAGTGTCCCGGTATCTTGGGACCTTGAAGACCTATCTGATGAGATCCATCAGCAGTGGACAGCGGGATGACCTGCTCTATCATGCCTACAACGTCATGCTCCCCGGTGAGGATACGATCACCATCGGGTCTCTTCCACTGATGCTCGAAGGGCAGGTGGCGGTGCTCTCTTCGGGAGTACTCACCAGTGAAGAGGCTCTGGGAGTCCTCGAAGCACTGCGAACCAGTGAACTCTACCGCGAGGATCAGCACTCCTACCTGCTCTATCCCCGGTCGCATGTCGGAGGGTTCCTCGAGCGGAATACCATCGAGGAGCAGGTGATCGAAGGATCACCACTGCTCATGAGTCTTCTTGCACAGGGCGACACCTCTCTGGTGGTACGGGATCTGCATGGGGCAGTCCATTTCAACGGGAGCCTGAGCTGCTCTGATGATCTGCAGCAGGTGCTCAACGGGCTCTCCTCTGATCCCCGGTATGCTCATCTCATACCTGATGAAGCTGCCCATCTTGCCGATCTGTTCGAAGAGACCTTCGATCATACCTCCTTCACCGGCAGGTCAGGAAGGATGTTCGCCTTCGAGGGGAACGGCAGCATCTACTGGCATATGGTCTCCAAGCTGCTCGTTGCAGCCGGGGAACAGCTTGAAGGGGCACGGGTGCAGGGAGCAGATGATCAGATCATTGAAGCACTGAAAGTCCGCTACTACGACATCCAGGCAGGCCTCGGGTACCGTAAGGATGCCAGGGGCTACGGAGCCTTCCCCATGGATCCCTACTCACACTCTCCCTGGGGTTCGGGAGCCAGACAGCCGGGAATGACCGGACAGGTCAAGGAGGAACTGCTTAGCCGGATGGGAGAACTCGGGGTACGGTTCTGTGACGGGCAGCTGATCCTTGATCCGTTCTACATCGATCAGCTGGAGTTCCTTACCGGGATTGAAGAGTTCATCTGGTATGATGCAGATCAGCACTACAGGACTCTGGTCCTCGAGCAGGGGATGCTGGGCTTCACCGTCTGTCAGCTCCCGGTGATCTACCATCGGGGCTCGTGCGGTGCCTCACCGCTGCGTATCACGTATGCAGACGGGACTACGGCAGATCAGAGTGTCTGCCGACTCTCACAAGAGGATACGGTGCATCTGATCAGCAGGGATGGATACATCTCACGACTGGATCTGTGGATCGGTACCCAGAAGGGATGATCGACGACGTGACAAGATCTGGATCCTTGCAGAGGACAGCACGAGAGAACGGCCATACTGCCATGACCGACCTGCAGTGAGACAGAGTACAGCGGAGCTTCTGTACTCTGTCGTTGACAACCGATCGGTGCAGTGGTAAGTTGGTTGAACAAACAGAACAAGTATGAGGATATGCCGAAGTCAGGGGGATCTCTGATGGGTATCATCAGTCTGAATGAACTCATCGATGGAATAGAACAGGTATGGCGATTATGCAAACGATGAATCTCTCACGTGTCCTGCGTCTGATCTGGATGAACCCGGGGATCAGCAGGATCGAGATCGCAAGAGCACTCGATCTCGATAAATCGACGATCACGAACATCACCTCACGGCTGATCAGTCAGCAGCTGATCATCACCCTCGAAGAGGGGGAAGTCGGAGCCAAAGGCGGGCGGAAACCTGTGGGGCTGGCGATCGACAGCACCTTCGGGATGATCGTCGGTCTTGAGATGACCACCGACAGGATCATGGCTGCCGGTATGGATCTCCGTGGGAACGTGCTGTTCATGCAGCAGCTAGCCCTTGAGCGAGACAGTGAACCACTCGAGCAGGTCTTCATCAAAGCGATGAAGGTCCTCGGACCGGCTATCGCACAGACAGGGATACCGCTGATCGGGATCGGTATCGGTCTCTCCGGTCTGATCGATCCGGTAGAGGGGGTGATCATCAAGTCGATCCCCCTCGATATCGTCTCCTCCTATCGGCTGCTTGACAGGATCCAGCCGCTGGTAGATGTCCCGATCTTCATCGATAACGATGCCAACTGCTGCTGCTGGGAGGAGATGGTCACCAGCGGCAGGGATCGCTATGACAATTTCATCTTCGTGCTCGCTGAGGATCGATTTCACTCCGTGAACAGAGACTCCTCACGTATGGGATTTGCCGTAGGCTTCGGTCTGGTCATCCACGGTGAGGTCCTCAGAGGCGCTGATTATGCTGCCGGTGAGTTCCAGAGTATCCTCTGGAAGCCGGGTAACACCAGTCAGTTCTCCATCAGTGATGAGGTCATGGCAGAGATAGAGAAACATCCTCAGGCGATAGAGAAGACCATCCATGAGCTGGCCTCTCATGTGGCATTCCTGACGAATGTCCTGGATCTCTCACGCGTGGTCATCGGCGGAGGGCTGGTACGATACGGGGAGAGTCCGCTGGCTATCTTCTCCAGTGAGATCGAGAAGAACTGGAGCTACCCGCACCAGGTCAACTGCGAGATCTGCATGGTACATGACGGTGAGTATGCCGTAGCCATCGGTGCTGCTGCCATGTATCTGGAGCGTATGTTCACCCTGCCTGCCATATCGGCAGAGAACACCGAAGACGGGACAGAGCAGCTACAGGGGTATGAGATGTTCCAGCATCTGCGGAAGGTGACTGGACGCTGATGCTCAAAGCAGTTGTTCTTGAGGCAAATCTTTTGGGATTCGATACAGTTATACTAACACGTTTGCACAAAGCTATTGTATACTGATACGATCAATGACTCATAGCAGGACAGGGGGGAGCGCCTTATGAGAAAAGCCATGATCATGCCCATATTCTTCGGCATGATCGTCATAGCAGTCGCAGCAGGTTATGCTGTGGTGTTCTTTCTGATTCCCATGCCTCTGATCATCAAGCTGATCGCAGCAGCAGCAGAGACTGCATTGGCTGCTGCCATGGTCTATGTGTTGATACAGCGCAACAAGGAACTCAAGAAGGAGGAGAAGGATGATCTTAGTAAATACTGATTTTATCAGCGGTAAGGAACTGCAGACGATCTCGATCGTAAAAGGATCGACCATCCGTGCGAAGCATCTCGGCAAAGATATCTTATCGGGACTGAAGATGATCGCCGGGGGCGAGCTCACCGAATACGGTGAGATGATCAACGAAGCGCGAGCCATCGCTACCAAGAGGATGACCGAAGAGGCCGAGGAACTCAAAGCGGATGCTGTGATCAACATCAGATATGCTACGAGCAATGTTGCCCAGGGTGCTGCGGAAGTGATGGTCTACGGTACTGCTGTCACGTTCAAATCATAGAACGATCAGATCCAGAATGATCAGCATACCGCAACCATCAGCGATGCAGTATGCTGATCCGAACAGCTCTGAGGGTACTTGCCTATACGCTGCCGGCGGGGTCTCCTTTTGGTACGTCTCTGCGGTGTTCCCGGTCATCTCCTACGGTGTACTGAAGATCGGGGAGAGAGATCGGGCATCAGCCTTCAGTATGGCCAGATCCTCTTCACTCAGAGGCCTCAAGCCCTCTTCGATCACCTGTACGGCATAGCGGTACTGCATGATCTCTCCGGGAGGGAGCATGGCTGTGATCGGCTGGGACAAGGTCCATGTCATGGCTCTTCTCATCATATCGGGGTCTTCCAGCGGTTCATACCAGCATTTTGAATGATCGATACGTGTATCTCCATCCTGCCACATCTGACGGGCCATCGCTTTCAGGGCCAGTCGTGCGACTCCTTTTTCTGCAGCCTCATTCAGGATCCTGCTGCCGAACCCACCCTTCAAATAGGCCCCGTAGTTGAGTGGGAAGAGCACCGAATCAAAATCATATCGTTCCATGGCTGCATGTGCTGCCTCTTCTGAGTGTGCTGAGAAGCCGAGGAAACGTATCTGTCCCTCTTCCTTCCTTCTGATCAGATACTCCATCACCCCGCCACTGGCAAAGGCGGCATCGATATCTTCCTGCACATCAGTGACTGCATGGAGCTGATAGAGATCGAAATAGTCGGTCTCAAGACGCTTGAGTGATCGGGTGAACTCTATTTCCGCACCCCTTGCAGTTCGTTCTGCGGTTTTGCAGGCGAGAAATGCGTTTGATCTGTACGGATTGAGTGCCGGTCCCAGCAGGACCTCTGCGATCCCCGGTGTCCCTTGCGCCTCTCCGTAGGAGGGGGCAACATCGAAATAGTTGATCCCGTGCTCGATGCTCTCACTGATGATCCGTGCTGCCTGAGCGGGTTCTTCACCGATCAGGACGATCGCCCCGAAGCCGATGACTGAGAGATTGGTCCCTGTCTTCCCATATTCTCGGTAATCCATACTGTATACCTCCTGCATGAACTTTCATTATAGCACAGCCGGGAAGACTGTGATACAGGTACCGGTGTTCGGAAGAGGATGGGGTGGGTGCCGTAATGATCCTATGAGTCGATCTTGAAAGAGCCTGTCAGCAGTCTCCGCTGCTGACAGGCTCTTTCAGTCAATGGGTAGGATACACGGTCTCTGGAACATGTGGGTCTGCTAAGTGGAAGCTTCCAGCTGCTTAGTCCAGATGCTTGTACCAGACATTCATGCTCTCTATGGTCCCTGCGATGTCGGTATTGTTCTTCAGTCGTCCGCTGAGGGTATACCCCTGCCTGGCGAAGGTGACGTTCATCCCGATCGAAGCCGCCCTGGCGATGGTGTAGGCGGTCTTGATTCCGATCTTCCCGAGCTCCTGTTCCAGGAATCCCAGAAGATGGTAGGCATGTCCGCTTCCCCGTTTCTCTGATGCCGTGGCGAAGTCGGTCATCTCTGCATGCAGTTTGTCAGCATCTGCAGCCAGTTCGGCAGCTGCCAGACTGACCAGCTTGCCCCCTTCCCTGATCCCCGCGAAGATGGTCCTGCCAGTCGTGATCTCCTCTTTGAGAAATGATGGATCATCGATGGGGAAGGGGTAGGAGCTGAAGACCTCTCCATAGAGGGCCGCCATCTCCTTGACATCCTTGACGGTACACGTCACCATCTCCACTTCATCCGGCAGATCGGCAGGTCTGCTCGAGGCCTTGCTGTTTGCAAGGGTAGTGATCATGCGGTAGTGCTGGGCGAACGGTTCATCCTTTCGCTCAGCATGCAGGTATTTGCAGAGGAACAGCCCTGTGGTCTTTCCTGCATACATCTTCGGAATCTTGGCCTCCGCTATGTAGCCGCTCTGCAGGAACGCAGCTGCTTTGGTGATGGGGACCGAAGCGAAGATCTTCGAGTACTCATGCAGCTTCGCAAGCGTATCGATCTGTCTGATCAGCTCATGGGTATCGGCTTCTCCAATATCCATAAGATAGACGCGGTTGTTCAGTTTTCCATGCTGGATCACAGCACCATCGAGTCGTGTGGTCGTATCACTGGACACTGAGGGCCTCCTGCATCTCCTGAGCTGGCTCTTCTTCATCAGGTTGTTCCGGCGACATGGCGTAGCTGTCATCATAATCACACAGCAGCCGCTCTATGCCTGTAGCTTTGTACTCATCCGCATCGGCGAGTTTCAGCTGCAGGGTGCAGTGTTCACAATCCTGGTCACAGTAGACCGGTTTATAGGAATCAGGTTCCTGATAGGTGGTGATCACACCCTCGTAGTTTCTCAGTACGACCTTATGGGTCGACCAGGAGATCAGGTAGGTGGGATTGATAGGGATCTTCCCTCCGCCTCCCGGGGCATCGATCACATAGGTCGGTACACACAGACCACTGGTATGACCTCTGAGGCTCTCCATGATCTCTATGCCCTTACCGACAGAGGTCCTGAAGTGTGAAAGTCCCATCGATAGATCGCATTGGTAGATGTAGTAGGGGCGTACCCTGTTGTAGACCAGTTTCTGTACCAGTGATTTCATGATCCTGGGACAGTCATTGATCGTATTGAGCAGCACCGACTGGTTGCCCAGCGGGATACCGGCATCTGCGAGCCGTGCAAGTGCCCACCTTGAGGATGCGGTCAGCTCCTTCGGGTGGTTGAACTGGGTGTTGAGCCAGAGCGGGTGATGCTTCTTGAGCATCTGAACGAGATTGTCTGTTACTCGGTAGGGAAGGACCACCGGGATACGAGTCCCGATCCTGATGATCTCCACATGCTCGATAGCCCTGATCTCAGTGAGGATCCAGTCAAGATACTCATCTGAGAGCATCAGAGGGTCCCCTCCGCTGAGCAGCACGTCCCTGACTTCCGGGTGTTCCCTGATGTACTGGATGCCGGCTGAGATCTCAGCCTTGTCCGGTATGCTGTCCACATCACCTACCTTTCGCTTACGGGTACAGTGCCTGCAGTACATGGCACAGGTGCTGCTGACCAGCAGCAGGACCCTGTCGGGATACCGATGGGTCAGTCCGGGGACCGGGCTGTCTGTATCTTCGTGCAGGGGGTCATCCATGTCACAGGGGAGCAGTTCTAGCTCCTTCTCTGACGGGAAGGCCTGTGCGAATACCGGGTCATTCTCCATATCGTCTGAATCTATCAGTGACAGGTAGTACGGCGTGATCGCCATGGGAAAGGTATCTATGGTCTGCTGGATACGCGTGCGCTTCTCCGGACTGAACGTGACTCCCATCAGCTTCTCGAAGGTCTCCATATCGGTGATGCAGTGCTTGAGCTGCCACTTCCAGTCGGTCCATCGGGCTCTGGTCACCTCGTTATCGAATCGGGCGATTATCTGTTTCTCTGTCGTAGTGAATTTCATCATCATCTCCTTGGGTTCACATGTGTCAGGGCTCATCTGCATAGAAGAGAGCCATCTGTTGCTTCTTGATCAATATATTAGTGAACTAATCAATAAAACCATCATGTATTTCTATTATAACGCACATGATCATATATAGTCAAGATACGCACAATGTGTCTATTAGTAGGCTAATGATATGATTCTGGAGCTGGTCAGTAATATCTCAGATGATGAGGTATTTCTATCCACCTTTCTGCAGGTGCACCTCTGACAGAGATCGATCACAAGCTGCACCGTATCCCGGTGATACCTGCAGGATCTTCTCCTGCAGCAGTATGTTCGCATCAGGAGATGGATAGAGTTGCATGAGACGATGGCTGAGAGGGGAGCATCCTGCATGAGGGGAATACTGTATGGGAAGGGGGAGATGATCAGGGAGCAGGCAGCTGATGCTGTCTGCTCCCTGTCCGCTTCTCCTGCAGTGGTCAGATGAGGATACGTGCGCCTGCTGAAGGTACTACGGTGAAGAGGAAGCGATCTGGATCGGTGATCCCCATGCAGTCGCGGTAGAAGCGCTTGCTGAGCTGGTTTCGGTAGTCCTGCAGGAGATCCTTGTGGACCAGATGGACGGTACAGCCGCCGAACCCGGCACCGGTAAGACGGCAGCCGATGCAGCCGGACTGCCTGCCGATCTCGACCAGCGTATCGAGTTCGGTGCAGCTGATCTGCATGTCATCCCTGCAACTCTCATGCGAGACATGCATGAGCTCGCCCAGACTGTGCATGTCTCCTGCTTCAAGTGCTCGTGCAGCCTGTTCGACCCGACGCCGTTCACTCAGGACATGCCGTGACCGCTTCAGGAGCGAGAAGCCCTCAGAGGGTTCTGCAGACTTCTCCAGAGCAGAGAGCAGCCTGGCTCTCAGGGGAACCTCTTCGCACAGCTCTCCCAGATGCCGCTGCAGCTCGTCTTTCGTGTAGCCTGTCTGCTTCAGGGCGATCGATGGGTCATAGCCAGAGGGGAGTTCTCCCAGCAGGGTACAGCGTGCTCTTCCTTGAAGGACCTCATAGGAACCGATGAGTGCAGCAGCGAGTGAACATTCGAGACTTCTGAGGTTGTATGCCTCCATGGCACTGCCGGTCTTCGGAGCAGAGATGCTCGAGTGAGCGATGAGGATGCGATGATCCTCAGGGAAGGGGACGGTCCTGCAGCGCAGTGGAGCGAAGTCGATCTTGAGGACTCTCGATGTCTCACCGAGCAGGATCGCTGCCTGATCCATGCCGCCGCCTGCGGTACCGGTGTACCGCTCTGCAGCTGCGGCAAGCTGTGCGAGTCTCAGGTTCTCCATCTGAAGACCTCCGGCATGCAGCGCTGCGAGCGCTGAGAGCACTACCAGCGCGGAGGAGGAACTCAAACCCGCCGCAGAGGGAATGGTGCTGTCGATCATGAGGGAGAATCCTCTGATCTCCAGCTGCTGATCTTTCAGTCCCTGTACCGCAGCCTGGATGTAGTTGCCCCAGTGGCCAGGTCGATGAGCCGGTACCGGCTCATCGATGGTGAACCTGCATGAGCCGAAGGAGGCATCTGTATCGGTCACGACGACCTTCCGATCATCCCGGGGGGTGCAGATACCGATGATATCACGGTCGACAGCCATAGGCAGGACTGGGCAGTCGTTGTAGTCGGTATGCTCCCCGATCAGATTGACTCTCCCCGGAGCCCTGATCAGGAAGGCCTGACCATCGGCATGCTCAGAGCGGGAGAACTCATCGATCAGTCGGGTGTAGCGAATGGTCTGTGCTGAGAGCTCCTCTTCACGGTAGAGACCTCTGAGGGTCTGCTGCAGGGAATGCTCATCCTGCAGTACTGATAAGCTGTTCATCTATGACTCCTTAGTAGTGGTGCAGAACATCGAAATGTTCCCTGACAGCGGGATCGAACGGACTGATCGCAGCGGTAAGCTCCTTGATGATCGACCGGCTGTTAGCATGCAACTCTTGAAGCAGCTCCCGGGATGCCGGAGGGAAGACCCATGAACCTGCAGCCTCGATCACTCCGATCCCCTCACTCTTGAACCGCATCAGGTGCTCGGGGTTGCGATGATCTGCATGTCTGAGGATCAGCAGCAGGGTGTAGGTCCCGCTGCTCTTGCTCATGACCATATTCACCGTTGCTCGCTGCGGGTACCGGGCCTTCCACGATCGGATGATCCGTGCAGCCTCTGAAGCTACTCTGGTTCGGTCATTCCCGATGAGGGAGATGACCGGCATCCGGTAGTGTCTGGTGGTGATGGAGATCTGTGCATCCTCGTAGAGGGTGAACAGCCGCCTGCAGTTCATCACCGGCAGGTTGAGCTTACAGAACACCTGAAAATGGCTGTGCGAGAGGATCGACGCACCGGCCCAGGGGAGATCTGAGTTGGAGCAGACGGTGTACTCAGGAGCCCTGTCAAGGAACTGTAAGCCCTGAGCGACCATGGTCCGGTCTACCTGCATCCTGCGATGTTCACGGCTGATCAGCACATAGTGCCTTGGATAGAGCGGGAAAGGGGTGAGCTGGAGGAAATGCTCGCTGCCGTCTTCAAGGGTGAGATCCAGCAGCTGCAGCTGCTCCTTACCCGGAGATCCGGCCTGCTCCCTGCAGATGGCACACTGTGCCCCGGCAGGGAGAGCTGAAGGACTGCTCTGGTAGCCTGCCCGGGCATAGCTGATCTGATAGGTGAAGTGCAGGTCGTAGTGGTGATCATACAGCAGATGCACCTCATTATCTTCGAGCAGCGAAGGACGCAGGTACCCCTGAGCAAAAGCCTGTTGGTAGAGCCCCTCCATCTGATCGGTCAGCTGCAGATCTGCCTTCCAGCTCATGAACAGCCTCCTGAAGCAGTCCGGACCGCATCACAGGTCTTGATCCTGTTCACGTGGTGCATCCGGGGGATCTGATGGTGCATAGGTGTACGATTCATGGCAGTCCTCTCTTGTGATCACGTGATGACAGCTGTCATGATAGCAGAGACCGACACGATTGAGTTGTCGAATATGAAACAGTATGTGTGTTATCTTGAACATAAGGGGCTGAGTAGAAGAACCTGTCAATCCACAATCAGTTCTGATCGTTCTTCAAGAGCTCTCGGGACCTTATGTTCCTCCCAGGTCACAAGGCGCCGTAATCACTATGAGATGTTGAGCTTCACCGAAGATGCGTACTCTGAGGGAGTCATACCCATACAGCGCCTGAACGACTTGGAGAAGTGCTGAGAAGATGAGAACCCCATGATATGTGCGATCTGGGCAAGACTGTGGCGACCCTCTCTGATCAGCTGCTTCGTCTCTTCGATCTTCATATACCGGTAGTGTTCCATGACGCTGTGGCCGGTCTTCTCTCTGAACACTCTGCCAAGATAGGCGGCACTGTAGCCGGCATGGCTGCAGACCTGATCAAGGCAGGGCTGATCGTGCAGATGACTCTCGAGGAACGAGAGTGCGATGGAGTAGGCACTGCTGTGCACCTGCCTGCTCAGGGGTGTGGAGAGCTGGTCGGAGCTTCCTGCCGTGAGAGCGAGAGAACGCTTGAGCAGAGAGATGAGAAACAGCTCCAGATGCAGCTGTATCAACTGCAGCGAAGCAAAGGGGCGGTCCTCCCTGACGGTAAGACTCCTGAGGTTCGGCTGCCCGAGGGGAGAGGAGAATGAGAGCTGGGACTGATCGATGATCTGTGTCAGACAGGCGGTACTGTGATCATCACTTCTGAGTCTCTTACCGGTGAACCACTGCATGGCAGGGCTACGTGTGGAGAAGGAGATGACGATGAGGTTCGGAGCGATCCTGCCGTCGGCACGGACACTGTGAAACTCACCGGGTCGGTGGAAGATGAGCTCTCCCTTGATCAGCCGATGTTCTCTCTGGTCAGCAGTGACGATCACCGCTCCCCGGTCGACATAGAGGAATTCCCAGAAGTCATGCGCCTCCCCGGCAAAGACATAGTCACTGGTGTACTCGAAGTAGTGTACCGAGTAGAGTTGATCGATCGATAGTTCATGCTCCAGACTGAGTCCGCTGTAGTTCACATGTGTATCCATGCTGGGAGTCTACCAGAGCAGGAGGGGACAGGGCAACCGCAGATAGGCTCAGGAGGTGCCGGTTGCAGGCTGTGAGGGCCAGAATGCCCTTCATGTCCTTTTCTCTACAGAAAGATTCCTGAAAAAAATTCTTGACAACCTCCATATCGTGAAATATGATAACGATAACAGATAACGTTAACAGATAACGTTAACAGATTGGAGGTCATATGAATTTGAACAGAGTGCGTATTCTAGTGCTGGTCACCTGCATGGTCGTGATCGCAGCAGGCAGTCTCATCGCAGCAGGGGCTCAGGAGTCATCCGCTGCAGTCGAATCACCAAGAGGCGGTCAGGTCAGCAGGTATAACCCTGACTATGGTGTGATCCCGGTTCCCTCGAAGAAGTGGAGGATCGGTATCATGGAGAAGTCCCTGATCAATGATTTCTGGCTCGATGTGAAGAACGGCTATGAACAGGCCGCTGCGGATTACGGGATCGAAGTGGAGATCTTCGCTGCACCGACTGAGAGCGACATCCGTGCTCAGGCGAACACCCTCGAAGATATGCTTGGTAAGAACTACGATCTTCTGTGCGTATCACCAATCACCGACTCGAACCTGCTCACCCCGCTGGCAAAAGCCACGAAGATGGGTATACCCATCATCAATGCGATCGATGCTCATATCGATGAAGAGAACCAGCAGAAACACGGGATCGACATCCTGTCGCTGATCACAGTCGACTTCAAGGAGAACACCAGAATGTCCGTACGCTACATCGCCGAAGAGCTGGGCTCTGAAGGTGGAGAGTGTATTCATATCATGGGACTCCCGGGAGGCCGATGTGCTGAAGAGAGAAAGCTGGGGTATGAAGAAGAGATCGCACAGTATCCGAACCTGACGAACGTCGGTGTATACAACGGTGAATGGGATCGAAAGAAGGCCATGGATGTGGCAGCTGATATCCTTCAGTCCCACCCGAACCTCAAAGCTATCAGTGCAGCGAATGACAACATGGCTATGGGTGCCTACCAGGCAGTCAAGAATGCAGGAAGAGAAGGGGATGTGGTCATCACCGGAGTCGATGCGACACCTGACGGGATCAGCTCAGTCATGAACGGTGAACTTGATGCGACTACGGCATTCTTCCAGTACCAGCTCGCCTACATGTCGATCGAAGCTGCGATCCTCTATCTGGAAGGACAGTTTGACGGCAAACCGACAGTCGTATTCGGACCTCAGGAAAACTGGAGTGCTGCGAATCTGGAAAGTAAAGTAGCAGATTACAAAGAGATGTATGCAGGTCTTCAGGCCCTGGAGTAAATCAGCATAGGAAACTCCGCTGGCAGGTAGAACCCCTGCCTGTCAGCGGTCATCATAGGAGTCGAATCCATGGGTAACATGTTTGCCAGATCCATACAGCGCTACCGGGGTGTCATCGCGACTCTGGTACTGATCAACATCATCTTCTCATTCGCATCGGAATATTACATGACGATGTACAACATCATGAACATCCTCGATCATTCTGCGATTTCGATCATACTTTCGGTCGGCATGGTGTTCGTGCTTGCTACCGGGGGCATAGACCTGTCGATCGGATCGACTCTGGCCTTTACCGGTATCGTAGCTGCTCAACTGTTCAAGATGCAGGTATTCTGGCCGGCAGCCCTGGTCCTGGCCGTCCTTGTCGGTATGGGGATCGGGTTCACGAATGGGTGGTTCATCACACACTACCGGCTGCAGCCGTTCATCGTGACTCTGGCCATGCTCAGCATCGTCAGAGGAGCGGCACTGATCCTCTCGAAAGGCAGTCCGATCGTGGGCATGCCTGAATCCTTCCTGCAGGTCTTCTCTGGACCCAGGATCCTGGGCAATGGGATCTTCATCGCCCTGCTCGTGGCAGCAGGAGCTGCCTTCATCATCGAGAAGACAGCCTACGGGAGATATATACGGGCGATCGGCGGGGGAGAAGAAGCTGCATATGTATGTGGTATACGAACGAACCGCATAACCAGAAGCGTCTATATCATCGCAGGTGCTCTTGCTACGGTCTCTTCATTCCTGTTCATGGCCGGGATGAATGCAGCAGAGCCTATCGCCGGACTGACGACCGAATGGATGGAAGCCATAGCAGCACCGATCATCGGAGGGAACTCACTTGATGGTGGCAGGGCTTACATCCTTGGTGCGGTCATCGGAGTCCTGATCCTCTCGTGTATCAGGAGTGGTCTGAACATGATGGGAGTCGGACAGCATTATCAGCAAATAGCGATAGGGGCAGTCATCATCTGTGCTGTACTCATTGATTCGCTTCGAAAAGACAAGTGAGGTAGCAATGGATCATGCATATGTGAGAATGCACGGCATACATAAGCGCTTTGGCGGTATCAAGGCATTGAATGATGTGCATCTGGAAGTATATCCGGGAGAGGTCCTGGGGCTGATGGGTGAGAACGGTGCAGGGAAGTCTACCCTCATGCGAATCCTGTGCGGTCTGAAACAGCTGGATGAAGGGACTCTGACGATCGGAGGGGAGGAGCACGTATTGCGGACTCCTCAGGATGCTCAGCAGTTGGGGATCGGCATGATACCGCAGGAGTTGCTGCTCGTCGATGCCTTGAGTGTCTCTGAGAATATCTTTCTCGGCAAAGAGGCCACGGCAGGTTTTCATCTTCTTGATGAGAAGTCCATGAGAGCCAGGACCAGAGAACTGCTCGAGAGCATCGGATGCAGGGACCTGCATCCCGATACAGAGCTGAGCAGGGTCTCCAAGGCCGATCAGCAGATGATCGCCATAGCCCGGCGTGTGGTACAGGGAGGACAGGTCTTCGTCATGGACGAACCCACCTCCGCACTCACCGAGCAGGAGACGCAGAATCTGTTCACAGTGATCAGAAAGCTCTGTGATGAGGGAAGATCTGTCATATTCATCTCTCACCGTCTTGAAGAGGTCCTGGAGATCTGTGACCGGTTCGTGGTGCTGCGAGACGGTGAGAATGTCGCAGAATTCCCTAACGGACCTGCTATCGACAGAGAGCAGCTGATCACTCCCATGATCGGCAGCGTGCTCGGGGAGGAGTATCCTCATCAGGATGCGACTCCCGGTGAGTGTCTGTTCGAAGCTCAACAGGTCAGTTTCACTACCGCCCAGGGACAGACTGTGGATGATATCTCCTTTTCTGTGCATCAGGGCGAAGTCGTAGGGATCGCAGGACTGGTCGGAGTAGGCAAGTCTGAGCTTGCCCAGACGATGGTAGGGATCAGGAAGATCCATGGCGGACAGTTCTTCTTCAATGGAAAAGCAGAAGTGATCGGGACGCCGGTGAAAGCCGCTGAACTCGGTATCGGGTATGTGACAGAAGACCGGAGGGGTGAAGGACTGGTCCTCGGATTGAAGAGCCTGTACAACATGACCCTGAGATCACTGCATAAAGTGGCGAAGGGCATGCTGATCCGCAGCAGAGCCGAAGCCGCGCTCGGGCTCTCCTATGCGGAGAAGCTGCATATGAAACCGCAGTATCTGGGGCTCGATGCACAGAATCTCAGCGGAGGGAACCAACAGAAGGTCGTAGTGATCAGACAGCTGATCAGTGATTCCCAGCTGATCATCTTCGATGAACCGACAAAGGGTATCGACGTAGGAGCGAAAGCAGAGATCGCCAAGCTGATCGGGGACCTGAGCAGGGACGGAAAAGGTATCTGCATCTTCTCATCAGAACCCAGAGAAGTCCTTGGTGTCAGTGACCGCATCTATGTCCTCAATCATGAAGGACTTGCCGGACCGTTTCTCAGAGGGACCATTGATTACACACGGCTCATGTCGATCGAGTTCGGGGGGGTAGAATGAGAAAGGTACAGCAGTTCTTTCAGACCAGTGTTTACAGCGGCCCGGTGCTGGCCATCATCATCTTCGGTGTCGCACTTGCGCTCTATTCACCACATTTTCTGCAGGTATCGAATTTTGTGAACATCAGTAACCAGATAGCTATCAACATCATCATCGCTGTGGGGATGACCATACTCATCATCAGCGGTGGTATCGATCTGTCTGTGGGGGCGAACGTTGCCCTGACCGGGGTCCTGGTCACCCTCTATTTCAGAGGTGCACCAGGTGGCGGGAGTGTTCTCATCGGTATCGCTATCGGTATCACCTGCGGAGCTCTGCTGGGACTGATCAACGGGTTGATCGTCTCTGTGTTGAAGGCACCCCCGTTCATAGCGACCCTTGGTACCTCAGGAGTCTTCAGAGGGATCGCGCTGGTCCTCTCCGGAGGAAGACCTCTGATGGGCGTGAACGAAGGGTTCATCCGGGTGTTCAGCGGGTTCGTAGGACGGGTGCCGCTTCAGTTCATCATCGCCCTGGGGATAGTCCTCGTAGGCTTTATCACCCTCAACCATCTGAAGATCGGGCGTATAGCACAGGCGACAGGCGGGAATGAACGGTGTGTCCGTACCAGCGGGATCCGTGTCGAACGCTATAAGGTGATCCTCTATGTGATCACAGGAGTCCTTGCCGCGATCGGCGGCATGGTCCTGACCAGTATGATGGCCGTTGCAGAACCCATAGCCGGACAGTTCTATGAACTTGATGCGGTAGCGGTGGTCGTGATGGGCGGGACCCTCATGCAGGGTGGAAAGGGTACGGTCATAGGCACGCTTCTGGGAGCAGTCCTGCTTGGGATCGTTCGTAATGGATTGAATATCATCGGGGTCCCTGCGAACTACCAGCAGCTGTTTGTCGGTCTGATCATCCTGATCGCCGTAGTTGCCGGGAACAGGAACAAGGACAGGGCAACCCAATAGGAGGATCGTTTGGAAATGCAGATAACGTCAGTCGGGACCCTGGCAGTCGACTATTATGGTTTCGTCTCAGTGCTGAGCCCGAAAGATGGCAAGACGATGGCCAAAGCCTATGAGTTCCATCCCGGCGGAGTGGCAGGTAATGTCATCACGCAGCTTGCTCGACTTGGTTGTACGACAAGCTGCTTCGGAAAAGTCGGAGATGATGTCACCGGCAGGATCCTGCTCGAAGATTTCGAGAAGCATGGGATCACGACATCCCATCTGGAAGTGGTACCGGGAAAGAACTCGATGTTCACCTGGATCCTGGTAGATGATACCGGTGATCGATCGATCACCATGTTCCCCAACGTCCTTAATGAGCTGACGGTAGAGGATGTGCGTACGAAACATGCACAATTGATCAGATCTTCCAGGATCCTCATGGCTGAAGCATGTGTGATGCCCCTGGCACCAGTCCTTGAAGCCATGCGCATCGCACAGGAAGCAGGGGTACTGATCATCTTCGATATGGATGTGACCCTCGAGGAGATCCTTCGGACCGATATGGGAACGAAAGAGGATCTCATGGAGGCAATTGCCCTGGCAGATGTCTTCATCCCCTGTAAAGCAGCAGCAGTGGAACTGCTGGGGACTTCGGACATACAGGAGCACATACATGAGCTCCAGTATGACAGCTCTAAGATCGTCGCAGTGACCCTGGGAGCTCAGGGCTGCTCGATCTATGCCCAAGGCAGCAGGTTGGACGTCCCGGGATACCCCGTGGAGGTGATAGATACGACCGGTGCCGGAGATGCGTTTCATGGAGGTTTTGCCTATGGATTGTTGAATGGATTCTCACTGAAGGATACCGGGGAATTCGCGAATGCCTGCGGGGCCTACTGCTGTACCGGGATAGGAGCCCGAAGTAGTGGTACTCTTGTGGAGATACGTGATATTATTTCCCATGCGCAGACGGCAAGACCGTCAGCCGCGTTCTAATGTTTGACTTTGGAGGCCGGATACCATGGGAGCTACTATAAAAGACGTTGCAAAAGAGGCTGGCGTGTCAGTGATGACCGTATCACGAGTCATCAATCACAAGGATTATATCGCTGACAAGACACGTGTGAAAGTCGAAAAAGCGCTTAAGAAGCTCAACTATATGCCGAACATGAATGCCAGAAATCTGGTGACGAACAAGACCGACTTCCTCGGTATCGTCGTCCCCGATATCTCGAACCCATTCTTCGGTGATCTGGTAAAGGCCGCAGAGAAGATAGCAAAAGAGCGGGGCTATTCGATCATTCTGGGTGACAGTGATGGAGACCCAGAAGCAGAGAACGGCTACATCGAGGCTTTTCGCAGCCGGATGTGTGATGCGATCATTCTCGTAGCACCGCGAATCGATGACCAGAAGATACGGGAACTGAGCAAGGCCATTCCCCTGGTCCTCGTGGACAGGATGATCAGCGATGATGATATCATCCAGGTATACCTTGATAATGCTGAAGGTGCCTACAGTGCCGTCACGCATCTGATCAACCTGGGACATACCCGGATCGGTTTCATCATGGGACCTGAGAATGTCCCCAATACCTATCGCAGAAAGGTCGGTTATGTCAAAGCCCTTGAGGACCATGGCATAGCAGTCGATGAGGAACTGATCGTACAGGGTGATTTCATCACCGAGACAGGAGAGCGTGCCTTTGCCGAACTGATCAAGCTTCCCCGGCGGCCTACAGCCGTCTTCGGGTCGAACGATCTGATGGCCTTCGGGTTCGTGCGGGCTGCCAATGAAGCAGGCTTCAGTGTCCCTGGGGACTTCTCGGTAGTGGGATTCGATGATGTATATCTTTCAGCGATGATGGAACCCGGACTGACCACAGTCAAATACCCCATCATACAGATGGGTAAACAGGCTATCAATGTATTACTCGATTCGCTCAGCACCAAAGAGACGGTGAATCTGAGAGCGAATCTCAAACATGAACTGATCATACGAAGATCGACCAGGAGTATTTTAGATGAAGAACAATGAAGTATTTACAGATATATTCGGGATAAGCAAACCCATGATCGGCATGGTCCATGTCAAGGCACTGCCCGGTACACCGGGGTATGATGCTCAGGCGGGAGTCCAGGGCATCATAGAACATGCGGTACTTGAGGCACAGCGTCTGCAGGAAGGTGGTATCGATGCGATACAGATCGAGAATCAGTTCGATAAACCGTTCTTGAAACCGGAGCACATCAACTATGAGATCGTTGCTGTGATCACCGCGATCGGTTCTGCGATCAAAGCTGCCGTAGATATACCCTTCGGTATCAATGTCCATCTGAACGGTGTGATCCAGTCGATAGCGATCGCACAGGCGACAGGAGCGAAGTGGATACGAGCCTTCGAGCTGGCGAATGCCTATATCTCGAACTCAGGCTATGTGGAGGCCTCTGCACCGGAGGCGATGCGCTACCGAAGGATGATACAGGCCGAACAGGTAAGGATATTCGGTGATTTCCATGTGAAGCACGGCAGCCATTTCATCATCAATGACAGGACGCTTGCTGAGCAGGCGGAAGACATCGAGTCCTGTGGTGGTGATGCGATCATCCTGACCAGTACGACTACCGGTAAAGCCCCCGATGTCGACGATGCGAAGATGCTCCGTGACGCTGTGAGACTGCCGATCCTCGTCGGCAGCGGATTCTCTGCAGCCAATGCGGCAGAGTTGATGCCCTATGTCGATGGTGCGATCGTCGGAAGCTCTCTGAAGATCGACGGGAAGATCGCCAATGATATCGATGTCAACCGTGTCAGAGAGTTGATGGAGACAGTGAATCGTCTGCGTTAGGAGGAGCAAAAGAAGATTGTAGCCCGAATATGATTATTTCCCCCATGTTAAATCCATCTACCGAAAGCATCCCGGGGTTTCCCGTGTAATCTCTTCCAAGCTCGAATGATGTCGAGTGAAACATATTCACGTTCTTCGTTGATGCGCTTGATCAACAGCTCATACTCCTCTCTTGTGAATGCGTGCTGCTCACAGAGCATGGTGAAATCCACAGGTTTGT
>JAIPFY010000043.1 GCA_021736385.1 Spirochaetia bacterium | reverse complement strand
TATGAAAAGGGATGGCGATGGTTCTCTGGCCTTTATGCCAGAGAGTGCGTGAACTGACAAGGAGCCGTATACCGAACGGTACGTACGGTTCTGTGGGAGGACGGATGAGCCACTAAGGCTCATCCTCCTACCCGATTGCATGGATGTGATCACTTCCGTGTGATGCATCTCCTTCCTGATATTCGTAGACAATGCCTATGATTATCGGTAGAATATGTAAGATAAAGAAGATGCAGCACGAACAGGGGGGATCATGAATACAGCAGTAGATAAGGCAGCTGGCTTTTTGCAGGAACACGGTATCGCAGCCGGGAGTCTTTCGACAGCAGAGTACTGTGAAGTCTTTCTTCATGAGATGCGAAAAGGCCTTGGCGGCAACGAATCCTCTCTGAAGATGATCCCGACCTATATCGAAGTGCAGCAGGAGATCCCCTATGATAAGGATGTCGTCGTCATCGATGCCGGCGGCACGAACCTGCGGACAGGACTTGTCACCTTCTCAGAAACCGAGGGGCCGATCATCGCAGATTTTCATAAGCGGAGCATGCCGGGTACCAACGGGGAAGTCACGGCTAAAGAGTTCTACGCAGAGTTCGCTGATGCGGTGGAGCATGTCTATGAGAAGAGCGACTCCATTGGATTCTGTTTCTCCTATGCAGCTGACATCAGTCCCGAGCGAGATGGGAGACTGATCGTCTTCTCCAAAGAGATCAAGGCACCCCAGGTCATCGGAACGTATGTGGGGAGATCCCTGCTCGATGAGATGGCCTCGCGTGGATATGATCCGAACAAGCATCTGACCCTGCTCAATGATACGGTAGCGACCCTGCTCGCCTGCAAGGGGAGACCCTCAGATAAGTCCTACAGCGGTTATATCGGATTCATCCTCGGCACGGGGACCAACACCAGTTATATCGAGCATAACAGTGCTATCGGGAAACTTCCCGGACTCGACCCGAACCGTTCCCAGATCATCAACATCGAATCGGGGAACTTCTCGGTCCCTTCGACTGATCTGGACAGAGCATTCTTCGCACAGACGAAGGATCCTGCAGTCTATCATTTCGAGAAGCTGATCTCCGGGGCGTATCTTGGAGCCTATGGCTATCTGGTGCTGAAGAAGGCTGTCGAAGCACGTCTGTTCTCTCAGTCCTTCGCACTCTCCTTCAACAGCACCATCCATGCTCTCGATACGATCACCATGGATGACTTCCTCCACAACCCCCACAACCCCGATCATGTGATCACCAGATGCTGCAGCAGTGATGAGGATGCGATCATTGCCTATATGCTGCTCGATGGAGTGATCGAGCGGGCAGGGAAGCTCACCGCAGTGAACCTCGCTGCGACGGTCATCCAATCTCAGGCCGGCACCGACCCGAGACATCCGGTATGCATCAATGCAGATGGTACCACCTATTACAAGACCCATAATCTGCAGAAGTATACCCAGTGGTACCTGCACGAGTTCCTGGAGAAGAAGATCGGCAGATACTATGAGTTCGTATCGATCGATCAGTCTCCCATCATCGGTGCTGCCATCGCCGGGCTGCTGGCCTAGAGTCCCTCTCTGATATAGGAGGATCGATACCCCGGCTGATTTCCCATGTGCATGAGATACCAGTAGGGGTTGCCGGTTCTCATGCCTCCGAGAGCCCAGCCGAGGGCAAAGGTCTCAGCGATGAAACGGGCACGCTGTACCAGTCGTTTTGATCCCTTGTAGGTATCCAGTACCATCTCTGTGAAGGCCTCACCGTACTGGTTGAGGATATAGGCGATATCGAAGGCGGGATCCCCCAGTCCTGCGGTCCTGAAATCAACGATACCTGAGATCGCATGCCTCTCATAGTCGAAGATGATCTGATTGGACTGCAGTTCACCTGTGATCAGTCGGGGGGTATAGTCCATCATGGTGTTGTCGGAGATGATGGTGCGGAAGAGGGTCTCTACCCAATCCTGTACCGAAGAGGTCATGGAGGGGAACAGTTCCAGTTTCACATCATCATACAGCTTGAGCCAGTCATCATAGGTGTGGGAACTGATCGATGCATGGATATCGGCTGCAGTGCACTCTTTTACCGGTATATGGTGGAGTTCGTGCAGGAAGGTCCCCAGATCTGCCGCAGCTTTTCCGATAACCTGCGAATCCTCTTTGAACAGATGCCAACGATGCATCGCCTCGCCCGGGATCTTCTGGTAGCTGATGAAACTGTCATGATGGTTGTTCCATGCGGGAAGGCGCATGGACGTGTGCAGCTGGGCCACCTTCAGGCAGGAGGCTTCGTGGAACATCTCCTCGAGGGCCCAGTGGTATTTCGGGAACCTGAAGACGGTCCGATCATTGATGATGATGATATCATTGGCGAACCCATCAAAATAGAAGTGTTTCTCTTTGATCGTCAGTTCCGGGTAGATCTTCCTGATCTGTTCTATATGTGCATATTCGATCTCTCTGTTCTGCGTTGAAAGGTGCCTGTACATGTATGCCTCCAGTACCGAAGTCGTTGAGCCATTATATCATGAGCTCAGCGGTAGTGATAGGGGAATACGCAGGGCTGTCAGGTCCTGTAGAACTGTACGCAGCCCTTGCCGCGTGCTTTTGCCTGATAGAGAGCCGTATCAGCCCGCTGTATCAGGACCTCCGGGGACAGGCCGTCTTCGGGATAGATACTGATGCCGATACTTGCCCCCAGGCTGAAGGCTCTGTCGCCACAGTCGAAGGGGGTCAGCAGTTCTCTGATGATCTTATCAGCGATCAGCTTGAGATCCTCAGGACTCTTGATATCCGAGAAGACCCCTATGAACTCATCACCTCCGTAGCGTGCGACAAGATCCGATTTTCGGACTACTCCGGTAATGCGCTCAGCACATGCAGATAGGGCTCTATCTCCGGCTGCATGCCCATAGGTGTCGTTGAGAGCTTTGAAGTTGTCGAGATCTATGAAACAGATACCGAACAGGCTGCTGTTTCGGGAGGCAAGATGGAGGATCTCCTCGAGCCTGCGTTCCAGCAGGTAGCGGTTGGGCAAGCCGGTCAGGGCATCATACATGGCAAGGGTCTCGATCCGGTTATGGGCCGTATGCAGATCGTTCAGGGCCTGCTTGAGGGTCATCTGCTGTTCAAGCAGATTCGTATTCTTTGTCCGAAGCTCCTCATTGATGTGATGGTTCGCCATGGAGACTGCGATGAACCCGCAGAGTGTCACGACGATATCCCGGTCGTGAGCCGTGTAGGCATGGGTACCGAAGGCCTGCAGGGAGCAGACCCCGATCGTCTCACCCCGGCTGACCAGGGGGACACAGAGGGTGGACATCGGTCGGCTCCTGATACCGGGGATCGCTTCCTCGGGTTCCCTGTCGGTATGGATGAGCTTCCCATCACGTGCACACCGGGTGCAGCTCTCCTCGATGACGATGGTCTCGGGTTCGATCTGACGTCCTTCCCGTATGGAGTAGCGTGGGATCAGCATGTCTGAGGTGTGATCGATGCTGAAGATGCTGAAGGTATCGGCGGTGATCAGCGTGCCGATCCTCTGCCCGATCGTATCCAGTGCAAGATCGAAGTCCACGATGGAGACGATATCATGCATGAGCTCACTGAGTTCGTGCATGGTCCGGTAGTTGGCTTCAAGGTGCTTCGAACGTCGTTTGAGCAGATCCCGTTCGGTCTCTGCGCTCTTGAGCCGCTGCAGAGTCTCGGTATGTTCGATGATCCCGGCCTGATAGCTCGAAACATCCCGGTCTTCCAGCTCCCAGAGCTCTCTGACCAGTCCTACTGCCATATGATCATCACCGATCCTGCTGTACAGATCGATCAGTTCCCGTATGTTCTGCATGATACAGGAGGTGATGGTACAGGTCCTGGCCTGCTGCAGACTGGAACGGTGGTAGGTGATCGCCTGATGCAGGTCTCCGGCTGCGTTGAAGATCGTACCCAGTGCAAAGTGTGTTCTGATGCTGATCCGGTGCAGTGAGAGGCTCTCTGCCAGCAGGAGGGCATCTCTGGCATGTTCCTGTGCTTCGCTGTAGTGCTTCTGGGCAAGGAGTATCTCACTCTTGTGCACCAGGATCTCCGGGATCATGACCTGCTCAAGCTCTCTGAGCAGGTGGTATGCCTGATCCAGATGCACTAAGGCCTGATCATACTCTTCTGCCGCATGGCTGCAGATCGCACGTGCGGCATGCAGGGTTCCCAGATGCTGCCGGTTCCCGGTGAGGGTGACCGCCTGAGCCCCTTTCTCAAGGTAGATCTCTGCTTTGGCCACCATGCCTGTCCGGCTGTAGAGGATCCCCAGATTGATATATGCAGCAGTCAGTCGATCGAGGTCGTTCTTCTTCAATGCGAGGTCTTCGAGCTGGAAGAAACAGTGCAGGGCATGGTCGATGTGATCAGATTCCAGATAGAGTCCGCCCAGGGCGTTGAGTGACAGCATGATCCCTGCAGGGTCTGCCTGTTCGGTGAAGTAGGTATGTGCTGTTTCGAGTGATTCCATGGCACTGTCGTACTGCGCGGTGAAGCACTGGGCAAGCCCGAGATAGAGTGATGCGTACGCTCGTGTGCCGGGGTCATGCTCAGCATGTGCCTGCGCTATGATGGTCCCGGCAAGGGTGATACTGCCTGAGGGGTCATCTGCATACTGCTGCTGCAGCAGTTCCAGCATTCTTTTTGATTCCACTTTTTTATCTGTTCCTTTGCGACTGTATCATAGCCTTCAGGTATGCTGCTGTCAATGTTCCTGCAGTACAGGAACTGAAAGACTGCTCAATGCGATCGATCAGCATCCTGGATCAGCTGGCGGTGCAGATCAAGCAGCCAGTTCTCCCGTTCGCTGCCCGTACCGGCACAGTCTGCGAGGATGCGGAAGACCGGTTCGGTCTTCGAGCCCCTCATCCAGATGAAGTCGGTAGGCTGGCCTTCCAGGTCATACATGATGATCTTCAGCCCGCCTGAACTCGAGTCCGGTCGTGCCGTTCTTCCGCTTCCGCTGATCTCCTGTGTCCCGGTCGTGTTGAACTCCTGATACGAGACGATCCCAAGCTCCCCGAACTCCAGTGCATGTGCCTCCCAGTAGGCTGCGAACAGCTGTTCGTACCGCTGTTTGAGCTGCTCATGGTCTGCAGTGGCGATGTGCATGACGGCTCTGTCCTCATAGGCACTGGTGGTGATGTACCGGGGCAGGGTCTCTATGATATCAGAAAGGCTGTAGGTGTCGGTATACGCATCAAGCTGTCCTGAACGCTCACACCAGAGTCTGAACAGTCCTTTCTGATCTGACTGGTCCCGGAAGGTGATCAGCTTGAGCAGGGAGAAGATGGTGTTCAGGGGGTCGCGAACTGCAGCGGGGTGGGTGATGTTCCCGCCGTTCGAACCCTCTCCGAGGATGCGGACGGTATAGCCCTGGTCCCGCAGTCCTGCAGCGAGCTGTACCACGTTCGCTTCCCCGACTTCAGCGCGAAAGACCTGCGCACCGAACACCGCTGCGATGGCATCTATTCGCATGGAGGTCGGGCCGTTGACAGCAACGGCAAGCCGCTGTTCCAGGTCGGTCTGTGTGACCGTATAGGCGAGTTCTGAGAGTACGCAGAGCGCGAAGAGTTCCTGCGCTTCGAGGATCTTCGCCTGCCCGCTTCGCTCATCCATATAGACAATGTTTCCCCGGTCACCGTCACAGTCAGGTACATAACCGAACAGGTACCCTGGGTCTTCGGCATAGGCTGCTTCAAGGGCGGCCCTGCACTGATCGAGGCTTCTTCCCTCAGGGACGATCCTGTGGGCAAAGACCCCCGGGGTGTCATTGATGATCGTGGTGGTGATCCCGAGCGTCGAGAGCAGCTTTCGATCGATCGAACGGGCCCGTGCACTCCCGTTGAAATCACATACGATACCGATACCGTAGGTGTCAGCATAGGCATGGATGGTGTTGAATACCTGGTCCTGGCTGCAGATATAGAGAGAACCCGATGCCACCGAGCCGGTGAACATCCGGTAGTAGTCCAGTGATTCGTCCTTTCTGCTCACGGTCTCGTTCAGTACCTCATCAAGAGTCTCCTGCGGGGCAGCGGCAGACAGCTGGAGGATCCGTTCGAGCATCTGATCATCTGAGCAGGCGCTGAGGAACGAATCGATCAGCCGTGCCGAGTGGTCCGGTCCCAGTACACTCCCCTTGAACCCGAACTTCATACCGTTGTACCCGACAGGGTTGTGACTGGCTGAGATATAGATGAACGCATCGATATCGAAGGACAGTGCAGAGTATGCCATGGCTTCAGGGGCTGCTGCGATGTAGGTGAAGATGGGTCTGATGCCCATCGACAGCAGCACGCGCATGACGATGTGTGCCATTGCAGGACCGGTGGGTCGTGAATCAAGGGCTACGAGGATCGAAGGGCTGCCCTCGAGATCCTTGAGCTCCTGCTGCACGAAGGTGGCGAAGCTGTAGGCCATGATGCCGCAGTGCATCGTGTCTTCCGGTGAGATGGTCGCGACGGTACTCTCTGGGTCTCCGTCGGAGGCGAAGATCCCTCTCCATCCCGAGGACGAGAGGATATAGTGTTCGCGCACCGAAGCGAGGCTCTCGTTACTCAGGTGAGTCCCCGTCAGGGGATCGATGGCGGGATCGGCGATCGGTGTGTGCGTGGCAGCGTCGAGATGCAGCATGGGAGTCCTCCTGAAGACCATGGTACGGCACGGGTATACCGTGTACGTTCAAGAGGATATACCCTTAGGAATCCTTGGTCAACAATAAGACGTTGTCACAGGGCATCTGTTGGTTGTATACTCATAGGTACTCACTAAGAAGATACAAGGAACTGCTGATGATGACCAAGAACCCCATTCCCCGAGTCGCTGCTGTCCATGATCTCTCCGGTTTCGGACGGGCGTCTCTGGGTATCGTCTTCCCCGTACTCTCCACCATGGGTGCACAGGTGTGTCCCCTGCCCACCGCGCTCCTGTCTACCCAGACGAGCGGCTATGATGACTACACGTTCCATGACCTGACCGGTGAGATGAGCCGTATGCTCGACCACTGGGAGCGGATCGGTTTGACCTTCGAAGCGATCTACACCGGGTTCCTCGGATCGGTCGAGCAGATCAGGATCGTCCAGCGGCTCATAGACGACTTCAAGAGTGAGCATGCGTTCGTGCTTGTCGATCCGGTCATGGGCGATGACGGGGAGCTCTACGGCCCCTTCGATCATACCATCGTCACCGGGATGCAGCAGCTGATCAGAAAAGCTGATGTGATCACGCCGAACTATACCGAAGCGGCTCTGCTGCTTGATGAACCCTATTCTCAGGAGATCGATGTCCAGACGATCAAGCAGTGGCTCAAGCGTCTGTCGGCATTCGGCCCCGAACATGTGATCATCACCAGCGTACCGGTCATCGGGAAACAGATGATCAGTTCTGTCTATGCCTATAATCGGCAGGATGATCGGTTCTGGAAGGTCGAGTGTGCCTATATACCGGCAACCTACCCGGGTACCGGCGATATCTTCTCCAGTGTGGTCGTGGGGAGCATGCTGCAGCAGGAGAGTCTTCCCATCGCCCTTGATCGAGCCATACAGTTCGTCATGCAGGCCATACGAGCGACCTTCGGTCATGGCATGCCGCAGCGCGAAGGGGTGCTGCTCGAGCGTGTGCTGGATTCACTGCGGCATTCGGTACCCATGAGTACCTATGAGCTGGTGGACTGACCATGAGATTGATCCTCGCTGCCATGGAACAGGAACTGCAGGTCCTGCTCGATCGTCTGGAGCAGGTCACCGAGCTTTCTCAGTGGCCTTTTCCGGTCTGCCGCGGTCTGCTGTGCGGAGATCAGGAGGTCGTTGCGGCGGTCATCGGGTCGGGGAAGATGCATGCCGCACTGCATGCAGCACGACTGTTGGAGCATCTGCACTGTGATGATGTGATCATGATCGGTATCGCCGCAGGGGTGGATCCACAGTTCCATACCGGGGATCTGGTGCGTGTGTCAGAGTGCATCCAGTATGATCTGGACCTGCAGCGCTTCGGCTACGTGAGGGGATCGATCAACGGGTCTCTTGCATCGGTCATCACCTCAGAGCACCCAGGATCGGATTCGATGGACCTGCCTCAGGTCACTGCAGGGACTGCTGACCGGTTTCTCACCGCTGAGTACCTGAAAGCCAATCCCTGGCTTACCGATGAGCTGGGGATACAGATCGCCGATATGGAGAGCTACGCAGTACTCGCTGCAGCGTATGAATCGCACATACCCGCTCTGGTCTATCGCGTCATCGCCGACACCGTCTCAGGAGAGCGGCCGAAGCGGTTTTCCTCGTTCCTCAGGACTGCTTCGACCAAGCTGTGTGATGCGGTCCTGAACACCCCCGTCCTACACATCTCCCAGTGAGAAGTCCCCGATGATCTTATAGTAGTGTCCCTCTCTGGCAAGACGCAGGTCACGTTCAGGGAAGTGCCGGGGGAGCAACTGTGAGAGTTTCTCTGCAGCTGTTTCATCGATCTCAGTCCTGGTCTTCCTGTCAATGGAATCAAGGGTAGAGATGTCGATGACCACCGAGTACCCCCGTCCTGAGTCGGTCCCGTATCCCATGGTGAACTTGAGTGAGGCACTGAACAGTCCATCGTAGAGGGTCGAAGAGGCCTCACCCCGTGCGAGTCTGTTCGGATGGAGATCGAAATACTCGCCGTAGGTGTCTTCGAGATAGTTATCGAGTTCATCGAGCATTGCCCGCAGTCGCTTCTCGAGGGCGCTCTGTTTTGGATGCATCGCTGGATCTCCTTATTGGTTCGATAGATAGTCTCTGCAGAAGGCATGCAGTTCTTCTGCATGCTCTGCAATGATCTCTCGTCCGGTCTGCTTGAGCAGCCTGATATGTTCCTCACTCGCATCATCGAGTCTGATCTGTCTGTGCTGCAGGGTCCCTTCGATGCGGTGATAGGAGACCTCACTCAGGCCGTTGAGAGTATGATCGGTGAGGGCTGACTGACTGGAGCGCATCACCTTGTACAGGGGAGCCCCTCTGGCTGGATCCATCCAGCCGATGACGCCTCCACGAACAGCCTGGTCTGTCGTCAGGGAAAACCGTTTCGAGGCAGTCCCCAGTGAGAGAATATGGTAGTGCCGGGCCTCAGGGTAGAGCTTCCTGGCTTCAAGGTAGGCGATCAGGGAGGGGTTGTTCGCTGCGACACCACCATCGATGAGGCAATGAGCCTCATGCTCCCTGTTCAGCGGGCTGATCGTCAGCGGTGAGAAATAGGTAGGTGCCGCCGATGTCGCACGGGCAGCATCTCTCATGAGATAGCGGTCATTCCCGAAGGAGGAGATGATGTAGGGACTGCCGCTGAGGCAGTCGTAGGTGACCACCAGTACCGGCTTCAGTGCATCGTGCATGGGAAGATCAGTGAAGATCTGCTGCAGCAGCTGCTCGAGTGAGCGCTCACTGTACTTCTCCGAGAAGACCTGTGAGAGGGACTGCAGCTGTCGGAAGGCACTTCTGGGAAAGATCTCAGCCCCCCGTGAGGCATAGATCTCCAGGAGTTTGTTAAGATCCAGCGGCTGCTTGAGGTTCTGAGTCTCCTCATGAGGCCTCAGTGCTTCCTTCAGGCGCTGAAGGAACGACAGCTGTGGTGCCTCAGGTACATCGAGTGGTGAGGCGGTCTCTACGGGTTCAGGTTCAGGTTCAGGTTCGATAGACCCCTCGAGCTGCTTGTTCGCGATGAACCTGAGGGCATACATATCTCTGATCTGGGTCGGGGCGATACGGGAGGGGGTGATCTTCAGGGAGTACTTCTCAGGGACGGCAGCTTCCGGGAGGTCCAGGTTCAGCCGTTCTGCAGGTGAGGCGAGGGCAAGGCTGATCAGTCCCCCCGTCGAGGTCCCGGCAAAGAGATCGAACAGTGATGCAGCACCTCCTGAATAGCCCATACCGGAGAGTATGCGCTCTATCTCTTGAAGGATCATGACCGGGATGATCCCCCGGATGCCCCCGCCGTCGATAGCGAGTATGTATCGATCTCGTGTGGTCCCTGTTCGTCTCATATATCTATGATGGAGATTTGTCAGACCGCTTGTCAATAGGCTCCTGATGGTTTTTCACCTTTGCTGGCTATTGTGTAACTCATTCGGGGAAGTGGTGTTTACCTTAAAGAGTAAATAGAGATAACGAGTTGAGGTTCATATGAAACGGGTAATGATAAGTATGCTATGTATCATAGCGGGGATGATGAGCATCTCCGCTGTGGATTCTGATGTTGACCCGAGCTACAGCGACGCCAGGGTCAGCAGTCTCAGTGGTGCCTATACGGCAGTCGCTGATGATCCCAATGCGCTGTATCTCAATCCAGCGGGTCTGAACAGGATGAACAGTTCCACCATGTCGATCAGGCTCGACCTGATCGATCAGCTCAATGGAGATCTCTTCACTGATACAGGGCTCACGAAGATCTTCGAGCAGCCGGTACTCAACGGAGAATTCATCTTCACTGACCGTAACTGGGGGATCGCAGCCTATACGAAGTATGATATGGCTATCTCACAGTCAGGAGATCAGTATGAGTTCGATGTGGTGAAGGTCAATTCCCTCCGTCTCGGGTTCGCAGCGGGTCTGGGGCCCTTCTCCGTAGGTCTTGATGTGCGTGCGATCATGCAGAATCCAGTCTATGAGACTTCGTTCACCACCGATGAGACCGTCGGGGTGATCATCCCGTTCCTGCAGGAGATCATCCTTCATGAGTATGCCTCGAGTCTGGGTCATGAGAGTGTGGTCATGGGAGCTGGAGTACTGCTGGATCTCGGGAACGTGACCCTTGGAGCCTATAGTGATGAGGTGCTCAATCTGATGGAGGGGGATGAGAGTGAGATCAGTTTCTCTGCAGAGGATGTGCTCAGGGGACTGAACGCAGGGATCGCCTATAAGAGTTCGGTCTACACGAAGTATGGGGATTTCAGACCGCTGCAGTTCACCGCAGCGGTGGATCTGCATGACCTGGGAGATCCTGAGACCAGGACCATCGCCGCGGGGATGGAGGCCAATCTACGATTTCTCGAATATGCACAGTTCGCACTTCGCCTTGGGTATGCAGAACCGCTGGCCGAGTTCGATGAGCTGCTGTTCGGACTGTCGATGAAAGAGGGTGTCTATTCTGTCGGAGCCGGAGCGATCCTGCCGTTCTTGAAGATCGATGCATCTCTGGGTATTCCCGGTGAGGCGTTGCTGCATACGATGAATCCTGAGGGACCCTATGAAGGTGCTGATGTGACCGCACAGATCACCTTTGGATTCGCCTTCTAGCTGAAGGGGCCCGGGGCAGACGAACGAAGGAAGACCGGTAGATGCATGGATGAGGCAGCTGCATAAAAGCGAGAGGGGTGCTGAACGCACAGTGATATACGTTCAGCACCCCTCTTGTTGTGTGTCTCTCGGGAGAGCTCTGCTCCCCGGAGGCTATTCAGCCAGGGGGTAGTTCTCGAGGATGTAGTCGATATCCTTATCACCTCTTCCTGAGAGGTTGATCAGGATGGTCTTACCCGGTCCCATCTCTTTGGCCAGTTTGACCGCATATGCTACCGCATGGGCTGATTCCATAGCGGGGATGATCCCTTCGATCCTGGAGAGCTGGTAGAAGGCCTCGACAGCTTCCACATCATTGGCGGTGACGTAGGTCACCCGGTTCAGGTCCTTGAGGTAGCTGTGCTGAGGTCCTACGCCGGGATAGTCAAGACCGCTTGCGATCGAGTAGACAGGAAGCGGCTCACCTGCATCATTCTGCAGCAGGTAGGAGGAGAAACCATGGAGGACCCCGGGTTTCCCGAGGGTCAGTGTCGCTGCATGCTCTCCCTCCTTGAAGCTCTTCCCCGCAGGCTCCACGCCGTAGATGGCGATGTCCTCATCGTTGAGGAATGCGGTGAACAACCCGATGGCATTGGACCCTCCGCCCACACAGGCGACCAGCGCATCGGGGAGTGCCCCTTCGAGGGCCTGGAACTGTTCTCGTGCCTCATAGCCCACCACAGACTGGAAGTCTCTGATCATCATGGGGAAGGGGTGCGGTCCGACGGCAGAACCGATGGCATAGAGCTGGGTATCAGGGTCTGCAAGGTATGCTTCGAACGCAGCATCGACAGCGTCTTTGAGGGTCTTCGTTCCCCGTGATACGGGGATGACCCGTGCTCCGAGCACCTTCATTCGAGACACGTTGGGATGCTCCTTCTTGATGTCGACCTCTCCCATGTAGATGTCGCACTCCAGACCGACCAGTGCTGCTGCAGTGGCCAGAGCGACCCCGTGCTGTCCTGCACCGGTCTCCGCGATGATCTTCTTCTTACCCATCTTCTTTGCCAGCAGGGCCTCTGCGACACAATGGTTGATCTTATGTGCGCCGGTATGGTTGAGATCCTCCCGCTTGAGATAGATCTTCGCCCCTCCGACGAGTTCTGTGAGTGATTTAGCATAGTAGACCGGGGAGGGTCTTCCGATGTAGTGCTTTCTCAGGTAGGAGAGTTCTTCGATGAAAGCCGGGTCGTCTTTCAGTTTCGTATACGCTTCGGTGATCTCGTTCATGATCAGCTGCAGCTGCGGCGGGATGTACGACCCTCCGTATTCGCCGAAGTATCCGTTCTCATCGGGCAGGTTCTTCATGGAGAATTCAGTCTGTGCCATTATCTTGCTCCTCGATCAATGATCTTATGATGGAATCCTCGTTCTTGAGGATCTTTGAACCGCGGGTGATCTTACAGAGGCTTATTCCCAGTTCATGTGCGATCTCTCGCTGGGGGATACCTCTGTGCAGATCTTTCATAAGGCGCCAGCGGAGAGCGAAATCGATCTTCTCTCTCACCGTGAACAGTTCGTCGAACAGCTGCTGCATCTGATCATATCGATCGATCCCGGTGAACTTCTCGATGAGTTCCTTCACATCGTCATCCTGCATGGTGCTTCCTTATGGTTGGTCCCTGTATGGTCTGTCTCTACCTTGATGTTACTATAAATAGAAACACTTTGTAAAGTCTTTTTTGAAATATTCTGTACCCAGCTGCACTGATCGTCTTCAGTCCCTTGACTTTTTCGTCCCGATAACTATAATCTGTTAGAGAATTGCGATGAGAGTAAGGAGTTACTATGGCAAAAGCACATAGAGGCGCCGGTATCCTGGATTTGGAAAACCGCGGAAGGGGAACCTGTCCACTTTGTAAACGAACTGGCATCAAGGTCATGTATGAACGAGAAGCCAATGAAAAGAAAGTTATGGTTTGCAAACAATGCGAAGCTGCGCTGAAACACGGAAAGATGCAGGACGCCCTGAAGGCCCTGTAGAGAGCAGACCACAGTATAGAAGACCATGCTCTATGGTTCTGAGCTCAGAGAAAGACTATCATGACTGATAGTCTTTTTTTCGGGTGCGCTTCGTGAGTGGTGCGTATCCCGAAGGTGAGAATCCTCTGTGGGGACTGCGATTCGGGAGCAGATGATGGGCGAGGGGAGACCCTCCTCAGCCTCTGCCTGCACGGTACTCCCGTGCCAGCAGGCTGTATACCGCTGCATCGACGATCCCCCTGTTGCTGAAGTCAGCCTGACGCAGGGTACCCTCATAGGTCAGACCGCATCGTGCCATGACTTTTCCGGAATTCCGGTTGTCTGGATCGTGCTGTGACTCGATGCGGTTGACTGAAACCTCATCGAAGAGGAACGGTATGATCCTGCCGAAGGCCTCTGAGGTGATCCCCTGATGCCACCAGCTGCTACCGATACAGTAGCCGATGTGTACACTGTTCAGCCGTTCATCCTGATCGACCACACTGATCGTCCCTATCGGTCCCTGATCAGCTCCCTTGAGGACGATCGCCCACTGATAGAAGTCATGCTGTCTGTAGCAGCGGATCCATTCACCGAGGATGGTCCTGGTCACTTCGACTGAATCGTGCACCGGCCAACGCAGGAACTCGGTCACCTGCAGGTCGCTCGTCCAGTTGGCATATGCAGCTTCTGCATCAGTCTCGGTGAATCTTCTCAACAGCAATCTGCTCGTCTCCAGTGCTACCGTACCGGTATGGTTCATCGTATGCCCCTTCCTTCCTGAACTACCTGCTGCAGGACCCAGAGGTCCTTCTCATCACGTGCAGCCGGTAGGCTTGATAAGAATTCCTGTAGCTTGCACTGTATCATGGTTCAGCTCATTCTGTAACTTCTTGTGAGTGTATACCTGAACACCCTCAAGCGACGATGGATCGACAGGGCACCGCCGGTGCCCTGTTCGTCTGTACTTCTGTGGTCTGAACGGATCGTTCAGCTCTTTGTGATCACCTCTTCTCATGGTATGATGCGATCGTGAGACAGATAGACAACATGCAGATACCAGGAACAGTCATCCACATGATCGGCATCAAAGGGACCGGAATGGCGCGACTAGCGGTCGCCCTCCATCGGTATGGGGCGGTCGTATCCGGAAGCGATACCTCAGAGGTCTTCTATACTGATGAACTGCTGGAACGATCCGGGGTCCCGTACCATACATCCTTTCATCGGACACATCTTCCCATCGACTGCACGCTGGTCATCGTATCACCTGCCTATATCGGGAAAGTCCATCCGGAACTTGATGAGGCTTTACGCAGGGGACTCCGTATCCTCAGCTATGTGGAGGTGCTCTCGTCGCTCTCAGAGCACCATACGACCTATGCTGTTGCAGGTACGCATGGGAAGAGCTCTGTCAGTGCGATGATCGATCATCTGCTCGACTGCAGCGGAACGGCACACCTTTCCCTCTACGGTACCTCCTATCTGTCGTCCCGGAAGATCTCCGATGCACCGGTTACCGATGCGGACCCGGTGCTCGTGCTCGAAGCCTGTGAGTACCGTGATCATTTTCTCCGCTACCATCCCGACTGTATCATCCTCACCAGTGCAGCTCATGATCATCCTGATTATTTTCCCGACCGGCAGGCGGTGATCGATTCCTTTGTCGCCTTCGTACAGCTCCTGCCTGCCAATGGGGTGCTCATCTGTCAGACCGGTGATGCGGGAGTGCGTGAGGTCTGTGCCCGCATCGCCTCACAGCGGCCTGATATCAGGCAGGTTCCCTACGGCAGGGGAGCTCCCGGAGCCTATGGCATCGCTGAGATCAGCGAACTCTCAGGGCGTACTGTCTGTACTGCAGCGAACGGGGAGTGTTTCACGCTGTCGGTACCCGGGGCTCACATGGCTGAGAACATGTGCGCAGCCCTTGCTGCGACAGCTATGATAGAGGGACCCAGTCTCTCTGATGAGCTGCGCCGCGATGCCGTCAGGTCCTTTCTCGGATCGATCAGACGATCCCAGTGGATCGGGCAGGCCGGCGGGGTGATCGTGGTGGATGACTATGCACACCATCCAGATGAGATCAGTGTGACGATCGATGGACTGCGAACCTTCTACCGGCCATCCCGGGTGATCGTCGATTTCATCCCCCATACCTTCTCCCGCACGCTCTCCCTCTTCGAGGAGTTCGTTTGTGCCCTCGATCATGCCGATGCGGTGGTGATCCACCCGGTCTTCGCCACGGTCCGAGAGCAGGCGCCTGAGGGTATGAGTGCCCATGGGGTGAGCAGCGACCTTGCCCGGCGTCTGAGATGCGGGCATGCACCGCAAAACGATGAACTATCGTGGTCTTTGCTCATGAACCTGTTGAAACCCGGCGATTTGTTCATTACTATGGGAGCTGGTAACAATCACCGGTACGGGAGCAGGGTACTGCAGGTACTGCGTGAGAGGGAGTGAAGAGCTATGAAGAGCATGACCGGTTACGGTTCGAGCGAGATACAGAACGAGAGGTATCTGCTCGCCATAGAGATCAAATCGTATAACAACCGATATCTCGATATCGCATTCAATGCGCCGTCGTATCTCTCCTGCTATGAACCGCAGATGAAGGAGCTGATCAAGCGTGTCTCAGCCCGCGGTCATATCGATGTGAACATCAAGCTCAAGCGCTTGGAGTCACAGGTGGAGGTCCTGGTAGACAGGTCTGTCGTCCTGCAGTATCAGAAGGCACTGCATGAGATCAGGGACCTGGTCGGGATCACTGAAGAACCGAGGCTCTCCCATTTTCTTCATGCCGATGATGTACTCAAGACCGTACGTGCCAATGATGCATCGGTCTACGAGCAGCCGCTGCTCCAGCAGCTCTCCTCTGCACTCGCACTGTATGCTGTGACCAAGGAGCAGGAGGGGAAGGCTACCTTCGATGATATCACCGAACAGCTGAGGCTCTTCGAACAGGGACTTGAGGTGGTCAAGGAGCATGCGAAGAGTCTTGAAGATCGTATCTCCGAGAATCTCATCATGAAGTTCGAGCAGCTGCTCGGCGAAGAGTATGACCGTTCCCGAGTCCTTCAGGAGGTGGCGGTGATGCTCATGAAGTATACGATCAATGAAGAGATCCAGCGCATAGAGAGCCATGTGAAGCTCTTCCGTGATGATATGGTACAGGAACGGCCGATCGGAAAGCGGCTTGACTTCCTCTGTCAGGAACTCAACAGGGAGATCAATACCATCGCTTCGAAGAGCATCATCGTGGAAGTCAATCAGGCGGTGGTCGTCATGAAGGACTCTCTGGAGAACATCCGGGAGCAGTTGCGGAACATCGAATAGACCAGCAGGGGCCTTGCCCCGATCTCCGCATGCAGATGGTGCCTGTACCGGAAGCTGCAGTACCGATACCACACGATCACACATAGAAAAGAGGGCAGGGTGAAAATAGCTATATCAGGAAAGAGCGGATGCGGGAATACGACAGTGAGCAGGCTGGTGGCAGAGAAGCTGCATATCAGGTGGATCAACTATACCTTCAGGATGATGGCCCATGACAAGGGGCTCACCTTCGATGAGCTCAGGGCACTGGCTGAGCAGGATGACGCGGTGGATCGTGAACTTGATGCTCACCAGGTCGCTCTCGCTCGTGAGGGAGATTGTGTACTGGGCTCACGCCTGGCGATCTGGATGCTCGAGGAGGCTGATCTGAAGGTGTTTCTCGACGCCTCAGAGGAGGTCAGGGCCATGCGTGTCCTCTCGCGTGAGGGCGGCAGCAGGGAAGAGAAGATCAGAGAGACCGCAGAGCGTGACTTGGCCGACAGCGCCCGTTATAAGCGGATCTACGGCATCGATAACACTGATACCTCTGCTGCGGATCTGATCATCGATACCGAGCAGTATACCCCCCGGCAGATCGCCGATCTGATCATCGAGCAGCTCATGCGCTAATCCTCTATACACGTAGGGATTAAATCGATATACTATACAGATTACAAAGCGGAGGCCCCAATAGTGAGTATACCACTCGATTTACTCGTCGATAGACAGACGAACACCTATGAGATGACCTGTGTCGCGATACGCAATGCAGAGAAGATCGCCAAGAAAGGTGAGCAGGAAGTGATAGAACAGGGCGACAAAGTCGTATCTGCGTCTCTATCTCAGGTCCTTACCGATTCTGTCAAATATGATCGTAACGAACAGGAGTAAGCAGAAGATCCTGTTTCTGTTCGGACCTACAGGGGTCGGTAAGACCGATCTTCTGTATACCCGTTTTTCCCGGGGATATGAAGTGATAAATGCTGATTCGATGCAGGTCTACCGAGGTCTGGACATCGGGTCAGCTAAGCCTTCAGCACAGATGCTCAACCAGATCCCTCACCATCTTATAGACATCCTGGAACCGAACGTGCAGTTCACCGTCGGTGATTTCGTAGAGCGTGCCCATGCACTCATACCTGAGATCCATGCCCGCGGTCATATGCCGATCGTCTCGGGCGGTACCGCCTTCTATTTCAAACACCTGCTCTTCGGTCTTCCCACCGCTCCTGTCAGTGATCCTCAGGTACGTCGTGAGCTCGAGCTGCAGCTGCAGCAGGAGGGAGCATCGGTACTGTATGAACAGCTGTGTGAAGTGGATCCGGTCAGCGGGAACAGGATCCATCGCTCTGATACCTATCGCATCCTCCGTGCTCTTGAGGTCTGGCGCACTTCGGGCAGAGCCCTCTCCTCCTTCAGCATGCACGAACAGATAGACCAGGGGATCGATCCGCTGATCATAGGACTGCGCCGTGATCGTGAGGAGCTGTACCGTCGCATCGACGAACGTGTCTCGATCATGTTCGAACAGGGGCTGGTGGATGAGCTGAGGCGCCTGATCGGAGGCGGGGCCACCGAGCAGTGGCCAGGTATGAAGGGGATCGGATACCGTGAGTTCTTTCTTGCCAGAGAGGCCGGTGAGCTGAGCAGCAGAGGGATCGCCGAGATGATCAGACGGAACAGCAGGGTCTATGCCAAGCGGCAGATGACCTTCTTCTCATCCCTGCCCGGGGTCAACTGGGTGCACCCCGAACAGACCGATCGGATCAATTCACTGGTTCGGAACTGGTACGACGGATAGCGGTGATCTCCCAGGTGTCACCTGAGGGCTGCAGTTGGAGCTCTTCTACGATCCTCACTGCTTCGGCAGGGACTTCCCGCTCGATCCCTTCTTCCGGGATCACCGGATTCCACAACAGGTACGAAGCCCGTACGCGCCGCTCATCGATCCACTCAAGGCTCAGCTCCGTGATCCCGTAGACAAGCACACTGCTCTCGAGTGCGGGCATCCCTGATTCCACCCACTCGGGTGCTGAGATGAATCCTGAGGTCCCCTCATAGGCAGAGCGGACGGTCGTGGTGACATACATGTAGGTAAGGGATGACTCGGCTTCGCTTTTGACCCCGTTGGCAAGGGCATCCCCCATCGATACCGAATCAAGCCGGTTGTGACAGTCATAGTAGAATTCGACCACTTCCTGTGCGGTCATCCCCGCAGTCGCAGGAGGTTCGAGCAGCTTCTGGACTACGCTGACGATCAGGGCAAGGGCGACGATCGCTATGACCGCTATGACCTTGTTCCGCAGCGAGTGGATCCTCAAAGACCTCTTTCGTGCAGCCCGTTTTTCCTGTCTGCTGATGAACAGATCAAGTTCAGGATGCGATACCGCAGGTACGCCGGGGCGCAGGTCGACTGACGGCAGTTGTTCGAAGGATGTGATCCATGCCCCCACCGTGCTATCGCCTTCGGGCTTTCTGCTCAGTCTGGCATCGAACCACTGTCTCGTCTGCTGCGGGAGCTCCGGTCGCAGCAGCGTGATCGGTACGGCCTGATACTCGTCATTACGTACCCGGTCAGTCCGTATCGGGCTGGGCCCGGAGGTCAGGATCGCATATGCCATACAGGTGAGCTGGTATGCCGGAGCTGCATGGCCGGTGACTCGGGGACTGCACCACTGCCCTTTGGTCTCAAAGAGTTCGCTCTCATCCTGTGAGGCCTCGATCAGGTCTCTGATCGAGGAGGGGAGGACGAGGATCCCGCCGTCTTCGGCGAGGTAGATCGAACGAAGGCTGAAGCAGGCATCCAGCCCCTGGTCTGGGTACTGTCTGTCGAGTTCTCCAAGAGCATGTGCGAGCAGTTTCAGCTGCCGTACTGCCACCTGCAGATCAGCGGAGAAGATACTCTGCAGAGGCAGCAGTTCGATCGTGTCGGTATAGATATACCGGTCGGAATCAACTACGGTGAACCCGTACCACTGCCATGGGGTGATCGTCTCTCCCCGAATGAGGTATCCCTGCTCATGGCTGCGCTGCAGCAGGGACTTGGGGATGGGAAAGGTCTCTGGACTGATACGTATCAGTGTCCGCTGTGCTTGTTGCATGATCAGGTTCATTCGGTGCTCCTTATCTCAGCTGTCTGCAGCCGCAGCAGGGCAGATCCATACTGCGTGCGTCTACCCTGGCTCGATGGCGTTGTATCATCATCGATCGAGAGGATGCTCCAGGGTTCCGGTGCCCTCTGGACTCTCCTGAGGGCTTCGAGCAGCAGTACCCCGCAGGTACTGATCTCTTTCCTTCGATAGCTGTCAATGTAGTGGACCGGAGCTGTCGAGCTCATCAGGTCCAGCAGGGCGTCTCTGTGGGTGAGCGACTCCTGTGCCCCTTCCCAGGCTGAGAGATTCAGTGAGAGGATCACCAGCGTCTCTTCGGTGATGATCGTTCTCAACAGGTCTGCGAGCTTCTGTGCATCTGCTGCTCTGGTGCCCCCGATATAGAGCGGGAGGACCGAGACCTGTCCGAACAGTCGTACGAGCAGCGGTGCTGCGAGTTCGACGGCGGTCTCTTCCTCGAAGTAGGAGGAGCGTATCGCAGCGGCCTCTCCACTGCAGGAGAGCACCTGCTGAGCAAGCGCAGGATCGAGCCGAAGGTCTCCGAGCACCGTGTGGATCTGCTGCTCGGGGGAGCAGAAGATGAACGCCGGGGCATCTTCGAGCAGCACCGGGTCATGAAGCGGAGCAAGGATGATGATGCGCTCGGGGACGGTCCCCTGCAGTGCAGAGAAGGCCGTTCCCATATGGGGAAGGACCCTGTCATAGGCTGCATGGGGGATGCCTACCGCCAGCGGCAGCTTCTGTGGATCCGATCCCTGCTGCAGGACCGAATCGATCAGCTCCTGCAGGATCTGTGGGTCCTCAGGGTAGAAGATCCCTGAAGTGATAGATGATCTATCATGCATGTGGCACTCCTGTGAACAGCGCATCGATGCGGCTCTGGTCGAGTTCGATGGCAAGGTTCTTCTCATTGGTCGGCAAGACGGTTCCCAGTTTCCCCTCTTTGGCGCGACGGAGGTATTTGACCTGAGTGTAATAGAGATCTGCCTTGCCGCTGTTTCGCCCCTTCGAATAGTAGAGGGCAAGATTGCCGGCATCGAGCAGGGTCTCGAGCGGTACACTCTTGCCCGGGATGTATTTGATGAAGACATAACCACCCGGGTAGTCCCGGGTGTGCATCCAGTAATCATTACCTCGTGTCCAGTGTCTGAGCAGTTCATCATTCTCTTTGGCGGTCCTGCCCACGAGTATCGTATACTGACCGGAGATGAACTGCAGCCCCACGGCGACATGGCGTTCCTGCTTCTGCACCTGGTGACGATGGCGGCCCCGCGCGATGATCGCCTGTGCATGGGAGATCTGCTTCTCGACCGATACCGTGCTGTGCTGCAGCAGCTGCTGTTCCTTGAGTACCTGCGAGAGCTGCGCTTCGGCATGGTCGATCTCTTCGATCAGCCGTTCACAGGCCCCTTTTGCCTTATGATAGCTCTGGTAGTAGTGTTCGATGTTCTCACTCGGGCTCTTCTTCTCATCAAGTTCGATCGTCACCGGATGTCCGTCATCAGCGTAGTCCTCGAGGGTGACCCAATGGGCATGGGGGGTGATCAGATGCCGATAGGCTGAAAGCAGATCACCGTAGTGCTTCTTCTGCTCATAGCTCTCAAGGGTCAGCAGTTCACGCTTCTTGATGCTGATGGTATGTCCCAGTGTGGTCACTTCAGATTCCAGTACCGACTGAGCCTCCTCTTTGAGTCGTGAGGCGAGCCGGTCTGTGGTCTCCGTCTCATAGAGGAGTTCGATGAACTCGTTGAAGCTCACAGTCGGCTCTTCCTGCTCGAAGAACGAAGCACGTACGGGAAATGCCCGCACGGGCTTACGGGGCTGTTCGTGGGTGAACTGTTCGCCTGAGACCTCATGGCGGTTCGGGCGGCGATAGAAGGCATCAAGGATGTGTTCGTCTGCATCGACTGCTATGATGTTCGCCGCATTACTCCAGAGGCGTATGTAGAGACCGGTGAGTACTTCTGCTTTCTGCACGGTGATACGGATGATCCTGTCCCCGTCAAGCTGCAGACATTCGGTGATCCTCCCTCCCTGGATCCTCGACCGGAGCAGCTGGGCGAATCGCTGCAGCTTGGCCGTCTTCTTGAACGGGATACCATGGGAGAGCCGGTGGAATCTGCAGTTCTGCGGTGAGAGTTCGATCAGCAGCGGGAATCGTCCTGCGGCGGGTTTGTAGATATCGAGCAGGAGCGAATGGAAGTTCGGCTGACGCACCTTCTGCACGAAGGCACCAGGCAGTTCGAGCTCTTCGATGATCAGATCTATCTCATTCCAGTTCAGCGACATCGCACTATCTCCTTTCCCTTGAACGAGCAGGGCAGCTGCTGTCAGACCGACTCATGACCGCACACCAGATTCCTGATCTCAGCGGCCATGTAGAACGATCCTGCGGTAAGGATCACCCCCCGGTGCTCATCGGTGAGCGCTACGGCCTTATCGAGTGCGTCGGTGGGGGACGGGACCAGGAAGAGCTGGATCTCAGGCAGCTCTGATCCACGGGCCTCGAGCAGGGTGCTGAAGAGCTGGAACAGTGCTTCGGGGTCACTCTTCTTGAAGGTCCCCGGTGTCGAGATGACGATCTTCTGGAAGTGTTCGATGGCGAGTTCTGCCATACGCAGATGGTTCTTGCCTTCGACTGCCCCGAAGATCAGCACACCTCCTTTCGGGTGTATCTCTCGGAAGGAGGCGAAGACGCGCTCTATGGAGTTCTCCGTATGGGCACCGTCTATATAGATGCACGGATGTTCTCTGATCAGTTCCAGTCTGCCGGGGATGGATGCACGGGCGATCGCCGGCAGGCTGTGCTGTTCATGGAAGAGTCCGAGCTTCCTGAGTACCAGGATCGCCAATGCCGCATTCTCAGCCTGGAACGAGCCTCTCATCGCAAGGAGCAGGGAGTCGCAGGTGCCGTCCTTCCATCGTAACTGTGTATCTTCTCCGATAGCGCTGGTGCTGCTCTCCAGTGAGGTAAGCTCGTCGGTGAGCAGGGCGAACGGGCACTCCAGCTGTCGAGCTCGTCTGGTGAACACCTCCAGTGCCTGTGGTCTCTGTCCTGAGATGGTCACCGGTACCCCGGGTTTGATGATCCCGGCTTTCTCTGCTGCGATCAGTTCGATAGTATCGCCGAGGATTGCCGTATGTTCGAGTTCGATCGGAGTGATCACCGACATGATCGGAGTGATGACGTTCGTCGCATCAAGCCTGCCACCGAGTCCCGTCTCGATGACCGCATAGTCGCACTCACTTCGGGAGAAGAGCAGGAAGCTCAGCAGGGTGAGCATCTCGAAGGTCGTCGGCCCCGCATACCCGTAATCCTCTTCGAAGGAGAATGTCTCGATATGAGAGAGCATGTCTTCAGCAGTCGAGAGCAGGAAATGGTCATCGAAGAACATCCCGCTCAAGGTGAACCGTTCCCGGTAGGTACTCACATGAGGGGAGCTGTACAGACCCGTCCGATACCCGAGGGCGGTGAGCCCCTTCGCGATATAGAGCGCGGTCGATCCCTTCCCCTTGGATCCTGCCACATGGATCATCCGTACATCCCGTTCAGGATGATCGAAATGATCGAGCAGGGCCTGCATCCTGTCCAGACGATAGGTGCGGACGGTGTAGTTCATGCTCTTTGCGAGATTCGTCTGTGACTCCATGTAGATGCAGGCTTCATCGAAGGTTGAATATCTCATAGCGATACTGTAGTACAGGAAGCCGGCGATGGTCAATGAGATACCGGGGTGATCCTTGCCCCACAGGCCGCTATATGATACATTCCTCTCCATGAACATACTATTCGTGTGCCTTGGGAACATTTGTCGCTCACCTGCTGCTCAGGCGGTCTTCGAACAGCTGCTGATCGATCGTGATTGTGAGAGTCTTGCGCAGGCTGACTCAGCAGGGACCAGTGCCTATCACGCAGGGGATCCTGCAGACCCCCGCATGAGGGCTGCGGCTCGCGGCTTCGATGTGACGATCGATCATCGCAGCAGACAGCTGGTGAAGCAGGATCTGGACCGGTTCGATCTGATCCTGGTCATGGACCAGCAGAACTACGAAGATGTCCTGCGCATGGCACGCAGTGAAGCCCATCGCTCGAAGGTGCAGCTGCTCAGAGCGTACGACAGCCAGGGACCAGGTGATGTGCCTGATCCCTACTACGGGGGCGCCCGGGGCTTTGAGGATGTCCTTTCGATGGTCTTTCGATGCTGCGAGGGGCTGATCTCCGATCTGCTCACATCCAGCAGAGCCCGCGATCGTGTCCGTAGCCTGTGAGAGACCCCATAGAAGCTCCGTAGAGTATGACAGATACAGAATATGTGTCTTTTATACTTGCACGGTACTCTGATATACAGTAGTCTGAAATGGTGATATCTGTAGTAGAGAATGAGATGTCAAGGAGAGGGATACGATGAGTGCAGCAGGCAAGACCAAACCGTGGGATTTTTTACAGGCGTTCAAGGGAGAGTTCTTCACAGGAGAATGGCCGACAGTGCCTGAGATGTTCTCCATCTCGGCCAAGCGGTATCCTGAGAACAGATGTTTCACCGTCTACGAACCTGATGAGAAGATGATGACCTATGAACAGACGCACGAGAACGTCATCAGGTTCTCCAATGCGCTGGTGAAGAAGGGCATCAAGAAAGGCGACCGTGTCGCACTCACCGGGAAGAACAGCCCGGAATGGGCTCTCTCGTATCTGGCGATCCTCTATGCAGGCGCAGTAGTGGTCCCGCTGGATTACCAGCTGAAGCCTGAGGAGATGGATTATCTGATGGGCTTCGCGGAGGTAAAGATCCTCATCGTCGATGAGGAGAAGTACGATCTGCTCGACACCGAAGGGACTCTCGGACTGATCGGGAAATATTCCCTCTCTCCGAAGCATGCTGACTACGTCTATGATCATCTTGATAAGACCTATAAGAAACGCACGATGCCCGAAACAGATGATCTTGCAGCGATCATGTTCACCTCGGGTACCACCGGCAATCCCAAGGGCGTGATGCTGACCCATAAGAACCTGGTCAGTGACTGCTACCTCTCTCAGGGGAACATGACCCTGTATCCGACCGATGTCTTCTATGCCCTGCTGCCGATCCACCACTCCTACACCATGCTGGCGGTGTTCATCGAATCGATCTCAGTCGGTGCGGAGCTGGTCTTCGGGAAGAAGATCGTCGTGAAGCAGATCCTCAAAGAACTCAAGATGGCGAAGGTGACGATGTTCCTGGGCGTCCCGGTCCTCTTCAACAAGCTGCTCAAAGGACTCATGAACGGTATCAGGGAGAAGGGTATCGTCGTATATGGGCTGATCCGGTTCCTCATGATGATCTCAGGCCTGATCAAGAAGGTGTTCAAAGTGAATCCGGGCAAGAAGATGTTTTATTCTATCCTGGCAAAGATCTCACTTGAGAACATCCGTATCTGTATCTGCGGAGGCGGTCCGCTTCCAGCTTCTACCTTCAAGATGTACAATGAACTCGGGATAGACTTCGTTCAGGGCTATGGTCTTACTGAGACCTCTCCTATCGTGACGCTCAATCCCACCTATGCCTATAAGGAGGCATCGGTAGGCAAGGTCATCGAACAGACGCAGATGAAGATCATCGATGCCGACGAGCGCGGGATCGGAGAGATCGTGATCAAAGGACCGATGGTCATGCAGGGCTATTATCATAACGAAGAGGCGACCAAGGAGATCTTCACCGAAGACGGCTGGCTGAAGACCGGAGATGTCGGGTATCTTGATGATGATATGTATCTGATGCTCACCGGAAGGAAGAAGTCTCTGATCGTCACCGAGGGGGGGAAGAATGTCTTCCCTGAGGAGATCGAGGATGAGTTCCAGCTCTATGATGAGATCGAGCAGATCCTGGTCCTCGGATACGTGAAGGATGCGAAGAACAAGACCGAAGGCATCCGTGCACTGGTCTATCCCGCCGATGCCTACAAGGACGGACTGCTGAAGGATCACAGTGAAGAGGAGACCCTCAGAGCGATGCAGTCGAGGATGGAAGAGATCATCGCAGAGGTCAACAAGCGCCTGATGCCCTACAAGCGGATCGAACGGGTGCGCGTGATCCCCGAAGCGATGGAGATGACTTCTACGAAAAAGATCAAGCGTTACAAGGTTGCGCAGTTGTATCAGGAATAGATTTCTGCAATACTGACAGTACGTTATGAATGAGCGAACAGCATGAGGTTCTCTTGAACGCGGATCGCGGTCAATGAGAACCTTCTGTTTGCAGAGGGAAGAAGATGGATAGCTTTACGAGAAACTTTTTACGAAAGAGAGCCCATGAGCTGAAACCGATCGTGATGGTCGGCAAGTCAGGGATGAGTGATAGTGTTGAGATGGCACTGGAAGAGGCACTGTCAGTGCATGAACTGGTGAAGGTCAAGTTCTTTGATTTCAAAGAGACCAGACGGGATATCGCGCAGACACTCGCTGAACATACCAGAAGTGAACTGATACAGGTCATCGGGAATATCGCGATACTCTACCGGGAACATGAGGACCCGTCCATGCGACGGTATCACGCACCGAAACGCTCGTAGTGAGCTGAACGACAGGAGTCTGTGATGAACAGGATACGACCCTTTACCGTGGCTGCCTTGCCGCAGCTGCAGGTGGGGGTGGATGCGCTCGAAGCGCTTCCCCTCTGGCTGGCAGCTTCACACCACCTGGAGGTGATCCTCTGTATCGGGGGCTCATCGTTCGCCCGTGCCGGTCATCTTGATGCACTGCTCGGGCAGTGTGCGAGACTGCACATCACCCCTGTCGTGGAGCATATCACCGGAGAACCCAGCCCTGAGATCGTTGACGGGATCACTGAACGGCACGTTCAGGGTCCCTGCACCTGTGTCGTCGGGATCGGTGGCGGCAGCGTCATCGACACTGCGAAAGCTGTCTCAGCGATGATCGCCGAGTCGAGAGCCGCAGGTTCGCCCGTATCGGTAATCGATTATCTTGAGGGGGTGGGTACCCGTACCCCTTCAGGCAGCAGGATCGGTCTTGCTGCGGTCCCCACGACCTCAGGGACCGGTTCTGAGGCTACCAAGAACGCGGTGATCAGCAGACTCGGCGAGCAGGGGTTCAAGAAGTCCCTCCGCCATGATCGGTATGTCCCTGATCTGGCGATCCTTGACGGATCGCTCATCACTTCCTGTCCAGCATCGGTCACAGCAGCCTCAGGGCTCGATGCGGTCACTCAGCTGCTGGAGGCCTATGTCTCCACAGCATCCTCGGCCTTCACCGATATGATCGCGATTGAGGGGCTCACTCTTGCAGCAGGGGTCCTCGAGTCGCTGGTCTGCGGTACGCTCAGTGATGATCCTGAAGCCCGTACGGTCATGGCCTATGCGGCATATCTGTCGGGAGTCGCACTTGCCAATGCGAATCTGGGAGTCGTCCATGGGGCGGCATCAGCCCTGGGAGGCAGGAGACCGATCGCTCACGGGGTCGTGTGCGGTACGCTGCTCCATGCATCTCAGAAAGCGATCATCCATCATCTGGCACTTGATGAGAGCCGTGAGGCAGAAGCTGCCCTGCACAAGTACAGCCAGGCAGGTTATGCTCTGGCAGGGCTGCCGATAGAGCGGGCCTCTGATCATCCCGCAGGGGGGCTGAAGCTGCTGCTCGATACGCTCGAACGATGGCAGGAGCTCTTTTCCCTGCCGCGACTGCATGAGTTCGGGTTCACCGAAGAGGAACTGGTGAGTCTGGCCCTGGAGACGGGAGTGAAGAACACCCCTGCAGCATTGAGTACGCAGGAGATAGCCGGGATCCTGATCGAACGGCTCTAGAGATCGGTATCAGCGGTGAAGATGAACGACTCATCGATCCGGTCAGCATAGAACCCATGATACTGTTCGGGCATCAGACGTGCGATCCTGATCAT
>JAIPFY010000042.1 GCA_021736385.1 Spirochaetia bacterium | reverse complement strand
CTCTTCACGGGCCTCCTTCGGGTAGTCATACTCAGGATAGACCTGATGCTGCTGCAGGGATGCTCCGTAGGCATTCATCATCTTGCAGACTGTCGGTTTGATCAGCTGGAGATCCGGCTGCACTTCGATCAGCAGATCCACCGCTGCCATCACCTCTGCAGGCTTTGCCTGCCTGATGGCATGCTCATAGGTGCGAAAGGCCTCTGCTCTATCGACCCCGGAAAGCAGCTGCAGGTCATAGGCATGCAGCTGTGCAAGACGCTGTTCATCCAGCTCTAACGTTCTCATCTCTGTCCCCCTATTCGTTTCGTCAGCAGGGTCGTTCCCCTGGTCCGTATCCCTTTCATGGTACAGCAGGTCCGGCTGTTTTGCAAACACTGCTGCAGCATGAGTGCAGCGATCGCATGCGCAGGACTGCCGTCATCTGTGCGATGGGCGTGAGAGGCCTTTGCCTTTATCAGCGTATCACGGTATAATCATCGTAGAAATGAAGACCTGGTGAGGAGAGGAGTGCAGGGCCGCTGCCCTGCACGTAGAGACCACGGGTAAGGAGTATACGCTATGGTGATCAGAGAGACCGGAGCCTATGACCTGAGAGAGATCATGGATGTACAGCAGGCTGCTTTCGGCAGCGAAGAAGAGGCACGACTCACAGCAGACCTGCTGGAGGACGAGAGTGCCTTCCCGCAGCTCTCACTGCTGGCCTATGATGATGAGCAGGCCATAGGGCACGTGCTGTTCACCGCGGCAGGATGCACCGGTTCTGATTGCAGCGCCATGCTCCTGGCACCCCTTGGGGTGATCGGACAGAGGCAGCTGCAGGGAGTGGGGGCGGCCCTGGTGACCCGGGGGATCGAGATCCTCAGAGATTCAGGTACGGATCTGATCTGTGTCCTTGGCTCTCCAGGGTATTACCACCGGTTCGGGTTCCGTTCAGCATACACCGCAGGTATTGCCGCTCCGTATCCGATCGAAGAAGACCTCGCAGATGCCTGGATGTACCTTGCCCTGAATCCCGATCACCTTCCGACTGGTCCCTGCACGTTCCGCTGTGCCCGGTCGCTCATGGATCCGAAGCTGTGGAGGGAATAGGGCATCTCCCCCGGTACCCGGGTCCATTCTGAACAGTGTGGACCTGGATGGAATCTCATTCGACATCGAGTGGTTTTTCATCTGCATAGTTGACAATCCCCCCTTCCTTGCATACTATCAACCCCATGAAAGCACATGAATTACGTAACACCTATATTGAATTCTTCGTCTCAAAGGATCATACACAGATCTCCGGTCACTCGCTCATACCGGAGAATGATCCCACGGTCCTGTTCACCACGGCAGGCATGCACCCGCTGGTGCCCTATATCCTGGGAGAGTCTCATCCTGCGGGAAACCGTCTGGTCAACTTCCAGAAGTGCATCCGTACCGGCGATATCGATGCGGTAGGGGATGCAAGCCATCTGACCTTCTTCGAGATGCTGGGGAACTGGTCGCTCGGAGATTATTTCAAGGAAGATGCCATTCGGATGAGTTTCGAGTTCCTGACCTCCCCGAAATGGCTGGGCTTCGATGTGAGCAGGCTCTCAGTGACGGTCTTCGCAGGTGATGATGAGGTCCCGCGGGATGAAGAGAGTGCACGGATCTGGAACAGTCTGGGCATACCAGCAGAGAGGATCTTCTATCTTCCACGAAAGGATAACTGGTGGGGACCTGCCGGTGAGACCGGTCCCTGCGGACCGGACTCGGAGATGTTCATCGATACTGGTAAGCCGGCCTGCAGCACGAGTTGTGCTCCCGGATGTCACTGCGGGAAGTACTTCGAGATCTGGAACGATGTCTTCATGCAGTATAAGAAGACCTCTGACGGCAGCTACGAGAAGCTGGAGAGGACCTGCGTGGATACCGGGATGGGTATCGAGCGTACCATAGCGATGCTGCAGCACAAGGGTTCGGTATATGAGACGGAGCTGTTCGCCCCGGTGATCAAGATGATCGAAGGACTCTCAGGAGCCTCGTACGGTGCTGATGAGTCTTCTGATGTCTCGATACGGATCATTGCAGACCATATCAGGACCTCCGTGTTCATCCTCGGCGATGAACAGTCGGTCAGTCCTTCGAATCTGGGCCAGGGCTATATCCTGCGCAGACTGATCAGACGCGCTGTGCGGCATGGGAAGAAACTGGGAATCGAAGGGGCATTCCTCTCATCTCTGGTCGACACGGTCGTCGATCAGTATCAGCAGGCCTATCCGATGCTGCTGGAAAAAGTCTCAGAGATCAAAGAGGAACTGCAGGCTGAAGAGGACCGATTCTCCACCGCATTGCTGAAGGGAGAGCATGAGTTCGAGAAGCTGATCCCGAACCTGCTCAAAGGGCCCCAGCGGGTCATACCCGGTCGTATCGCCTTCAGGCTCTATGACACCTATGGCTTCCCGCTCGAACTGACCGAGGAGCTCGCTGCAGAGCGCGGGTTCACCGTCGATCGTGCAGGGTTCGAGAAAGCCTTCGAAAAGCATCAGGAAGCTTCACGGGCAGGTGCAGAGAAGACCTTCAAGGGCGGTCTTGCAGATCACAGTGAGATGACGACCGCACTGCATACGGCCACACATCTGCTGCACAAGGCGCTCAGGGATGTCCTGGGCGATCATGTCCAGCAGAAGGGAAGCAACATCACTGTGGATCGGCTGCGTTTCGATTTCACCCATCCGGTGAAGATGACCGCACAGGAGATCGCACGAGTTGAACAGATCGTCAATGAGCAGATCGAACGCGACCTTCCGGTGACTATGGAAGTGATGACCCTCGAGGAAGCCAGAGAGGCCGGAGCCCTGGCGTTCTTCGACAGCAAGTACGGCGAACAGGTCAAGGTCTACTCCGTAGGTGATTTCTCCAAAGAGGTCTGCGGGGGGCCCCATGTCACGAGGACCGGTACCATGGGCCGCTTCAAGATCAAGAAAGAACAATCTTCTTCTGCCGGTGTCCGCAGGATTAAAGCAGTGCTTGCGTGACTACCTCCCTCCTATAGAGTACAGCAGCCTGTAACCGGGCTGCTGTACGGTTCTTCCAAACTAAACAAAATACTAAACAGTCCTTTTCAAACACCCGTTCATCGACTATACTTTACTTACTTGCGGTAACAATTGATCGATACTGATCATGACGCACAGTGATACATGAATCGATACATTCTTGGAAAGGGTGGAAGGACTGGTCATGAAGACGGCATACAGGGTTATCGGGCTGCTGCTGGCGGTTACAGGGATCACCGGAGTGGTGATCAACCTGCTGCTATCGCTGTGTATCAAGGAGCAGACCCTTCCTGTGACTTCTGCGGTGATCACCCTTGTGATCTCGAGTCTGCTGCTCGTCCTTCACTTTCTCACAGGAGAGGCCTCGCACATCAAGCTTGCAGAACGAACGATCACGATCAACTACCGTCAGATAACGATGATGGTGCAGTTCCTCTCTGCCATAAGCCTCTCGAGCTTCATGATCATACGCAACGACAGCAGCCCCTATGCGATCACACTGATCGTCATCACTGGCCTGATGGGCATCAAGTACCACATCATCCACTATACGGGCCTGCTCATCGGGATGGGCTATTATATGATCCTTTTTGGTATCCGTGTGTATCTCTACAGGTTGTCGGTAGAAGATATCCTCGACCTTGCCTATACGGTGGTCTTCTTCCTGATCATCTTCCTGCTCTTCCTCGATGAACTCAAGCTCCAGTTCGATCTGACCTCTGAGTATCGGACCCAGGCCGTGGAAGTCCGTCAGCGATTGGCAGTCTATGAGCAGCAGACCTTGGATCCTGCACAGCTGGGACTCACCCCCCGGGAGATGGAAGTCCTTTCCTGCCTGTGTGTTACCAATGGTACGAACAAGGAGATGGGCTTGCAGCTGGGGATCCAACCGCAGACGGTGAAGACCCACCTGCGGAATATCTTCGATAAGGCAGGGGTCGATGACCGGCATCAGCTGTTCGATATGTGCAGGGTCTATTTTCTTGAGAGTCAGTCTGAGGGCTTCTGATGTTTCACCGCAAGCTGACCACAGGCGCCATTGACCCCTCGTCCCCTGCGGTATCTTCTGGTGACCTGTACGCCTGCCTCTTCGAGGTACTCGGCAAATCGTTTGATGGAATCTGCAGAGGGGGATGTGAACTCGAGCCCGGCACCCGGGTTCCAGGGAATGAGGTTGATGATCACATGCAGCGCACGGCTGTAGGAGATGAGCTCTCGTGCTGCTTTCCTCGTATCATTGATCCCGGCGAGCAGGACATATTCGAGGGTGATCCTTCTGCCGGTCGCTTTCTGATAGGTCTGCATGGCAGCCTGGAGTTCTTCGACCGGATAGGCATTGTTGATAGGCATGAGGGTGCTTCTCAGCTGGTTATCTGCTGCAGCGAGCGAGACGGCCAGTTTGACATGCGGTCCCTTCTCGGCAAGTTGTCTGATGCCCTCGGCCAGACCGCAGGTTGAGATGGTGATCTTACGGAGCCCGATATTGACTCCCGTCTCATGGTGGAGGATCTTGATGGAGGTACGTACCGCCTCGAAGTTCGCAAGCGGTTCACCCATCCCCATATAGACGATGTGAGAGATGCTGCCGAACCGGTTCTGCAGATGGTGGAACTGTTCGACGATCTCAGATGCCTCGAGGTTCCGTATGAGTCCCATCGTACCGGTACTGCAGAAGGCACAGCCCATCGCGCAGCCTACCTGACTTGAGAGACAGGCCGTCTTGCGATCATGTTCATCGGTGAGCAGAACGCTTTCGATCACCGCACCGTCCTGCAGTCTGATCCCCAGCTTGGCCGTACCGTCAGTATCGATCTTCTCATCGATGATCTGTGAGCTGAAGAGCGTACACCTCTGGTACTGCAGTTCCTCTTTGATACGTTTGGGAACGTTGATCATCTCCTCATAGGAGGAGATACCCTTCTGTACCCAGGTGAACAGCTGACGGGACCTGAAGGTCTTCTCATCAGGCAGGAGTGCTCCGATATCTCTGGGGAGCATACCATAGAGTGAGATCTTTTGTGTGGGGTTCTCCTGCACGTCAGTCTGCCTGTATCTTATCGAGCATGGTCGAGATATAGATGTTGTAGATCCCAAGATTCAGGTATTTCTGCAGTACTGCAGCAGCCTGTTCCTTGTTACCCATATCAAGATAACATTTGCTCAGTTCGATGTAGAATCGATGATTCTTCGGATCGTTCGATCGAAGTTTCTCTATACGGGAGATCGCATCTTCGTAGTTCCCCCGTTCCTTGCTCAGCAGAGCCAGTCCCAGGATCGCATAGGTATCGAAGTTGATCGCCAGTGCCCGTTTGTAATACTCTTCTGCATGGTCAAGATCGTGCAGGACCCGGTAGGCATCACCAGCACGGGTGAGGATGATCTTGTTCTTGGGATCATTCTCCAGGATCTTGAGCCAGTAGATCAGAGAGCTGTCGTATTCGAGCATACCTCGGTAGCAGTCTGCGATACCGAAGAGGGCAAAGAAGTTCTGGGGATCGAAATCCAGAGCCTTCTTGAAATATTCGAGCCCCTTCTCGAAGGTCTTGAGTTTTCTGTGGCAGTTCCCGATCGTCGTGAGCACCCTGATGTCCACCCCTTTGGGGTCTATCTGGTACATGGTCTCCCAGTACTTGAGTGCTGTCTCGTATTCATGGAAATCGAAGTGCAGATAGCCCAGCCCGATGAGGGCATAGCTGTTCTGACTGTCTATATCGAGGACCTGGAGATAGGTCTGTTTCGCTTTGGGAAAGATCTTCAGTCGTCTGTAGGCATCAGCGACACGTGAGAGGACGGTGAGGTTCTTCGGATCGTTCTGCAGGTAGTGGTACCAGGAGATGATCGCTGATTCGAGGTCATTGAGCGCTTTATGACAATCTGCCGCACCGAAATGGGCATAGTTGTTGTTAGGGTAGAGATTCAGACAGGTCGTGTAGTAGGAGAGGGCTTTACGGAAGTTCTTTCTCTTGCGTTCCACATCCCCAAGTCCGACCAGCGCATAGTTGTTCTTCGGATACTTATCCAGGATGGTCTTGAAATATTCTTCTGCGCCGTCTACAAGGTTCTCCTTCAGCAGCTGGTACCCCCGCTTCGAGAGGGTGGTGATCTCTTCAACTTCATTCGCATCAAAGTGGATCGGTGTTTCGTTGTCTAAGATCTTGTCATTATCCATGGATAGTCCTTATATGAGCCATTCTGTAATAGCATACTATACCATACTTATAGTATCCAACAAATAGTATGCGTACAGAGAATCTACTAAAAAACACTCAAAATAGCAAGTAGGACCCCTATGATGCCTTCCCCTCCGAGGAACCCTGAGGCAACGATGCTGCCGGTCTCCTGAACGGCTGATCTGCGTTCCTGCCTGACACTCCTGCTGAGCACCATGCTCATAAGTCCACCGGCAAAGACGATGGTGGAGATGCTCGTAGGCAGGTAGACACCCAGTCCGAGGGTGGTGGTCGGCAACCGCAGCAGGTAGAGCAGGGCCCCTGCGGAGCATCCGATGAAGAAGGACGGGACGTTGGAGAGCCCGCTGATCATCTGTGAGACAGCAGCGGCCTGAGGGGCCGGTAGATCTGCAGTCCCGAATCCCCCGAAAGCCTCCTTCATGCTCACGAGCACCAGGACGGCGATGATCGCACCGAGGATACTCCCTGCAGCCTCAGCGATCAGCTGTGCCGCAGGATCGGTCCCGAGTTCCCTGCCTGCTTTGAGATCGTTCATGACATCGCCGGTAAGCCCGCAGGCTACAGCCGTCAGGGCTGCGATCATGAAGGCCCCGATCTGAGCCGGTCGGTCGATGAGGGAGACCGCAAGGATCACCAGGATACCGAAGATCTCCATCGGATTGATGGCGGTCTGTCCGGTGATCACCGCCGCCATGCTGGTTGTGATCCAGATCAGGGCGGCTGCCAGGAGGATCTGGAGGACGTTCAGATCGGTGAACGACCACAGCAGGATCGTCACCAGGAGGACCGGCAGTACGACGATCTTCGCCCGGTTCAAGCTCGAACTCCTGCGGACAGCCGATCGATCTCTGTAGGCATGGTAGATACTCTTGAGAAGGATCCCGATACCGGTGCCAACCATGAGTCCGATCCCGAGGTTCTGTCTGAACAGGTCTGCTGCTGCAGCATCGGCGAACAGACCCGATGAGACCCCGAAGGGGATGATGATCAGGTACCCGAGGATCGCCCCGAAGGCCCAGATACCGGTATACAGCGGGCCGATGATGAACCCGATACCAGCAGCCATGGGAGAGAGCCACAGGGAAAGATCAGGGGTATACCTGCCGGGCATCTTCCAGGAGATGGCAGCCGGGATCGCAGAGAGACCGTCTCTGATATAGGTGAAGGCGGCACTGAGTCCCATGGCACTGAAGAGCACCCTGGCCTGAGGGCCTCCCTGCTCCCCGGCCTTGAGGGTCTGGTAGGCAGCTGTTCCCATGGGAAACGGCAGGGGGTCCTGTACGATATAGGTACGGCGGTGGAAGCTGGTGAACAGGACCCCGAGGACTGCTCCTGAGATGGTGACTGCCATCAGGGGCAGCAGCTGGACCGGGGCCTCCGGGTCCAGGATCCAGATCCCGGGGATGGTGAAGGCAAGTCCTCCTGCCACCATGGCCCCTGAACTCATGACAGTGTGCGTCACATTGATCTCCCGTAAGGTAGCGTCACCCCAGATACGCAGTACCGACATGCTCAGTACTGCCGCGAAGAGGGTGGGCCAGGGGAGCGCCCCCATGCGCAGGGCCACATACATGGAACTCGAAGTGATGATCACAGACCCGAGGAGTCCTATGATCAGACTGCGAACGGTCAGGTCGGGGATTATCGTACCCCGGGGCTTTACAACTCTCATAGTAGGAATATATCATAGAACTACGGGCAATGGTATTCATTCGGCCTCTGTTTCTGCCGTCAGATCTCCCTCACAGGTCGCTTTTTAGGGCAATCGGCTATTTATCTATTTCTGAGTTGCTTTTATGTTCATATATTTGTATGATTGAGTATAAAACATTAATGAAAGGTTAGGGGGAATTATGAAAAAATGTATGTTGATCCTTCTCGTATGTCTGGCCGTCGTCGCTCCTCTTGCTGCAGCCGGTAATGAGGGTGATATAAGTGTAGGAGTACTGCTCGGGCAGCCTCTGGGTCTCACCGGCAAGTATGTCATAAACGATGATCTGTCTGTGGCTGCTCTGGTAGGTGTTGCCGGCGGTGCCTTGGCGATCCACGCTGATGGTCACTATGGTTTTGATGCGTTTACGATCGAAGATATCGATCTGTATCCCTATGTCGGTGCAGGTGTGCAGCTGGGACTTGCGACCGGGAACTTCTCCATGGGGCTGAACGTCCCCGTCGGGATCTCCTACTACATCGCAGACCCTGCCATCGAAGTGTACCTTGAACTGGTCCCGGGACTGAACCTGGTCAACCCGTTCTTTGGCTTTAACTTCGGCGGCGGCATCGGAGCCCGCTACCATCTGGATTTCTAGTCGTTCTATGCAGAACCTCTGATCGATCGGATCAGATAGAGAGGCCCCCGTCCATCAGCATGATGAGCGGGGGCCTTTTTCAGTGGGGGATGTCACTGTACGAGAAATGGCCTGATCGCAGATTTGAACCGGTCAGGCATGCGGATGGATACGACGATCTGATCATCCTGAAAGTCTTCGGTGATCACCGAGCCGTTCTTTCTCATGAACGCCAGTACATCGTATCGGTCCTGGGGCAGGTGGTAGGTCTCTACCGGGTAGATGTCGAACACGATCTGCTCTATGGTCTCCAGCAGCTTGTCGATACCCTCTCCGGTCTTCGCTGAGATCGATACGATCGGATAGTCCTTCCGTCTGATCGCAGCCAGAGGGATCATATCATCGCAGAGATCGACCTTATTGATCACGATCACCGCAGGTTTGTCGGTACAGCCAAGGGATTCGAGTACATCGAGGGTCGTCTGGTAACAGGTTGCCGGTTCCGGATGAGAGGCATCGATCAGATGGATGATGAAATCGGAGTACTTCGTCTCTTCGAGGGTAGACCGGAAGGCGTCCACAAGATCGTGCGGCAGGTTCTGCACGAAACCGACGGTGTCAGTGAGCAGGATCTCCGCTCCTCCGGGCAGGCGTATCTTCCGTGTCGTGGGATCGAGCGTGGCAAAGAGCTTGTCCTCGATGAGCACATCGGCGTCAGTGAGGGCCTTCAGCAGTGATGACTTCCCGGCATTGGTGTATCCGACGATAGAGCCTGTCGGTACCGGCAGCGCCTGTCGCTGTTTTCTCTGGGTCTCACGGTGTGCCCGAACCCCTTTGAGATCCTTCTTGATCTGTGAGATATGCTTCATGACCAGTCGTCGGTCCACTTCAAGCTGAGTCTCACCTTCCCCTCGTGTACCTTTTGATCCACCTCTCTGTCTGGAGAGGTGTGTCCATGCCCGGGTAAGCCGGGGCAGAGAGTACTCCTGTCTGGCAAGTGCGACCTGCAGTACGGCCTCTTTGGTAGAGGCCCTGTCTGCAAAGATCTGCAGGATCACCTCTCTGCGGTCTATGACGCAGATCTCTGAGATCTTTTCCCAGTTCCTCTGCTGACTCGGATTGAGATCCTGATCGAAGATGATACAGTCGACCTCGAGTTCTTCGCTCATCTCGCAGAGTTCTTTGACTTTTCCCGTTCCGATGAGGTAGGTCGATCGCGGTGCCTTGATCGGGACGATGACCGATTCGGCCACTTCCATCCCCATGGTCTCGGTCAGGCTGATCAGTTCCTGCTGTGAGAATTCGGCCATGGTCTGGGATCCCGGTGAATCTTTGACCGTAACAAGGAGGGCACGTTCTCTCTTCTCGGTTCTGCTGTCGTATTGAAACTGTGTTTTACTCATAAGCTATAGTAACCTACAGTAATTGAGCTTATCATAGTTGTCAATATATGATACGATGCATCGGCTCGAATAACCCTGAAAGAGAGGGTATATCTGCAAGGAGTATACGTAATGGGATTGAACTGTGGCATAGTAGGTCTGCCGAATGTCGGCAAGTCTACGATCTTTTCTGCTATGACCTCTGCACCGGCAGAGGCTGCGAACTATCCGTTCTGCACCATCGATCCGAACGTGGGAATCGTGGGGGTCCCCGATAGACGGCTTGACAGGATCGCAGAACTGATACCTGCAAAGAAGGTCATTCCTGCAGTTGTGGAGTTCGTCGATATCGCCGGACTGGTGAAAGGAGCCTCGAAGGGAGAGGGACTGGGAAACCGGTTCCTTTCACATATACGCGAAGTAGGGGTACTCGTACACGTGGTCCGCTGCTTCGAAGATGACGATATCACGCATGTGGAGAATACCATCGACCCGGTCTCTGACATGGAGACCATCGATATAGAACTGGCTCTTGCTGATCTGGAGAGTGTGGAAAAACGCCTTTCCAAAGTCGAGAAGCTCTCACGACTCGGTAAGGAGGGGGCCAAACAGGCGGCACTCATCAGGCCGCTGCTGATCGAACTGCAGAAGGCTCTGGGTACCGGGATGGCTGCCCGCAGGGTGGAGCTCACTGAAGAACAGCGTGCCCTCATCTATGATATGCACCTGATCACCATGAAACCGGTGATCTATGTCTGCAATGTGGATGAACAGGCGTTGACCGATGGCAATCCCTTCATCGACCAGGTCAAAGAGACCGCAGCACTCGAAGGTGCTCCGGTGGTCGTGATCTGCGGGAAGCTGGAGGCTGAGATAGCGGCCCTCGACACCACTGAAGAACGCGAGGAGTTCCTCGAGGCTGCAGGACTGCAGGAATCGGGACTGACTCATCTGATCGAGACCGGGTACAAGACCCTCGGACTGAGGACTTTCTTCACCGCAGGTGCCGATGAGAACCGGGCATGGACCTTCAATGAAGGCGCCAAAGCACCGGAGGCAGCAGGGGTGATCCATACGGACTTCCAGAAGGGCTTCATCAAGGCTGAGGTCTATCACTGTGAGGACCTGTTCACCTACAAGACCGAACAGAAGGTGAAAGAGGCAGGGAAACTGCGGATAGAGGGCAAGGAGTACGTGGTGCGTGATGGGGACATCATGCATTTCAGGTTCAATGTCTGATCACTCGCAGGATCAGCACCGGCCAGGTATCATTGTGATCTATCAGATCTCAATGCTGCCGAACCTGTATGCCTGTAGATGCAGGGGCCGGTGTCTGCAAGGGAGCGGCAGTCCGAGTCCACGTTCGGGCATATGTAGTAGATGTATTTGATACAATTGTAAGAAAAACCGGTTTTCTTAGTGGAAGATCAGCTTGTATGTGTTTGTAGTATGTTCTCTTCCCCCTGAAGGCATCATCGCCCATGAAACCTATGCGATATCTTCCGGTAAGGTTGAGGGCGTCAATAACCGCACCAAGACCCTGCTGAGAAGACAAGGCTATGGGTATGCTGATGATGAATATGTTTCCCTCAAGCTCTTTGATGCCAGCAGGAAGACCTACGTCAGAAACCCTGTCGCTGACAGAATCCCACAAGATGTATGATTGAGCCTAACTGATTCGCGTTTATTCGGTATGTAGCTGGTGTACAGCCGAATCTCTTTTACTGAATTCCCTGTTAAAACGGGATATATGAGAGAATACACTCCTTGCTATTGGGTCCTCAGCTACCGTAGCGAGTATGCGTACAGGGTATCACAGCTGAGTGCCGTGCAAATTCACAAGGATACAACACCCTTTCGATGCCATTCGGGTAGCAGGGCCGCTGCTGCTGCAGCGATCCTGCTACCCGGTCTGTCTTCCTGCTACTGCATACTCTCCATGACTGATTCGTACTCCCTGACAACAGCCATATCCTGTTGCGGGATGATGCTGTTCAAGATGATGATGACAAGATAGTTCGCGATGAACCCGGGGACGATCTCATACATCTGAGCACCCAGACCGACCTCTTTCCAGAGGACACAGACAACGGCCCCGGTGATCATGCCTGCAAGGGCTGACTTCCATGTAGTCCTCTTGGAGAAGAGTGCCATAAGCACCACAGGTCCGAAGGCTGCTCCGAAGCCGCCCCATGCATAGGAGACGAGGGCCAGGATGCTGCTCTTCGGATTAAGGGCCAGAGCCATTGCGATCAATGAGATGACGATGACGCAGATCCTTCCTATCCAGATAAGCTCTTTCTCTGAAGCATCTCGGTTGATGATCTTCTGGTAGAAGTCCTCTGTCAATGCTGAAGAGGATACAAGCAGCTGGGAATCAATGGTCGACATGATTGCGGAGAGGATCGCTGCCAGCAGGACCCCTCCTACCCAGGGGTTGAACAGGTCCCCGATCATATAGATGAACACCTTCTCTGCATCTCCACCGGGAGCTTCGGTATACATGGCCATACCGATGAGCCCGACGAGGATAGCTCCACCAAGGGAGATGAATACCCAGATGGTCGCGATGATCGTGGATCTCGACAAATCCTTCACATCCTTGATGCTCATGAATCGAGCCAGTATATGCGGCTGCCCGAAGTATCCCAGCCCCCAGGCCATCGTCGAAATGATCGCTATGATACCGGCGATCCCGCTTCCCGGGACGAAGAGGCTTAAGGCTATCTGCTTTGCATCAGCTGCAGCTGCGATCGCATCAAAACCACCACGGGTAGTGAGTGCGAAGATCGGAATGATCAGGATGGAGAAGAACATAAGCGCACCCTGGAACAGGTCCGTCCAGCAGACTGCAAGGAATCCTCCGAGAAAGGTATACAGGACGATGACGATACAGCCGCCGATGACAGCTAAGATATAGGGGACACCGAACATCGCTTCGAAGAGCTTCCCTGCCCCTGCCATCCCTGAAGAGGCATAGATCGTGAAGAAGACCAGCGTGATGATCGCTGAGATGATACGAAGCAGACCTGTTGGATCATGAAAGCGGTTTTCGAAGAAGCTCGATAAGGTCAAGGAGTTGGTCTTCTCGGTAAAGACCCTCAGTCTCGGTGCAACCAGGATCCAGTTCAAGACGGTTCCGAAGAACAGACCGATCGCGATCCAGCTCTGACCGACCCCATACAGAAAGACTGCTCCAGGCAGACCCAACAGAAGCCACCCGGACATATCACTTGCCTGTGCTGACAGGGCTGTGACCCATACCCCCATGGACCTTCCGCCGAGCAGATAGTCTTCCAGATTATGTGTCCGTTTGTAGAAAAAGAACCCCACACATAAGAGGAACACAAGATAGATAGCGAATGTGATAGTTGTTGCTAGTGTTGCCATACACCCTCCAGTTTTTCGATATTCTATATTTTTGTGTATATGTATGCAATAACTATACAGAAAATAACCCTGTACACCGCTCTGTATGCATACATATGCTTGTAGTGATTGTATATGCGTTCATCAGGCAGCAGGTCATCGGTGCATGGTCAATCGCAGACTCTCATGAAGAAGCCCGATCGGGGACTCCCTGCGGAAGACACATGAGAGGGTGGATCTCATGTCCGATCTCCCGCAGTACGTGAATACCTGCTGATTCGCTATTGGTTTTTGCGCCTGCATGTAGTACCATCGTCCTGACAGAAGTGCCTGCGAAGTCTTTTCACTGATGCGGTATGCAGATCATACGTGTCCACCGGCTGATGAATGATGGTCGGCTCCCGGGGATCAGGCAGGCGGGCACCGAAGACAGATACAAACACGAATCATACGAGCATAGGAGAACAGCATATGCGTTACTCTCAGTACGGGACCACCGGTAAACAGGTATCAGCGATCGGGTTCGGCGGTATGCGGTTTGCCCGCCCTGCAGCGATCGATGAGATGGCAGAGGTCGTCCTCCACGCCTATGACCGGGGGATCAACTACTTCGATACGGCTCCCGGCTACTGTGACGACCACTCAGAACAGATCATGGGAGCTGCATTGCGACAGATGCGCAAACGCGGGTCTGATCTTCCGATCTATACGAGCAGTAAATCGAACAAGCCGACAGGAGACGGGCTGCGCCGTGATCTCGAACGGACCCTGCGGCGTCTTGATGTCGATTCGATCGATTTCTATCACTGCTGGTACCTGCTGCATCCCGGCGAACTCGATGCACGGATCGCCGGCGGGGCGATCGATGCCATGATCAGAGCGAAAGAGGAGGGGCTGATCGACCATATGACCTTCTCGACACACCTGCCGGGGGATGAGATCCGAAAGGTCATCGAACGAGATATCTTCGAAGGGGTCCTGCTCGGGTACTCTGCCGCCAACTATCGCTATCGTGAAGCGGGGATCGCTGCTGCATCAGCACGCTCTATGGGGGTGGTAGTGATGAACTCACTCGGGGGAGGGACGATCGTCGAGAACGAGGAGACCTTCGGCTATCTGAAAGTGCATGAAGGTCAGTCGATGCTCGATGCTGCCCTCCATTTCCTTTTGCAGGAGGAGCGGATCGCCGTACGTCTGGTGGGCTTTCGTGATATGACCGATGTCGACACCGCCATCGATTCGGTGGAATCCTTCCGGCCCTACAGCGATGAGGAGCTGGCATCACTGATCAGCGGGGCTGACCGTACGTTCGATGCCCTGTGTACCGGCTGCATGTACTGCAGAGTCTGTCCGGTCGATATCGCGGTCTGGAAGTTCGTAGAGACGGCGAACCTGCTCTATCTCTCGAGCGGCGAAACGGTGAAGGACCGACTGCGGTATCACTGGGGAGTGACGATCGATCAGCTTGATGCCTGCATCTCCTGCGGGGCCTGTGAACGGGCCTGTACCCAGCAGTTGCCGATACTCGAGCGCTTCGAAGCCCTTAAGGCAGCGGTCAGAGCGGAATGAGGTTCAGGACCGAGGGAATGGTCCTGATACTCTTGAGGACCTTCTTGTAGTCGTTGTTCTTGTCGATCTCCATGGTGAAGCTGCCGACGAGCCGGTCATGTTCGGCCTCTTCGAGTTTTCCTTCGATCAGATGTCCATGATACTTTCTCACAGCTCCCTCGATCTCGGAGAACAGATCAGATACCACCTTGCTGGTCACCTGGAAACGCTTGGTCAGTTTCGGTGAACTGGTCTCCCACTCCACCTCGATACTGCGGTGCTCGATATCTTTGATGTTGATCAGATTCTTGCAGTCCTTCCGGTGAACGATGATCCCCCTCCCTCTGGAGATGTACCCCACGATATCATCACCTCGAGAGGGTTTGCAGCACTGTGCGATACTGATCATCATGTTCGTCTCATCGCCGATCCTGAAGGCTACCTTTGCCTGATCGATCACATGGGTGACGATCTCATCCTTCTTTGGTTCTGGCGGCCCCTGATGCTCATGAGCCGCCTTCTGTACGGCATTCTTCTGTTCCGGTTTGCCCTTGGCGATGATGTTCTTGTCGATGACCAGATTCTCATCATGCTTGTTCAGCCAGTAGCGGATCTTCTGTCTGGCTCTGGCCGTCTTAGCCAGACGCAGCCAGTTGATATGTGGTCTGGCATTCTGGGATGTCATGATATCGATCGTCTGGGTGTTCTTCAGGGGTTGTCCGAGGGAGATGATCGAGCCATCTGCCTTGGCCCCGATCATATGATTACCGACTTCGGTGTGGATATGATAGGCGAAATCTATGGCGGTAGCCTCGGAGGGCAGCTCTACGATATGACCTTTGGGGGTGAACACGTAGATGGAGTCCCGAAGCAGCTCTTCCTTGATCTCATCGAGAAAGGATTCGGAAGTACCCTTCTGCTGATCCCAGTTCTTGAGCTTGTTGATGATCGGCAGCTGATTGGCGGGAATACGTACACCGCTCCCGGTGGTATGCTTGTAGGCCCAGTGAGCGGCGACCCCGTATTCTGCCGTATAATGCATGGATTTGGTTCTGATCTGGATCTCCAGCAGTTTGCCGTTGTAGCTCATCACCGTCGTATGGAGGCTCTGGTACTGATTGGCCTTGGGCATGGCGATATAATCTTTGAATCGTCCTTCGATCGGCGGCCAGAGTTTGTGGATCACCCCCAGCAGGGTATAACACTCATTGGTCGTGTTGCAGAGGATCCGCACCCCGTGGATATCATAGATCTCATCGATCTTCTTCTTCCTTCTCTTCATCTTGAGATAGATGGAATAGAAGTGCTTGGCACGGGTGGAGACGAGGATATCGGTGACCTGCTCCTCCCCTGCAGCGCGGTAGATCGCCTTCTCCACTTTCTTGAGGTAGTCCCCCCGTTCGCCGCGTTTGGCAAGCAGGAACTCCTTGATATACTGGTAGGCTTCGGGATTGAGGGCTTTGAGGGCCAGATCCTCGAGCTCGTCCTTCATCCAGGAGATACCCAGGCGGTCGGCGAGCGGGGCATAGATATCAAGACATTCTGTTGCGATCGCCTTCCTTCGCTGCGGTGAGAGGTATTCGAGGGTGTTCATGTTGTGCAGCTTGTCTGCAAGCTTGATGATGATGACCCTGATGTCTTCAGACATGGCGAAGAGCATCTTCCTGATGGTCTCAGCCTCCTGGATACTCTTGTTCTTCACCTTCAGGATCGATATCTTCGTGACCCCGTCAACGAGTTTTGCGACTTCGTACCCGAATCGGGACTCGACTGCCTCGAAGCTCGTCTCGGTATCTTCCATGACATCATGGAGGAACCCGGCGATCACGGCATCAGCATCGAGCCTGAGGTAGACCAGCGTCTCGGCAACATGCATGGGGTGGACGAAGTAGGGTTCCCCGCTGGCCCGTTTCTGGTCGTTGTGCAGGTTCTTGGCCCAGATGGCGGCATCGATGATACGATGCTGTTCATCTTCGGTGTAGCCGGTGATCTTCTGTCTGAACTTATCAATGAGATTGATCATATAGTTGTTATTACGCCCTCATCCCGTAGACGACCCGGTCATGTCCGGCCAGATCCTGAACGATAGTGACCCGGGTGTACCCGCCTGCTGTAAGCAGGTCCCTGATTCGTGGACCCTGGTCAAATCCGCCTTCAATGATCAGAAAGCCCCCTGTATGCAGGTGGGCATATGCATCGGTGATGATCTTCCGTATATGATCGAGCCCATCGGAACCCGAACGCAGGGCCAGATCCGGTTCCCTGCGTGCACGCAGCTGCGGATGATCGGACTGTGCATCGGTCAGATAGGGAGGATTGGTGGTGATCAGGTCATAGCTTTCGGGTATGGATGAGAACAGGTCGCTTCTGATCAGGGTCGGCTCGCTGCCGAGGATCGTCCTGGCATTCAGGGCACTGACGGTCAGTGCCTCATCAGAGATATCGGCAAGGGAGAGTCTGCAGGTGCCGCGATACTTCCTGTGCCTGAGCTCATGCAGGATCGAGATGCCGATGCAGCCTGATCCGGTACACAGATCCAGCAGGTCCAGATCTCCGGTGTCCCCTGTGAGTCCCAGGGCGGTCTCGACGAGGACCTCTGTATCGGGACGGGGGATCAGCACACGAGAGTCCACGTAGAAATCCAGTCCGTAGAACTCCTTTCGGTGGATGATATAGGCAACGGGGATCCCCTTGATCCGCTGTTCGATGGTCTTGCCGAACTCTATGGCATCGATCTCCCATATATTGTCGTTCATTGCCGCTATGAGCCGCTCTTTGCTCATGTTGAGCGTATGACCCATGAGCAGCAGTGCATCGAGGTAGGGAGTCTCTGTCGAACCGAGTCTCTTTAGACGGTTGGTCCCCTGGGTGAGGATGTCCTTGATCGTGATCATGTTCAGATCTCCTTGAGGGCTTCCTCTCCTGCGTTGAGTTTCAAAGCATCGATGATCTCATCCAGTGAGCCCTGCAGGATCGCTTCGAGCTTATAGAGGGTCAGATTGATCCGATGGTCAGTCACACGGTTCTGCGGGAAGTTATAGGTCCTGATGCGTTCTGATCGGTCACCGCTCCCTACCTGACTCTTGCGGTTCTGCGCCCGTTCCTGCTGATGCCTGAGCTCCTCTGCTTCGAAGAGTCGGGCTCTGAGGACTCGAAGAGCCTTTGCCCGGTTCTTGATCTGAGACTTCTCATCCTGGCAGGTGACCACCAGGCCGGTCGGGAGATACGTGATGCGTACCGCAGAGTCAGTGGTATTGACACTCTGTCCTCCCGGTCCCGAGGAGCGGTAGACATCGATCTTGAGGTCTTCGGTCTTGATCTGGATATCAGTCTCCTCGGCTTCAGGGAGTACGGCCACCGTGACCGCCGAGGTATGGATCCTTCCCCCCGATTCGGTGGAAGGGACCCGCTGTACCCGGTGGACACCACTTTCGTATCTCATATTCCCATAGACGTATTTACCGGCTACTGAGAAGACGATCTCCTTGAACCCGCCGATCTCCGTCTCGTTGAGAGAGAGGATCTCAGTCTTCCATTTGTTCTCTTCAGCATAATGGGTGTACATGCGGTAGAGATCTGCCGCGAACAGGGCAGCCTCATCGCCTCCGGTCCCGGCTCTGATCTCCATGATGATGTTCTTCCCATCAAGAGGGTCCTTCGGGACCAGCAGTATCTTCAGTCGAGCTTCAGAGGCTTCTCTGGTAGCTTCGAGCTCATGCAGTTCTTCTTTGGCCATCTCACGCATCTCAGCATCTGATTCCTGCTCGATGAGGATCTTCGCTTCGTCTATCTGCTGAGCCGCCTGTCGATAGATCGCGTACTCCTCCATGATCTCGGACAGATACGAGTGCTCCTGCATGATCTCACGATAGAGATTCATATCTTTCATGGTAGCAGGTTCAGCAAGTCTCAGTTCCAGATCTTTGAAGCGTGCTTCAAGTGTTTGCAGTTTTTTCAGCATGAAATGCTCTCCTTCCTGTGTATCGAACAAGTATACAAAAAAACACGGGCTGTTGAAAGTACTTCCTCCTTCAAAAGCCCGTGTGTACGTCTGATACTTGACGAATTCACTACAGATCAAGCGCCAGCAGCTCCTGTTTATGCAGTTCCACCCGCTCTCCGGTGAGCGAGTTCATCCGGAGGAAGACCGCGATGCCGCAGAGCATGAACAGTGATGGGATCAGTCCCATGTGGAGATGGATACCCCAGAGGGCAGATGCTGACCGTGGAGCCTGTGCGAATCCGGTGATGCTGTGGATGAGCCAGAAGACGATCGCCTGGCTGGCATAGGAGAGACGCCCGAAGAACGCTCGGAGTCCGAGGATGATGCCATCCTCGCGTCTTCGCTCCTTGACCACGATCTCATCGATGACATCGGCCATCGCCCCGGGCATGAAGAGCCAGAATCCTCCGAAACCGGTTCCCCAGAGGGCCATGCTGATGGTGAATCCCATATAGGAGTTGATGAAGGTCATAGGCAGGGAGAACAGCGCCATGAGTGCTGCAGTGATCATCAGCATCTTCTGATTGCTTCTGATCCGTTTTGCTGCGGCAGTCCACACCGGGACACTGACAAGCGCCCCGATGAGCATGCCTGCGAAGATCAGGGTGGTGTCAGAGCTCTCACCGGTCAGGATATAGTCTCCCACATAGTGAACTGAGCTGGTCATGCACATGCAGGCTGACTGGTAGAAGAAGAACAGCAGGATGAAGGCGACGAAGTTCCGATGGGTGAAGGCCTGCCGCATCTGAGAGAAGAACCCCTTCTGTACCTCTTCGGTCTGAGTCTTTCTCATGAACCGGTCGATCATACCCCGACTCTCCCGTACCCCGGGGATCAGCAGCAGGGCTGCTGCGGTCGCTACCCCGGCGATCACCCAGCCGCTGGTGAGGTAGGAGTCCCGGATCCCATAGGAGAAGAACATCGGCGGGACCACGAAGCCGAAGGCGATGCCGAACACCCCGATGACCGTACTGATCCCGGCAGTCCGTGTCCGCTCCTCCTGGGTCCTGAACTTATCGGGGAAGATCGACTGATAGTTCACTTCCCAGATCGAGTAGAGCCCGTCATACAGACAGATGGAGATGACCATCCAGAGAAACACCGGAAGCGGGTGGTTCACGGCATCGAAGGATCTGGGGACGGCGAATATGAGAATGAAGCTGAACGCACAGGCGATCGTCCCGATGAGGATCCAGGGGAATCGGCGGCCGAAGCGCTGCGAGAGGAATGTAGGTCGAGAGGTGATGTGACCGATGAGCGGATCATTGATGGCATTCCAGATGGAATAGATGATGGTGGCTAACGCGGCATACCCGGCGGCCAGACCGACTTCGGTCTCATAGAACTTGAATACGATAGCGCCGAACGCTCCGGTAAGGAATTCTGCCAGAAAGCGACCGGCCCCGTAGGAGCTCATGGCGGCTAAGGTATGGCTGGCTCTGGAGTCTCTGTTCTGTTTCATGCAGTGCCTCTGTATGGAAGTGGGCCCTCAGCAAGCTCAAGCCCCTGCTCTATAGTAGCGGTACAACTGCCGATACGCAAGAACGAAACTCACCATCTTCACTGCCATTTGGGATGATAGGCATAGTCGGTACTCTGCAGCATCCCTACCAGCTCGTTCGGATCATCATGTACGAGCAGTCCATCGAGGTGGGTCTGCTTCATGAAGCCCGAACGAACACTCAAAGCAAGCTGCTGCAGCAGCAGGTCATAGTAGCCGTTGATGTTCAGGACAGCGACAGGCTTCTTCAGATAACCGAGCTGACTCCAGGTGAAGGCCTCAAGCAGCTCCTCGAAGGTCCCGATCCCCCCCGGCAGTGCGATGAAGGCATCAGATCGTTCATACATGGCAGCCTTTCTCTCATGCATCGTATCGACGATGATCAGTTCGGTGATATCGAGCGGGCGGGTCACCTCCTGCAGCGCTCTGGGGATGATCCCGGTCACACGCCGCGAGCGGGCGAGCATGGTCCTTGCCACCAGTCCCATCAGACCTACATCACTGCCGCCGTAGACCAGATCCATACCGGCATCCGCGAGAGCACTTCCCAGCAGCTGGGCTCCTGTGGGATAGCAGCCTGAGGAACCGGTACTCGAACCGCAGAAGACACAGACGGTGCGTATGACACTCATCAGTCGTCCAGTATGATCACCGCAAGGAAGACCAGCGGCTCTGCAGCATCATTGCGGATGGCATGAGTGGCACCACCGCCGGTGACTACGACATCTCCTGCAGTCACCGTCTGTTCTCCGTCAGCTTCGGTCACGATGCCAGTCCCTTCGAGGATGTAGTAGTATTCTGTCTCTTCGTTATGTGCATGCTCGCCGATCCCGGCGCCTGAGGGGAGCGTGATCTGTGAGAACAGTCGTGCGTGGTTGAGTTCGTCAGGCTGTACGATATTCAGGATATCGGTCACCCCGTCGCCTCCTCGCATGTGTTCTTTTCGTGTCACGGTCATCTGGTGAGCTTTTCTGATCATCTGCTGCTCCTACGCCCTTGGCGGGAAATCATATTCAGTCTCGAACAGCTCTACGAGCCTGTTCCCGGTCTGTTCTTCGTCCGGTCCCTCTACGGTGATGGTGATCGCATCGCCCTTGATCAGGCCGAGGGAGATGATGCTTATGATATTCATATCAGAAATGGAAAGCTGATGAGTCGTTATGGTGACAGCACCGGTATACCCCATCATACGGGTAGAGATCACTTGAGATGGTCGCACATGGATCCCGTTCTCATTCTGTATAATTGCCTTTTTGGTTATCATATTCAACACTATATCAAATACTGTCATTGACTTCCACCCGAATTTACGTAAAAATAGGCATGGTTTGGTTATGGGACGACCTCGGAGGTGAACATGAATAAAGTGCTGTACAAAGAGCAACTGTCGGATGAAGTGTTTCGTATGCGCATCGAAGCGCCATTGATTGCTCAGGAACGACACCCGGGACAGTTTGTCATCGTACAAATCGACACGAACTACGGCGAAAGGATCCCCTTGACGATAGCTGATGCAGATCAGCAGGAGGGGTCGATCACAATCGTATTTCAGGCGGTAGGAGATACGACACACCGCCTTGCGAAGATCGAGGTAGGAGAGTATATCGAGAATCTGCTCGGACCGCTCGGTCAGCCCACGGAGATAGAACGGTTCGGTAAAGTCGTCTGTGTCGGCGGAGGGATAGGTGTTGCCCCGATGCATCCTATCGCTCAGGGTATGAAACAGGCAGGTAATGAAGTAAAGATCATCATGGGTGCGAGAAACAGGGATCTGCTGATCATGGAAGATGATATGCAGAAGATCGCCGACGAGCTGATCATCTGTACCGATGATGGTTCCTACGGTAGAAAGGATCTGGTCACCGTACCGCTCAAAGAGCTGTGCGAGAGCTGGAAGCCTGATCTGGTCGTGGCGATCGGCCCACCGATCATGATGAAGTTCTGTGCGGAGACCACACGGCCGTATGGGATCCACACCATCGTCTCACTGAATACCATCATGATCGATGGTACCGGGATGTGCGGAGGCTGTCGCGTGAGTGTGGGCGGCGAGACGAAGTTCGTCTGTGTGGATGGACCTGAGTTCGATGGCCATCTGGTCGATTTTGACAATATGATGCTTCGACTGGGGACCTATAAGGAACGGGAAGCAGAAGACCACCACCAGTGCCATCTGGATCTGGCGATCAAGGAGGGCAAGGCATGAGTCATCCTACCCCCGAACAGCTCAGAGAAGATGCTGCGCAGCTGCTGGCAACGATCGATCCTTCAGCGCTCAAGCCGCGTGACCGGATGGCGATCCCGGTACAGGAGATGCCGACACAGGATCCTGACCAGCGGGTCTGCAATATGGAAGAGGTCGCGGTGGGCTACTCCCGCGAACAGGTGATCCTGGAATCACTGCGATGTCTTCAGTGTAAGAATGCACCCTGTATCCAGGGATGTCCGGTATCGATCAACATTCCCAAGTTCATCGAGAAAGCTGCAGAAGGCGACTTCGAAGGCTCTATCGCAGTGATCAAGGAGAGCAGTCTGCTTCCCGCGATCTGTGGCCGTGTCTGTCCTCAGGAAGCACAGTGCCAGCTCTACTGCACGGTGGGCAAGTCTCTCAGAGATGTGGAAAAATCTGTCTCGATCGGCAGGATCGAACGATACGTAGCCGATTATGAACGAGAGAACCATCTGGTCAAGATGCCTGAGCCTGCCGCACCCACCGGTAAACGAGTGGCGGTCGTCGGGTCGGGTCCTGCCGGTATCACCGTTGCTGCCGATGTGCGAAAAGCCGGCCATGATGTCACTATCTACGAGGCGTTTCACAAACCCGGCGGGGTCATGGTATACGGTATCCCCGAATTCCGACTGCCCAAGAGCATCGTAGCCGAGGAGATCGAGAACCTTGAGAAGATGGGTGTCACCATCGAGACCAACTTCCTCGTTGGAAGGACCAGGAAACTCACCGATCTCATCGATAAGGATGGGTATGATGCGGTGTTCGTGGGAAGCGGTGCAGGACTTCCCAAGTTCATGAAGATCGAGGGGGAGAATCTCATCGGGGTATTCAGTGCCAATGAGTATCTCACACGAAGCAATCTGATGAAGGCGTACGATCCCGAACACGCTTCCACCCCGATCTATGAATCCAAGATCGTCGCGGTCCTCGGCGGCGGGAATGTCGCCATGGATGCAGCCAGGACAGCAAAGAGACTCGGTGCACAGAAGGTCTACATCGTATACCGAAGGACCGAGAAGGAGATGCCGGCACGAGTGGAAGAGGTCGGACATGCGAAGGAAGAGGGGATCGACTTCCTGCTGCTGCACAGCCCCAAGAAGATCATCGGCAATGAGAAGGGTCGGGTGACCGGACTGGAACTGCTGGCCTATGAGCTGGGAGAACCTGATGCATCGGGCAGACGACGCCCCATGGCGATCGAAGGGAGCGAATCGATCCTGGAGGTCGATACGGTGATCGTATCGATCGGTAACGATTCGAATCCTCTGATCAAGAAGACCACAGCAGGTCTTGAGACGAACAAGTGGGGGAACATCATCGTCGATGAACAGTGCCGTTCCTCCATCGATCGTATCTTTGCCGGAGGTGATATCGTCCTTGGAGCCGCGACGGTGATCCTGGCGATGGGACAGGGAAGGACTGCCGCACAGGCGATCAATGAGCGACTGGCACAGGAGAACTGACACGGATCAGACTCCAATGAACAGAGGGGACGGACTGCGACATATGGGTGCCAGTCCGTCCCCTCTCTCATCTCTGCGAAGTTACCACAGGTTAAATACATCATTTCTTTTATTTCGTATTGAAACATGGCCGTCTATTGCCTATACTCTGATATGTGGAAGAGCTTGTTTTGAACTACAATGAAGTACTCTGCTGTGTGAACAGTCTTGATAAATTTGAAGCGATCGAAGAGGTCATTCAAAAGTGTCCCGTCTTCACTGACATCCCTGATATCACGAAGTTCTCTCAAGCGGTCCTCCGTCGCGAAAGGATCGAGAGTACCGGTATCGGCAGGGGAGTTGCTATCGCACATGGGAAGATGGCTTCGATCGATCGTATCTATGTAGGCCTAGGGCTCTCCAAGCAGGGCATAGATTTTCAGTCACCTGACGGGAAGCTCGTCCATCTGCTCTTTGTCATCGGATCATCCCCGTTCAGTCAGGTCGATTATCTTCGAGCTCTGGCTGCGATCATGCGGTTCGTCAAAGATGTGGAAGTACGTCGTGAACTGATGTCACACATGTCCCTGGATTTCAGTGATGAGAACGTGGAAGCCTGCCGTTCGTTTCTCCATATGATGGTAACGCAGCACTTCTCCCTCATTGCCGAGCACTTCGCAAAAAGCACCGAATGAACACCCTCACATGAGACAGCACATCATCCTCTGAACAATTCGGTTATGGGGTGGTCGTGGGCTTCCCTCGGGACGGCCTGAACGATCTGCTCTGCAAAGCAGACCCCGATGGGTGTCAGAAACGGCCTGCAGCATCCGAGATACCTGTCATAGAATCCTCCGCCATGGCCGAGCCGACCCCCGTGAAGATCGAACGCGACTCCCGGTACGATCATGATGCACTGTGTCGGATCATATGCCGTACACGCTAGTTCAGGGATGTCCGCAGGTGGTTGGTAGAACCCGTACGGATGCCGCACGAGCGACTGATCGGAGGCTGGGAAGGGGAGTCGATGGAAGCTCATGGAGGCGGGGGTCCCTGAGATCCTTGGAAGTGCCAGTGCGACTGCATGCGTATCGGCCCAGTGCATGATCATCCTCGTATCTACTTCATCAGGCATGGAAGAGAACGATAGGATGAGACGGACCTGCGGGAACTCGGCTTCCAGATATCTGATGACTGATTGACAGATGAACGTACTCCTCTCCCTGCGTTCCTGCGGGGTCAAAGCCTGCAGCCTCTCTTTGATCCGGACTCTCAGTTCCTGTTTCTCTCTGTTCACGCTCATAGGGTAAGTCCTCATATACAAAGAGACTACCCTGAATGAACAGGGTAGTCAATGGAAAGAAAAAGCATGAAAATACATGTTTGTTACTCAGGTGCAGTTACTTTTTGTTATACACTTTTTCGCATGCAGACCTGAAATCAGCTGCGTTGTGGGGACGCTGCTGAAGGTAACTCAATGCATCCATAAACAAGTTCCACACGAGAGGATCACTGGGTGATCATCGTCTTCGATGAACATCTCATCCGTATCTTTTATATAATCATGTATGGGTAGGACAGTCAATGAAAAACACTGACTGTCCTGATATTAATCAAGAAGTGTGATGGAGCAGGCAGATCGTTTCCCCTCTCTTCAGGAGGTGGGAAGTATCTGCAGGGTACGTGCGACACTCTCAGTGACATTCAATACATGGTCAAGATCCTCATCTTCATGGATAGCCATATACGAAGTCCTCAGCAGGGCGCCGTTGGGCGGGACAGCGGGACTGATCACCGGGTTCACATAGATATCGTGTTCGAACAGCATATGCCAGAACATGAAGGTCTTCTCATCATTACCGATGATCAGGGGGACGATGGGCGTCTGTGTCGTACCGATATTGAACCCGATGGTCTTGAACCCGTCGATCATCTTGCTCCCGATCCTCTGGAGCCGATGGATGATCTGCGGTTCGGTCTCTATGATATCAAGAGCGGCGGACGCCGCTGCGATGTTCGCCGGGGGCATGCTGGCACTGAAGATCAATGAGCGCGAGGCATGCTTGACGTAGTCGATGACCTTGTAGGAGCCTGCGATGAACCCGCCGATCGAACCGAAGGACTTGGAGAAGGTGCACATGATGATATCAGCAAGGGCTCGGTATCCGAAGTACTCTTCAGTCCCCTTGCCATGCTCTCCGATCACCCCATAGGCATGAGCTTCATCAAGATAGAGTACCGCATTGTATCGATCGGCAAGTTCTCTCAGCCGTGGGAGGTTCGCGATGCATCCCTCCATGCTGAACACGCCGTCAGTGGCGATGATCTTGTTCGCTTCAAGCGGCAGTGCTGCAAGTTTCTGTTCGAGTTCCTGCATGTCGTTATGAGTATAGCGGTGCATGTTCACCTGTTTGAGCATCCCGGATGCCAGGAATATCCCATCGAAGATCGATGCATGGCTGTATTTATCGATGAAGATATGATCTCCTCTGCCGAGCAGAGCTGAGATGGCTCCCAGATTCGCCTGATACCCGGTGGTGAAACAGAGAGCTGCCTCTTTCCCGGTGAAGGCTGCGATACGTTCTTCGAGCTGCTCATGCAGATCGAGCGTCCCGTTCATGAACCGGGATCCTGAACAGCTGCTGCCGTATTTCATGGCAGCTTCGGCCGCTGCAGCTTTGACTCGTTCATCGACTGCAAGACCGAGATAGTTATTCGAGCCTGCCATGAACAGTCTTTTTCCATTGATGATGACGTGTGACCCTGAGAATCCTTCGATAGGTCGAAAGAAGGGATAGGAACCGTCATTTCTGCTTTTTTCCGCAAGATCAAAATCGTAACATTTATGTAGAAGGCTTGGTATTGCCATATTGAATATCTCCTGTTTTTTTTCATTCTAAGTTTTTGAGTTTTATGTGTCAATCAGCAGTCAATCATATCACACGTATTTCATAGAGTGAGTACTCACTCATAATAAGCGTGCATCGTCAGAGACTCTTACAGCATTGATCGTACGGGTTCACTTAACAGATTGCTAAACAATATAGGGTGGATACTCGTTAAATCGTTATCATACCCGGGGGTGATTTACTTATGTGACGATTTTGGTATGATACGTTCAGTTGCGTTGCAGTAGTGCCGTATCACCGCTCTGGCGGTCATGAGCACATCTTCTGTAAGCGGAGCATATTTACTCATTACTCATTTCTACAGGACCTCGTTGAGGTCCTGTCGTTTATAGTATGGATGTGACGGTTCCTGATCAGGTGGAAGCTGCTTCCAAGACGCTCTGCGAAGAGAACAGCAGTACGATCTCTGAGAAGGCCTATAGCAGAGATCTTCGATGATCGTGGTGCAGCATCGGACACCACAAGCCGCGCTCGAAGGAACGGATCCAGATATCTCCCGTGAAGAGAGTAGGGACCGGGGATCATAATGACTTGAACCACTTCAGGGACAAGATCCATCTTCACAGTCCTGATCTCGCTATACCGTAGGTGTCTTTAGCCTGGCCGGAAGTCCACTGAGAAAGCGAATGGCCGTAATAGGCTGGAATCGGCACAGTCCCCTTCGGCCCTGGTGGGGTGGCCTCTCATACCAGATTTCTCATCGACATAGGGTAGATACTCGTTACATCGCTGTCAGACCCGAGGGAGATGTACGTATCTGACGATTCTGGTATGATACCTTCAGTTGCGTTGCAGTAGTGCCGAATCACCGCTCTGGCGGTCAATAGCACTTCTTCTGTTGGCGGAGCATATGTACTCATTACCCATTTCTACAGGACCTCGTTGAGGTCCTGTCGTTTGTTTGCCCTGCATGGGTAATGACTAGGCGGTGAAAGACCGCTGTAGGTGGTAGTGTGAAAGGAACTGCTAGCTGACGACAAGGGCGTAGTCGCGAGGCTGGGTCTGAAGGAAGTCCGAGGCAAACTTCCGAACCGA
>JAIPFY010000041.1 GCA_021736385.1 Spirochaetia bacterium | reverse complement strand
CCTGAGATCACGTAGGTCTTGATCAGCACCGAACTGTTGCTGATCCCCGAGAACTTGGTAGCGATCTCGTTCGAACCGATCATGTACATGCCGAATCCGGCTGCGGTACGGTTGAGGATCACCGACATGATCAGGACCATGACGATGAAGATCAGCAGCGGGAACGGGATGAACAGGACCGTACCGTTCCCGATGAACCTGATGACATCGGGGAACCCGGAGATGACATAGCCTTTGGTGATCACGATCGCGAACCCGTTCAGCAGGGTCATGGTCCCGAGGGTCGCCAGGATCGGAGTGATCCCCACATAGGCGACGAGCACACCGTTGAGCAGCCCTACCACCGCGGCGACCGCGAGTGCGGCACCGAGGGCAAGCAGTACCAGGGCACCGGAGGCCTGGTCGCCTCCGGAGGCAAGGATCAGGGCTGCGGTGATCCCTGACAGATTCGCCGTGGCGATGATGGAGAGGTTGATCCCCCCGGTGAGCATGACGATCATCATGGCCAGAGAGAGGATCCCCAGCTCTGGCAGCTGGAATGCCATGCTCTGCAGGTTGTTGATCGTCAGGAACGATCGTGGATTGATCATGACCATCAGCAGACCGACCAGCAGCATGATGATCAGCAGTACCGTTATTTCGTTCTTCTTTATCTTCATACCTCAACTCTCCTGTAGCGTATCTGCAGAGACCCCTGCTGAGGGGGCACTCTCCCTGATATCGATCTTCGAACTGCTCTGCTGCTTCTTCTGCTTATAGGAGCTGAACCCCACACTGAGGATGACCACCAGTCCCACGAACACATCGTACCAGACTGCGGAGACCTTCATGAGGGTCATACCATTCTGCACGATAGCCAGCAGCATGACCCCGAGGAAGGTGCCAAAGACAGTCCCCACGCCTCCTGCGAGGCTGGCCCCGCCGAGGACCACGGCTGCGATGACATCGAGTTCCTTCCCCACGATGGAGTTCGGTGCGACGGTCTGCACGAGCAGTGCCTGGACGATACCCGCGATCGCAGCCATCGTTCCCATGAAGGCATAGACGAACACCTGGACACGACCGACCCTGAACCCGACCCGTTCTGCAGAGATCTTGTCTCCGCCGACGGCATAGATACTCCTGCCGAGTCTGGTGTAACGCAGCAGCACGGCCGCTGCGATGAGCAGCAGGAACCAGATGATCGTCACCACCGACACGCCGAAGGCTGACCCATCCTGTACACCGAAGGACCCTACACGGATCTCCGCGAACGATCGGAAGCAGTCAGGCAGTGCATAGATCCACTTGCCTCTGGTGATCACGATGAGCAGCCCATAGTAGACATTCATCGTGGCTATGGTGGTTATGATCGGCGGGATCTTGAAACGGTAGATCAGCAGACCGTTCACAGCCCCCAGGGCAGCTCCGATCAGTACTGCGAAGGCGAATGCCGTGATCATCGAACCTCCTATGCGGAGAACGATCAGGACGGTCACATACTCTGCGATGGTGGCTACCGCCGCGAAGGAGATATCGATACCTCCCGATATGAGTACGAACAGGACCCCGATAGCCATGATCCCTGTGAAGGAGTAGCTCTTCAGCAGATCCAGGGCATTCTCGAGGGTAAGGAAGTTGTGATTCACACTGGTGATGATCACGCTGAAGAGCAGGATGATCACCAGCACGTACGTCTCATGACGCTGAAAGAGTTTTCTCATAGTGGACCCCTTAGACTGCATGAGATTCAATGTATCGCTGAATCTCTTCTTCGTTCGCTTCAGAGGAGATGAACTGTTTCAGGATCCTCCCTCTGTTCATGACCAGCACCCGGTTACAGGTATAGAGCACCTCTGCGATCTCATCCGAGATGATGATCACACCGACTCCCTCTGCTGCAAGGTGCTTGATCACCTCGTGGATACTGGTCTTCGCTGCGATGTCGATACCCACTGTCGGGTTATCGAGGATGAACAGCTTCGGTTCAGTGGCGATCCACTTTGCCAGGACCACCCGCTGCTGATTCCCCCCTGAGAGGGTCTTCACTGCAGAGTCGACCGACGGCACTTTGATCTTCAGTTCTCTGACCCATCTGGCTATGCTCCGGTCCACCTGCTGTACATCGATGCACTTCGATGCGGTGAGCATACGGTCGAGGACGGTCATGACCACGTTCTTACCGACTGACTGATCGAGCACCAGCCCCTCTACCAGCCGGTTCTCCGGGACATAGGCGATGCCGTGACTCACGGCCTGTTTCACCGTATCGATCACCACCGGTTCCCCATCGATGCGCATGGTCCCCTCATCGGGAGGATTCAGCCCGAAGATGCTCAAGGCCAGTTCAGTCCTGCCCGATCCGAGCAGTCCGGTGATCCCCACGATCTCCCCGGGATAGACTGACATGCTGATGTCCTTGAAGTTCCCCTCTTTCGAGAGTCCATCGAGTTCGAGCACCGGTGCTCCGGACGTATCGGGCATCACATGATATGGTGTATAGACGGTGGTGGTTCCCGTCATGTAGTATTCTATCTTCTTGTCATCGAGTTCACTGCTCGGATAGCAGCCGATCTTCACTCCGTCCCTGAGGACGGTGACCCGCTCGGCCACCTGCATGACCTCGTTGAGTTTATGACTGATGAACAGGGTCGCTATGCCCTTCTTCTTGAGATCCACGACCACTGAGAGCAGTGCATCGACCTCTTTCTTGGTGAGCGCGGTCGTAGGCTCATCCATGATCAGCAGTCTCACGTCCTTGGTAAGCGCCCTGCAGATGGCAACGAGCTGACGGTCAGCCATAGAGAGTCGGGAGACCGTCTGATCGAGGGGGATGCTGACCCCTATCTTATCCATCGCCTCCACGGCGATGGTATGAGCCTTTTTCCATGAGACCCATTGGGTCTTACTGGAGACAAGCTCACTCATGGCGATATTCTCCTGTACGCTCAGGTTGGGAAAGAGGGATAGGTCTTGATAGATCACCTCGATCCCGTGCCGGATGGAATCCATCGAGTTGAGCTGCCCTGCCGGTTCTCCTGCAATCTCGATCTGTGCACCTGCTTCGGGCTGCTCCACCCCTGAGATGATCTTCACCAGCGTGGATTTGCCCGATCCGTTGGTCCCCGCCAGGCAATGGATCTCACCTTCACGTATCGAGAACTCAACGTCATCGAGGGCTTTCACACCGGTATACTGTTTATTGATATGCCGCATTGATAGAAACAACGTATCCATACTGCCTCTCTTTGATTTCATATTCACTCATCACTCATCACTGAGTATCTATGGAAAGAGCTTCAGAACACGAGGGTCCTGAAGCTCTTCATATCTTCAACGATCTAGAAACCGAAGCTGTCCGCATTCTCTTTGGTGATATCCATCATGGCATTGACTTTGATCACATCACCTACGACCGACACCTCTCCGACTCCGGGGATTGATGTGAGTGTGGTGAAGTCACCGCCGTCAAGCATGTACTTGGCGACCCAGCTCAGCGAGTAGCCGGCATCTTTGGGATCCCAGAGGATACCTTTGGTCATGGAACCGTCTTTCAGGTACGGTGCTGCATGGCCGGGGATCACAGTACCGACGACAGTGACTGCTCCTGCTTTACCCTTCTCCTTCAGTGCCTGAGCGGCTCCCGGAGGTCCCAATGAACCGAACCCGACGATACCTTTGAGATCGGGATAGGTCTTGAGCAGTTCGAGGGTCTTCTGTTTTGACAGTTCCTGATCCTCTCCACAGGGGATCCTGGAGGTCACCAGATCAAGATCAGGATAGGTCTCCTGAGCATATTTCAAGCCTTCATCGACCCATACGTTATGCAGAGGGACGGTCAATCCGCCTACGAACACCGCATACTGACCGGAGGTCCCCATGCCTTCTACCAGCATGTCCCAGGTCCTCTTGGCAAAGGCGACATTATCGATCAGCTCGATATCCACATCTTTCCCGCTCTGATCGGGAGACTCATGTGTGAGGATCAGGATCCCGTTGTCACGGGCTTTCTTGAACACCGGTTCCAGCGCAGTGGCATCGTTCGGGGTGATGCAGATGGCATCCACACCCTTACTGATCAGGTCCTCTACCATCTTCACCTGCTGTGCAGGGTCGGCATCCGCAGGTCCTATCTGGTAGGCGTTGATCCCAAGCTCCTTCTCAGCCTGCATGACGCCCTCTTCCAATCGATTGAACCAGGGTATACCGGTAATCTTCACTACCGTTACGATCTCATACTCATCGGCAGTATCCTGACTGCCCTGAGCAAACAGTGACGGGGTACAGCACAGTGCCAGTACCAGCATCATCAATACACCGTATTTCATACTTCTCTGCATGAAATGACCTCCTTTACAGGCACAGACAGACTGTGCACTGCTCGTTTGCGATGAAACAGGACCCTGTACGTCCTATTTCCCTTGACCATAGTAGTTCTTCGCAAAGAACTGCATCGCTCTCATATCCTCTTCCGAGATAGCTTTCGGTTCTCCGATGATCGAAGCGAGGATGTAGGTATGGGCAGATTTCTCGACCACATGGCAGATCTTCAGTGCTGATGGCACATCTGCTCCGACACATACGGTCCCGTGATTCGGTATCATCACGGCGTTGCGATCCCCAAGTCCCTTCACGACATTCTCTGCCAGCTCCGGGGTCCCGGGCAATGAGTAGTCGCAGTTGATCACCTTGTCTCCGACGATCTGTACGAAGTCCTCGCTGATACCGGGGATGTCCCTTCCGGTGACCGCGAACGCTGTGGAGTAGACCGGGTGGGTATGGATGACCGTATGCACATCTGATCTCTTGTTCATGATCGAGATGTGCAGTGCGAACTCGATCGAGGGCTTTCTCGTCCCCTCCACGATCTCCATATCGCTGTTCATGACGACGATGTCCTCTGCAGTGATCTCGTCATACGGCATGCCGCTCGGTTTGATATAGATCAGTCCGGTCTCTGTGTCCCGGATACTGATGTTCCCCCAGGTTCCGACAGTCAGCCCCAGCTCGACCATCTTGTTTCCGGCATCGACGACCTGCTGTTTGTAGGCAGGTTTTATGGATCCGTTATGCATTCATATCTCCTTTCATGCTGTGCATGTGTTAATTTGTTATTTTTTTAACTTATTTGTTAATCCTAAACCCTTTCTCACTTCCTGTCAAACCATATTTTTTGTGATCATAGATATATTCATGGTATAGTCTTGGCATATGCTTATAAGCATATGCCTTTTAGGCAGATATGTGATACCAGAGAATCTCTGCGGTCTGTGTGATAGTTGTGATGTTTTTAACATACAGTCTTTATCTTTTTCGGAAAGATTGGTATACTGCATGCATGTTCACCGAGTGAAAGGCATATTCAGCCGTAAACAGGAAATGCGATATGACGAAGACCGAACGTACCGAACGCATCAGGGATTACTTGAGGATCAACACATCAGCCACGATCCAGGAGCTTGCACAGATGCTGGATGTGTCCCATATGACCATTCGCAGAGATATCACTTCGTTATCGGAGAAGGGTGTACTCAGGATCATTCACGGTGGGGTCATCTTCAACGATGACGGTCACACTGACGGGTACCGCATGTCCCTCGCACGTACGAACATGCTCGATGAGAAGCAGCAGATCGCCCGTAAGGCGGTATCACTCATAGAACCGAACGACAGCATCATCATCGATGCCGGTTCCACCGGTGAGCTGATCGCCACCTTCCTCCCTCAGGATATCCCCATCTCAGTGATCTGTTATGCATTGAACATCGCATCCATCGTGGCTCAACGACCGAACTGTACGCTGGTAGTCACCGGCGGCTACTATCATGAGAGCTCCATGGTGCTTGAAAGCCCTGAAGGGCTGGAACTGCTGAAGCAGAACCGGGCGAACAAGGCCTTCATCACCGCAAGCGGGGTCAGCACCTCCCTGGGCATCACCTGTTCGAACTTCTTCGAGCGGGCGATCAAGCATGCCGCTCTCAAGTCCTGCAGAACGAGTATCCTGGTCGCAGACTCCTCCAAGTTCGATATCATCAAACCGGGTCATTTTGCCGACATCGAAGATTTCGATGTCATCATCACCGATACGGGCATCTCTGAAGAGTGTTCGGCAGCTATCAGGGCGATGGAGCACAAGAGACTGTTCACAGTCGGTTAAAAACCTGCTTACGTTATGGTCTATTTTCTGCTGGTATGATACATTCCTGTATCATGGCGTATACAGGTATCATTTTTGATAAAGACGGGACCCTCTTCGACTACTACACGGTATGGGCTCCTGTCTTCAGAAAGACCATCTCGGGGATCCTTCAGGAGTTCGGCAGATCCGATGATGCCGGACTTGAACGGGAGCTGCTCGAGATGCTCGGCATCGGATCGGAGGCCATCAATCCCAAGGGGCTGATCTTCGCCCATAACGGGACACTGATGCTCATGAAGCTCTTCGTCTTCAGCAAGCGGAACCGGCTGCCCTACAAGAAGCTGGTGAAGGCCTTCATGAACGGCTACTACGATTCTCAGGAGCTGATCAAGGCTTCTCTCCTGTCGAACTCCGACGGGACCCTGCTCCTGCCGCTGTTCAGGAAGCTCAAAGCACATGGGTATACGATCGGCATCGTGACCAGTGATAATGCTGAGAGCACCTCGATCTGTCTTGAGCACTTTCAGATAGAGCCTTTCATCGATATGATCTGCACCTATGATGACCACTACAAGAAGAAGCCCAATCCCCAGTCGTTCCAGGCCTTCTGTCAGCGATTCTCTCTGCAGCCGGAGGAGGTCGCGGTGGTCGGGGATGCCCCGGTGGACATGCGGTATGCCAGGCGCGGTAAAGCCGGCTATATCATCGGGGTGATGACCGGATCCAAGGATATCGACAGCCTCTCACGATTGGCCGATATCGTCTATCCCACGGTCCATGATCTCATAGATGACCAGAGGATCTTCGGACCCTCCGAGTCCTGATACCAGCAGAGACGTGTGAAGACTTCACGGTCCCCGCTGCCGATCGCCGGCGGCATAGTATGATACCTGCCTCTTGAGTGCTACACAGACCATCACAGGGAGATTCGTTGCCTATGTTCTCAGCCGCTGCCGACATATTCATCTCGAACATCCTTCCGGTATTCCTGATCCTTGCAGTGGGATACCTGCTTGCCGTTCGTTTCACCCTCGATATCTACACCCTCACGAAGATCAATTTCTACGGGGTGACCCCGGCGTTCATCTTCGCCTCCATCTATACAGCAGACCTCCCTTCGGGCATGATCTATATCCTGCTGTTCATACTCCTGTCCTATCTGGGAAACTATCTGGCAGCGGTCCTCTCAGGAAGGGCTGCCGGTCTGCCGAAGTCCGAACACAGTGCTCACATCAACTCCGTACTCTTCTATAACTCCGGCAATATGGGTCTGCCGGTCATCATCCTCGTCTTCACCGGGACCGCCTTCCTCGATCAGGGGGTAGCGATCCAGATCATGATCATCATGCTCGGGAACATCCTGGTACAGACGCTCGGGTTCTCGATCGCCTGGAGCGGCACCAGAAGACGACCAGTGTACGAGACCCTCAGGAACATCTTCACCCTACCCTCTATCTATGCCACCGCTGCAGCCTTTCTGTTCAAGCTCGTCCCGGCAGATCTCACACTCCTGTTCTTCTGGCCTGCGGTCGAATACCTCAGAGCCATGCTCATCGGTCTTGCCCTGCTGACCTTCGGGGTCCAGCTGCGAAACACCCCGAAGAAGGCGGCTCATCCGGTGATCCTGCTGCCGGTATTCATCCGTCTGATCATCAGTCCGCTGATCGCTGTACTGGTCATCAGTATCTTCCCCTTCGATCCCTACACCTCCCGTGTGCTGCTCATCGGTTCAGCGATGCCCTCTGCGATCAATACCGCCCTCATTGCCGTTGAGAGCGGTAATGCCCCTGATTTCGCATCACAGGTCGTCCTGGTCTCGACCTTCCTGAGTATCGTGACAGTGACCGGGGTCATTGCTCTCAGTACAGTTCTGTACCCACTCTGATTTCGATATCATTTCACTTTTTCTCATTCTATCCCTATATTATACCTATAGGAGATTCAGCCATGGAAGAGAGACATATGCGACCACTGAGCAGCGAAGAGATCCAGGTCATAGAGCATAAGGGGACAGAGGCTCCCTACACGGGTGAGTACTGGAATCATTTCGATCAGGGTGTCTACGTCTGCAGAAGATGCGGAGCACCGCTGTACCGTTCAGATACGAAATTCACTGCTTCCTGTGGATGGCCGAGCTTCGATGAAGCCATCCCGCATGCGGTCAGACAGCAGCCCGATGCAGACGGAATACGCACTGAGATCCTCTGTGAGGCCTGTGGAGGTCACCTCGGGCATGTGTTCACCGGGGAACATTATACCGAGAAGAACAGCAGACACTGCGTGAACTCCCTCTCGATGCACTTCATCAAGACCAGGCAGGCCCTGTTCGCTTCAGGCTGTTTCTGGGGGACTCAGTACCACTTCGACCGGACACCGGGAGTGGTGCTCACCACCTCGGGATTCAGCGGCGGGACCAGAGCTCAACCGACCTATGAAGAGGTCTGCAGAGGCACGACCGGTCATCTGGAGACGGTAGAAGTGCTCTATGACCCTGAGAAGACGACCTTCGAACAGCTTGCCAAGGTCTTCTTCGAGACCCATGACCCGACCCAGACCAACGGTCAGGGCCCCGATATCGGGAGCCAGTACCTCTCGGCGATCTTCTATCACAACAAGAGAGAGAAGGAGATCTCCGAACAGCTGATCAGCCTGCTGACAAAGAGAGGCTATACGATCGCCACCAGACTGCTTCCTGCCGGTCTGTTCTGGCCGGCCTCCGAGTATCATCAGCACTACTATGAGAAAAAAGAAGGAGTACCCTACTGCCATTTCTATACAAGACGGTTCTAGATGCGCTATACTCGGCTCCATGATACACCTGCAGCATGTCACGGTACGCCGTCAGAACAGACTGATCCTTGATGACATCTCCCTCGATATCGAAGACGGTGAGCACACTGCCGTCATAGGACCGAACGGTTCGGGTAAATCGACCCTGGTGAACGTCATCACCAGGGACGTTCACCCCATACAGCGGGAAGGACTGGAGATGTCCTTCTTCGGTCAGAGCAGACCGAACGTGTTCGAACTGCGCAAGCAGATCGGCATCGTCTCAGACCGTCTGGCCCTGCTGTGCAGGACCTCCTACCGTGCAGAGGATATCGTGCTCTCAGGCTTCTTCAGCAGCATCGGCATCAGTTTCAACCACCAGGTGACTGAACCGATGGTCACCCTCAGCCGGAAGCTCATGACTTTCATGGAAGTATCCCATCTTGCAGACAAGCCCATGAACAGCCTCTCCACAGGAGAAGCCCAGAGGGTACTGATCGCCCGTGCCCTGGTACATGAGCCGAAGGCCCTCATCCTCGATGAGCCGGTATCGAACCTCGATCTCAGGACACAGCGACAGTTCAAACAGACCGTGCGGGCCATTGCCGATCAGGGGAGGACCCTGCTGATGATCACCCATGATCTCTCAGAGATCATCCCCGAGATCGATCATCTGATCATCCTCAAAGAGGGCAGGATCATCGCCCGCGGAGACAAGAGGGAACTGCTCAATGCGAAGCTGCTCTCAGAGGTCTATGATACGAAGGTCTATGTCGACAGTCATGACGGATGGTTCAAGGCCTGGTGCTGAGGATCACCTCTCAGTAATCATTCTTTTTCTGAATTCGCATCGGACTGGTATTTCGTAGCAGCACCGAGAACGGTCTCTATGAATTCATGGCTGGACCTGAGCTGGGCCTTGAGGTTCGCTACTTCGTGGGAGAGGTTCTTTATCTGTTCCCTTGTCGCTTCGGGAATATCCTGGATTCTGGGTGTTCTATTCCTTTTGCCGGGTTCCGATGACTTGGGAATGATTTCTCCTGTGATGGAATCGACTCGACCCACGTATGTCTTCTTTGTCCGGACCTTCTTGGTCTCCGGATCCCTGAAAGAACGCGATTCATAGGCATAGGTTATCCCGTTCTTGGGGTTCGTGTGATAAACGATGCATGGCATAGGTCACCTCGCAGAACATGTAAGTACAGTAACGATACAACATGTATGCTCGAGGTTCAACTGATATACTTACATTATCACCGTTATATTGTAAAGTAACGGTTACTAAATAACTCTATTATAACAGTTACTAAAAAGCTGTACTAGCCGTCCTGACAGCCATGCTGAGGCTGTAGGGCATCAGCATCAGAAGAGATCGATCGCTACTCTGACCATCAACAGAACGGTGTTTTTGCTTACTGCATTCATCAATATCTGTCACTTTTTGCTTATCATGGTATACAATATACCACATATGTCATATACTTACTGTATGAACAAACTCTTTGAACGATCATTGAATCAGATACAGCGGACTACAACGGGGTTCATTCGTAATCTTGAATCCTTGATCAGCTGGGATGCCCGGTTGATCGGTATTACCGGATCACGAGGCTGTGGGAAAACGACACTGATCCTGCAACACATCAAGAAGGTCTTCAGCTCCCCATGTTCGGAGGTATTATATGTGAGTCTGGATGCTCTCTGGTTCTCATCAGGTTCTCTCTCGGATCTAGTAGATCATTTCGTCAAGATCGGAGGCACTCATCTATTCCTGGATGAGGTTCATAGTTATCCAGGTTGGTCGAAAGAGGTTAAGAATCTCTATGACTCTTACCCTGAACTCCACATCATCTTCACAGGATCCTCCTTACTGGAACTGCATAGAGGAACAGCCGACCTGAGTAGAAGAGCGTTGATGTACCATCTTCCCGGACTATCGTTTCGAGAATTCCTGTCCTTGGAGACTGGCAAGGACTTCCCTATTCTCTCGCTGGATCAGGTATTGGATGATCATCTTGTTTCAGCAGCGTCGATTCTCGAACTCGTCAGACCGTTCAGATTTTTTCAGGACTACCTGGTATATGGGTATTATCCCTACTACCTTGAGGGAAAAGAAGACTATCCCAGGAGGTTGGAGGCCACGATCTCCATGATCCTGGGGCAGGAACTCCCTCAGCTTCGCGGGATTGATCCATCATACATCCCGAAACTCAAACAGCTTGTAGCGATCATCGCTCAGAGCGTACCATTCATTCCCAATATCTCAAAGCTCAGCGAACGGATCGGGATCAACAGGAACACATTCCTCTCCTACCTGCATCATCTTCAGGATGCAGAGATCCTCCGTCTCCTCTATCGAGATACCCAGGGAATAGGTCTCCTGCAGAAACCTGAAAAAATTTATCTTGATAATACGAACCTCATGTACCTTCTCCACCACACCTCCCCTGAGATCGGCAACGTTCGAGAGACTTTCCTGGCAAACCAGTTGAGCCAGATTGACCAGATAACCTGCCCTCGACAAGGTGATCTATGCATCAGGGACACCATCATCGAGATCGGTGGGAGGAACAAGAAACGTAAGCAGATCCAGGGGATCCCTGATGCCTATATCGCAGCTGATGAGATCGAGTACGGTCATGGGAAGACTATCCCGCTGTGGTTGTTCGGCTTCCTGTATTAGGCAGAGATCTCGTCCCTGCACCGTTACCTGAAAACGTATATATAAAAAAATTGGGTCTAAAACTTTCGGATCTGAAACTTTCTCCGTGTACTGATCTGAGTGATGAACGGTGTCACAGTGTTGTGTCATCGAACAGAGCAGACCTGGAGAACCACGCAGGGGACCAGACGACCAGATGCTGCAAGCATGCAACGGCTGACATGTGATATATACAACCTGGACATCCTGTTACGAAACGGTTCAATCATCCTCTGTTGTAGCATCTCGATTCCAGTGAGGCTGTATATCTCAGGGATTACACGCCAGAAGTTTCAGACCCTAATTAATATGATCAAGGCTCCCGGATAGGGAGCCCTGAGTTTGGAGAGTTACAGCTTAATCACACGTATGTGTAAAAAACCTGCGCTAGAGCTTGATCCTGGCTCCTACGGCGAAAGCCTCATTCTGCTTATGGCCGGCATAGGTGCCCATCTCTCTGCTGTAATAGGCTGCATTGACTTCCAGCACGAGCAGATTCAGGCCGACACCTGCAGTGAAGTACCCCTGATTGATCCCTCCGCGCAGTTTGATCATCCTCAGCAGAGAGATTTCAGCCCCTGCATGGATGTTCTTGAAGACTGAGTCACGCGCTGCAGCTGCGGGGTCGCTGTAGAAGATGTGGGTATAGTCAGCGGCGAAGCGGAAATCGATGAGTTCCTTCTCCGGTGAGTCATACCCTACGCCTGCTGTCAATGACATGGGGATCACATACCCGTAGTCTGTCAACTCGTCTGCAAGAAGCAGGTCATAGAGGACATAGGCATCGGTTGCCGCAGTGAAGGAGTCTTCCAGTCCAGCGACGGTCTGATTGGCCGTGACGAACTGAGTCCCACCGATGTCTTTGAGCGCAGCTCCGATGGTATACCCGCTGGAGAACTCCAGGATCGCACCGGCATCGTAGCCATAGCCGATACTCAGTCCCAGAGGATATGCGGCCGGGTTGAAATCTGATGTCTCTGAATCATCGAGCAGCTCCAAGACCGTCGTGATGGAGATGGGATTGACCGGTCTGAGCCGTACGATACCCCGCACATCAGCTCCGAGGTGAAGGGTCGCCCCGTTGATGGAGAACCCGTGAGAGAGTCCGGCTGTCAGAGAGGAGGTCACCACCGGTTCTATGAACAGTGCCACCGCTGAGCCCTCCTGGGTGACATTGAGATCCACATCGGTAAGGAATCCCAGCCCGATGCCGAAGGCTGCGAATCCCAGCCCGGCATTGATGTTCGCTCCGGTACCGTTCTGCAGGTCAAGGCCTTCGAGCAGGACCGAAAGATCATCGGTGTACTCCGAGATGTCACCTCCCTGGATCAGTCCCAGCCCGAGATCGATCATGTTATCGGTGGGAAGGAAATAGGGTCCGACCGTCACCGATGCGAAGGTCAGCTGCCCACCCTTTCTCGACAGGCCTGCAGGGTTGGTGAACAGGGAATCGAACCCGCTTGCGATGGCCGTGTTCGCACCACCCATGGCTTCGATCGTCGGTGAGAGGATCAGCGCCGGTGCATCATCGATCACCATCACCTCGTCTGCGAACACCGTTGCACTCAGTGCGATCAGTATCAGTAAGCTTATGCCTAGTCTTCTGCTATAGTTCATCCTGCCCTCCTCCTACAGCTCGTTCACAGCTGTCATGATCTGATCGAACAGCGACTGTGAGCTATCGAGCAGTCCCACCAGTGCGATCAGCTTCTCCAGATTTTTGATATCCTTCTTGGGTCTCACAGGCTCGCCGCTGTCGTTGAGGATGCCTGCAGATATGGCAAAAGCCTCTGCGAAGGCCTCACCCTCAGTCCCGCTGCTGTAGGTCATGACATCAGAGAAGAAGGTTGTCTGTAGACCATTGGAGAAGGTAGTATCGGTATAATCTGCAGGTATGAGATCTGCCAGATAGGCGAAGGTGATGCGCATGTACTCACCATCGGTACCTTCATCTACCATCTCGATGGTGATCGCATCCTCAGCATTCATGAAGCCCATGAGTACCGGGAGGTTGATGACCCCGAGTGTATCATCTTCATCGACCATGAAGGCATAATCTGTCAGGATGCCGATGACTGACATCAGTGCCATGTTCAGCCCGTCGCCATTGAGACTTCCCCCCGCAGTCAGGTACTGAGAACTGACTCCCGATACCGTACCTGCTTCATCAATATCAAGGGTTGAAGCAAAGGTCCTGCCAGGCTTAGCCATGGCGTTGAAGGTACCGATCGTCGTATCGATCGTATCGATCGACAGGTGAGAGGAGAAGATCTCGAAGACGCTGTCAAGCACATCGGATTCGATGTCCAGCTCTGCATACTCAGGCATGTACTCCCCGAAGCTCTCCCAGAGGGCCGAAGCCAGGTCACTGCCGTTTCTCACGGAGGTGTCCCCGTTGCTGCCGAGATGGATATCGGCGAAATCGAGCAGCTCTGCCAGAGTGATCCCCGAGTCTTCAGTCTCTCCGATGGGGATGACGATCTCAGAGAGGTCTGCCGAAGCGGTAAGCTCGCTCAGGTCCATGACCGACCCCGCAGCTGATGTATCATCGACCACGAACGAAGGACCTGTTTCATCATATACCAGCACGTAGGACTGTACAGTGCCGCCACTCGTATGCCCATCGAGCACCAGCTGCACGGAGGATGAGAGATACTCATAGGTAACAGCACCCTCTCCTGTTCCGATATCAAGAGACCGCTCTGATGATCTGGAATAGCTGTCTATGGCACCGAAGATCTCAAGCAGCAGTGAAGCGGTATCCTCTACCAGCATCTTGGCATCAGGGTCCTTCTCCAGTCGTACCTTCACGGCAGTGGAGGCAGACTGCTGGACCACAGTCCTGAGTCCGTCTATATCACCGGGGTCGATGGCATCTCCATATTGTTCTCTGACGAATTCCTCGAAGGTCTCAGGTGGATCTACAGGATCTTCAGGATCTTCATCGAGACTGATCCCCAGTTCATCGAGGATGGCATCGAGTACCGCATCAAGATTATCAGCGAGCAGCTCAAGATCCCCTCCTTCAGCAGCAAAGTCATCAAGGGTGTCACTCTCAGCCATCTCGGCTATTCTCTCGACGTAGGAGACGATCGCAGGGTTCACTTCCACTGCCACCGGGTCGGCTCCTTCGCTTTCACCCTCTTCCTCGTCGATGATCCTGAATGGAGGGGGGTCTTCCGGGTCAGTGTCTTCCGGGTCTTCCTGATCCAGGATCAGCTGACCCTGCTCATTGGTTGTCCCTTCGGGCAGATCCTCATTCAGTTCCGAACTCGTGTAGAGCGGAATGTCTTCAAAGCGTGTGAAGATGTTCACATCGCAGCCGCTGAGAATGATGATCACGGAGATCAGGATGATCAGTGATCTGGTGGCATGTTTCATGGTTCCCTCCCCTTCAAAGGTATCTTTCAGATACTCCCCTGCTATGGTATATATAGTATAACCCTTCTACTGTAATAATGTTACTATTATTCTCATCATACATGATACCGTTCGTTTATGCCAGTATGAATGCTACTGTCAAGAAAGAACTCGACAACTGCTCCAATCCCTAATACTATGGTAGGAGCGAGTGATCCGACGGCAGCTTCAGGATAGTCGGTTGGAGATCTCACTGCAGGACAGGTTTCATACAGGGACAGGAGTGCCATGGGTAGTACCGAAATGCTGATAAAAAGATCGTTTCCGATCCTCATTCCCAGCGGGAGTCACCGCATCCTCGGTATCCAGCCGCATGCGGATGATCTTGACATCTCCCTGGGGGCTTCGATCGCACAGCTCTCAGCAGAGGGTGCACAGATCACCTACCTGACTGTGACCGATGAGCTTGGGACAGGAGCACAGCTTCCCCCGGGGGTACACAGTGTCCGCAGAGATGAGCAGCAGGAGGCTGCTTCCCTGCTGGGCGTAACTGACCTGCGGTGGCTCGGCTACGGGGATGCAGGTGCCTGGACCGAAGATCAGCTCATGAGAGATCTCGTAGGTATGATCGAACTGATCAGACCCGATATCATCCTGGCTCCAGACCCCCATCTGCTGTACGAGGCACATCCTGATCATCTGAAGACCGGCAGGGCCGCAGCCGCAGCTGCGATGCTCTACCGACATCTCCCATCCGGGAGCATGACGGCAAAGGCTCCAGAGACACCCGATGAACATCCCCTGAAAGCCGTGGGGTTCTACTATACACCTCGGCCCAATGTGTTCATGAGATGCGGAGTATTCCGAAGCAGGAAACGGGCAGCCCTTGAGAGACATAGATCACAGTTCAGTGAGCAGACACTCGAAGAGCTGTGGCGCTATGACGGGCTGCACAACAGAACTCACAGGATGAGGGACCTTTTCTCCTACCGTGAAGGCCTGAAGATATTGCCTCCGATCCTCTTACATTGTATACCTGAGGCAGCAGACTATTGAACTCTAGGAGTACTATGACACCCACGGTGACCTGGCTTGGACATGCATCATTCAAGATCTCCGGTACGAAGACCATCTACATTGATCCATGGAAGATCGCCAAGGCCCCTCATGATGCCGATATCATCCTGATCAGCCATAATCACTATGATCACTTCTCCATCTTCGATATCGAGCGGGTGAGCAAACCGACGAGCATGATCTTCGCCCCCGCATCGGTGATCGATGAACTGAAGCGGGGCAACCCGTTCAGACCGGGGGACCACGCACAGGGAGAGGAACTCTCGATCACCGGCATCCCGGCGTATCACAAGAACAGTCCGGTCCACCCGAAACAGAAGGACTGGCTGGGATTCTTCATCAGCATGGGTGGCAAGACGATCTACTATGCCGGTGATACCAATATCATCCAGGAGATGCAGACGATCGGGCATACCGATCTGATGCTCGTCCCGATCAACGGTATTCATACCCTCACCCCCAAGACCGCCCTCAAAGCGTGCAGCATCATCCGCCCGGTCCATGCGATCCCCTACCAGTGGGGGGAACTGCTCGGGACCGAGGCAGAGGCACAGTACTTCGTCAGTTACGCACGATCGACGAAGGCACACCTGCTGCAGCCCGGTGAGTCATTCACCTTCGGATAGGGACAGGTACTGCAGCAGACTCAGAAGATTCCCACCTCCAAGCGGAGCACCATGCTCTGTACATTCAAGAAAAGCCATTGATACATACGTACCAACAGCTTTTCTTGGATTATTCCATTTTCAGTCGGAAGAACTAGAAATCAGCAAGATTACTCTTGTTCACTGGGAGATACGGGATAAATACCACATCTTCGACTGACTCACCATTGGCAATCCTGACAGCCACATCGATAGCCATCTTCCCCTGACCGGCAGCATCCTGAAAAACAGTTCCCATAAGTCTCCCCGCCTCGATCGCAGCTTTAGCATCACTTGTAGCATCGATACCATAGACCTTGATACTGTCACTGAGACCTGCACTCTCTATGGCCTTTAGAGCTCCCATAGCCATATTGTCGTTCTGAGCAACCACAATATCAAATTCCTGGCCAGCTTGCAGCCAGTTCTCCATCAATGACAACGCTTGATCTCTTTGCCAGTTAGCCGTCTGCTCCACAACGATTTTCATATTGGTCCCAGCAAATGCTTCCATCAGCCCCTGTTTTCTCCCAATCTGAGCATCATGCCCGATAGGACCCTGTATCAAGGCTACTCTTCCGCTCGTACCATTGTCGGCTATGATCATCTCACCTTGGATCTTCCCTGATTCAGGAGCGTCCGAACCAACATAGGTAACACACTTATCTTGATTCTTCACTACTGAAACCAGAGTAAAGATAGGGACACCAGCTTTAACAGCCTTTTCGACTGCAGGTGCACATCCATCCAGAGAGATGGGATTCATAATGATCACATCCACATCCTGAGCAATAAGGTTCTCAACCTGAGCAACCTGCTTCTCCGCCTTAGCCTCCCCATCAAGGATAGATAACTTCACTCCCAACTCTTCAGCTCGCTCTTCCATGGCATTTGTCACGATACGGATATAAGTGTCATTCATACCCTGCATCGTTGCACCTACACGAATCGTTGCATCTTCACTCTGACCTTGAGCAACGACAGAGACAGCGGCTACCAGTAGAACCATTACAAACATCGTACACTTCTTCATTCATAATTCTCCTTGTATGACAATATATAAACTGTACATCTGCGGTCAAGTTTCTATAGACAGACCCTCCTCCCACAGAAGAACTCAGTTTCACCCTTTGTTTCTGGAGCGCATATCGATGAACACAGCTAGAATAATAATGCTTCCCTTGACGATCTGCTGCCAGTAGGAGGGTACGTTGATCATATCCAGGCCATTACTGATGACCTGAATCATCAGAGCTCCGATGATCGTACCCGTCAATTTACCCACACCACCAGTGGTGCTTGTCCCTCCGATGACTGCAGCAGCGATAGCATCAAGTTCATAGCCCTGTCCTGCGATCGGTGACCCAACTACTGTCCGAGAACTGAGTAGGAGTCCCCCGAACCCGGCTAAAGCTCCTGCAAGCATGTAGACAGCGATCTTGATACTGTTGACATTCAACCCAGACACATGTGAGGCAGTCTCATTACCACCTACTGCATAGATATGTCTTCCGAATCTCATCTTGGTCAGCACAAACTGAAACACAGCGAAGACCAGCGCAAAGAGAATAATCAGTATAGGTATCCCAAAAATCTCGCTATTCGCAAGGGATATATAGCGCTCAGAAAGATCGATGACCTGCATTCCATCGCAGGCGAGAAGTGCTAATCCTCGACCGATCGTCATAGTACCCAGTGTAACGATAAAAGGAGGGATCTTTCCAAGTGAAGTAAGGACACCGTTCACTGCTCCAAAGGCTAACCCTGTGGCCACAGCTACTGTGATGGGAACGATGATGGGATACTGTCCCGGATGGCCGAAATGGGCAGCCATGACACCCGCTACAGCTACGATGGCTCCGGGAGATAAGTCCAGACCTCCACTTATAAGAACGATCGTAGACCCCACAGCAATGATGCCGATGATTGAAACCTGATTGAGTATATTTACAATATTTTTCACTGTAAAGAAATAGGGAGATAGTATCGACAATACGACACACAATAGAATAAAGGCAATATAAATCCCGAATTTTGATGTTCTTTCACATAATCTCACAATGTTCAATGTTCTAGTCCTCCAGGCACTGACCGGTAGCCATGTGCATAATGCATTCCTGCGTGAAATCATTGCGACCCAGTTCTCCAGTGATCTGCCCTTCATGCATGACCAAGACTCTGTCGCTCATCCCGATGATCTCCGGCAACTCTGAGGAGATCAAGATGATGCCCTTACCTTCACAGGCAAGGCTGCAGATCATCTTATGGATCTCTGCCTTGGCAGCGACATCAATGCCTCTTGTCGGTTCATCCATGATCAGGATATCGGGATTGCTGAGAAGCCATTTCCCAATGACTACCTTCTGCTGGTTCCCACCACTGAGCGTGCTGACCTGCTGCCCTTCACCAGCAGTCTTGATAGACAGTCTACGTATCTGGTCCTGAATTGAGACATGTTCTCTCTTCTCCTGCATAAATTGTCCCCAGAAGGTGTAATTCTTCAGAGTCGTCAGGGTAAGGTTGCGCCCGACTGACATCTTCAGAACCAGACCTACATCCTTACGGTCTTCTGATACGATAGCAAACCCATTAGCTATCGCATCAGAAGGGCTAGTGATTATGATCGCCTTACCATCTTTTATAATACGTCCTTCGGACTTCTTTCTGATTCCGAACAGGGTCTCAACAAGTTCGGTACGTCCAGCACCCATCAACCCTGCAATACCCAGGATCTCACCCCTGTGAAGTTGAAAGGAGAGCTTCTCAAAGATACCAGGAAGCGTAAGATCCTTGACTTCCAATATGGTGTCTGCGATGGCGCATTCGGTCTTGGGGAAGATATCCTGTATTTCCCGTCCCACCATCATCGAGATGAGCCGAGAACGCTCCAGACCTTTGATAGGACAGGTTTGAACATACTCTCCATCTCGAAATACCGTGATGATGTCACCTATTTCAAATATTTCATCCATCTTATGAGAGATGTAGATGATTCCCGAACCTTCGTTCTTCAGCTGTCTGATGATTCGGAAGAGATTTTCCACCTCCTGATCCGTTATTGCTGAAGTTGGTTCATCCATGATAATGATGTCAGAATTCCAGGAGGTAGCCTTTGCAATCTCCACCATCTGCATCTCAGCCACACTGAGATCCTTCATAATGCTCCAAGGATCAATATTCAAATGAAGCCTCTCGAAGAGCTCTCTGGTCATTGCTTCGAGCTTACGTCGATCAATAGTTCGCAAGAAGGTCACAGGTTCTCGTCCAAGATAGATGTTCTCAGCCACTGTAAGATGAGGGATGGGCATCAGTTCCTGATGAATCATACTGATCCCCGCTGCTATAGCCTCTGATGGGCTATGGAACGCCACATCATGACCATTTAAGAGGATACGACCTGCATCTCTGTTGTAGAGACCGGCAAGAACCTTCATCAGAGTCGATTTACCGGCTCCATTCTCACCCATCAGAACATGGACCTCTCCTCTGTTCAGGGTAAAGGTCACATCTTTTAGCGCTTTGACACCGGGGAATGACTTACTGACACCTTCCATCTTAAGCAGACAACTCTTTTCTACCATAGTCTCTCGATCTCTTCCCTTACGATCCGACACCATCTGGTGATATTTTCTGGATTCTTACCTAAGGTATGGTTATCCTTCATCAAGACTTCCACTACCCCCCCCTGTACCGCTTTGAGCTCCTCCCTGATTGAAGAACGCACCTTGTCTTCATCAAGTCTGGGCATCGCAAGATCTGTCGGACTCGGCTTCATAGATAGGATGTAATCACGGCCCAGGAACTCTCTGGAAGCAGCTCTATCTGCCCAAGGCGAAATTGAGACTCGTCTGAGACGTGGGATCTTCTTCACATACTCCCACCGTCTATCTATTGGTTCGCAGCATCCATAGCAGTTCAATCCAAACCTCTGCAGAACAGGCAGCTGATACGGGAGAATGAACTCATCGAACATAGCAGGGTCGATTCCAACAGTCTCCTGACTCTCAGCAAAACCCCACATGTCCATTGTCCGTACATGCTCGGGATCAAACCCCTCAGCAGGTAATTCACTGGTCCATCCGAATCCCCCAGACCCCACATAACTTCCTTCCATATTGAGGGAGAGAAGCCCATGACTCTCTAGATAATCCAACTTCTTCAGAGTCCCATCCCGAAGAAAAGCCATCAGTCGATGAACCCACTCCGGATTGAGATAGAGATCCAACATGAGATTCTCCATTCCTCGAAGGTTGATGAAGTCCCAGGTCATCCCCAGAGTCCACCACCAGATCCCTTTCCTTCTGACATGCAGAATATTGCCGAAGATATGCTGAGCATACTCAAGCGTTCTGTCTGACTCATTTTCATTCACATCTATCTGAGGATAGCGAAGATTCTCAAAATCCCTCTCATACTCTTCAATTGGAGTTTTCCAGGTATAGCTACCTCCATTCTCTCCCCCAATTTTCTCTTCATGCAGCCCCCACCCTGAATCACGGTAACTGTAGGGAACATTGAAATATGCTTCGATGACCTTGTCATCTCCCATCTCCCTACCCCAGAAGATCTCCTTTCTCAGATGCATCTCCCATACCCTTGCCAGAGGGTCTCTACAGAGGATCTGATCTTGAGTGATGATCTCGTTCCAACCATTTTCCGGATCTGCAAAGATCAATGGTCGAACCTCATCGAGCTGGTTGTGAGCTGTCCAGAGTGCCGCTTTCTCCGCCTCTTCTGGTCGAGATGCCAGTTCAGCTACCTGCTTGGCCAAGTCTTGAAGGATACAGATCTCCCTATCCGTGAAGTTCAGATTCGTATCTATGCCACTCACAGTGCTCAACCCAGCTGCTGTCTGTTCCATGGAAGGATCTATGATGGAATTCATATCTTTCATTACCAAACCTTATTGATCATTTATTCTTTCAATTGTGTGAATATAGGTATTATGTACTCGGAGGATTGATATGTCAAGCTTATTAATTAACTATATTTACAAACTGAAAAAATCCAGGCGTGTCCGAAATATCTCCATCATGCAGCATCTGTTACATCGAGATCATCAAATATACCATAGGGATTGATCTTAGGAGTTTCTCTTGAAATACTCCTCAGCCAGAAGCCACGTCGCTCCAATCACACTTCTCTCCTTACCGAGTGAAGAAAGCCTGATATCCAGATCTTCATCTTGAAGAAGTGGACATAACTCCCGTATCTGTCGTTTAAGGGAGTTCAGAAAATAGTCACCTGCCTGTGAATACACACCTTGAATGATGATACTTTCAGGGTCATAACTTAACTGAAGGTTGATGAGACCAATAGCAAACCAGTAAGCCAGGTCATCTATCAATTCCATGGCCAGGGAGTCATTATTATTGGATGCACTGAAGATATCGAAGATATGGAGCTTCTCAGGTTTGACCACCTTGAAGATCAGGGAATCTCTGGACGAATAGGCGTCAATAGCCATCTTCTTTATCCTCTCAGTGGTCACCATGGTTTCAAAACAGCCATGCCCTCCACAGGCACACTCTTCACCACCGGGATTGATGATCATATGTCCTATCTCACCTGCAAGAAAATGAACTCCTCTTTTGATCTCATTCTTTGACATGATACCGGCAACCAGACCAATACCCGCCTCGATGACGATGAGATTCCTGGAATCTCGATTCTTCCCTGAGATCTTTTCTGAAAGTATCTGGTACCGAATCTGGTTGTCAACAAGAATGGGAATCTCAGTATCTAGGGATCTTCTCAAGGCAGTCCTGAAATCGGCTTTTTTACCCCAATTGTGGAAATGGGGTGCATGAAAAGTTATCCCGGTCTCATGATTGGTAGCTCCATGTGAACCGATGGCGATCCCCGTGAGTGCGTCAACAGCTAATAATCCTTCAGCAAGATATCTACTGCATTCTGATACAATAGCAATCGTATCCTCGAAACTGATGCTGCTATCTATATCTCGAGAAATGGTTTTGAGAATCCTGCTTTTCAGGTCTGCGATAACACCGTATATTTCATTGGGAAAGATATGAAAGGCAATACTGAAGCTCCTTTGGGAGTTGAGCTTATAGAGTGTAGGTCGCCTGCCCCCTTCATCAGAAGACTCTCCCTTTCCCTCTTTCAGGATGAAGTTCTCTTGCTCCAGAGTATCAAGAATCTTCATGATCGTTGGTTTGCTTAGGTTAATATGCTCCTGTATATCTGAAGCAGCAAGAATATCTGCTTTTTTGAAGAGCTCCAGAATGCCGGTGGTATTCTCTTTTCGAAGTGATTTAGGCTTACTGCCTTTTTGTTGTGTCATAATACCTTAATCATAGGAAGACCACAGAATAATGTCAATAATCATTTAATAAACTATATTAACTAATCCGATGAAAATAAAACAATCACCCTTGATGATGACCTAAGATCTTGCAAGATCTGATTTGATCAACCCGGATCACTCATAGTAACAGAGTGTGTATAGTTCATCGATCATGCCGAATAGATAGCGTTCCGCCATGATAACAGCTACACCTAAAGTTTCACTGCAGGTACATGAATGTACTTAGCATCACGGAGCATGGGAAAGCCCTTGATAGATCACTCACCAGTATCACTCGGTATCACACACAGCATGGATATTGCAAGATTCACGTAGCAGGTATAATGTCATCCAGCATTCCAGTGATCCCAGTTCTTGTTTCACCCCCTGGAAAGAACTGCTGACCATAACCAGCCACGTGATCGCAGATGGTTCTGCAGATATCGATGAAACACTCAAGAAGGCGATGAGCCCAGGGGATACCAGTAATCAGGGTCTTCTGGTTCAATGCATGGATCGGACAAACCAATCTGATGCTCGTCCAGATACGCAATATCCATCCATAGCACCCTGAAAGACCCGATCCCCGCCATGAGCGGGGATCGGGTAAAAGGAGGTTGTTCGGGGACCCTGGACCATTCAGATCCTAGGCCTTCCCCATCAGACGCTGTTTCAGCGCTGCTGTACATCGTCTATACAGCGGGATCTGACTGACTATGGTAAAGACGATCACCAGAAAGAGCAGAAGCGCTACCGGTCTCTGGAACACAGGGGCAAAGCTTCCCTTGGAGACCATGAGAGCACGCCGCAGATTGGTATCACACATCTCACCGAGGATCACCCCGATGACCAGGGGAGCTATCGGATAGCCGTACTCAGTGAGGAAATAGGCGATGACCCCCACGATAAGCATCAGATAGAGATTGAAGATGTTAAGACCTATCGAGTAGGAACCGATGATGCACAGCACGGCAATGATGGGCATGAAGATCGGGGTCGGGATCTTCAGGACCTTAACCACCTGTTTCGCCAGAAGCATGCCTGATACCCACATGGCGGCTGATGCAAGCAGCAGGATCGCTGTGATGTTCGGTATGAACTCAGGGTGCTCGAAGGTAAGCATCGGACCCGGGATCACACCATGGAGCATCAGTGCCCCGAGCAGCATAGCTGCGGGTGGACTACCGGGAACCCCGAGATTCAGCAGCGGGATCATGGCCCCGCCGATGCAGGCATTGTTCGCCGTCTCGGTACTGATCACAGCATCCACCTCACCGGTACCGAATCGCTCAGGGTGCTTGGATGCACGTTTTGCCGCACCGTAGGAGACCCAGCCTGCGATATCCTCACCGATGCCCGGTACCGCACCGATACCGACACCGATCAGACATGAGCGCAGGATGATCCCCGACTTCTTCCCGATGGTCTTGAAATCAGGCAGGATCCTGCCGATCTTCTGCATATTGCCGACCTGGAACTTATCGCGGAGCACCTGCATGATCTGAGGGATACCGAAGGCACCGATGAGCACCGGGACGACCTCTATTCCCCCGTCAAGCTGGCTGATCCCCATGGTGAAACGGGGGTAGACCCGCAGACTGTCCCTTCCGATCATTGCCAGGAACAGCCCAAGGAACCCTGCGATCCACCCCTTATAGACCAGATCAGGGCTGGTGAGTGTCCCGCTGATGATGATCCCGAACAGGGCGAGCAGAAAATACTCGAAAGAGGTGAACTGCAGTGCAAGCCGGGAGATGATAGGTGAGAACCCCACCACGAAGATCATACCGATGAAGGTACCGATCGCAGAGGAGGTGGTCGTCAGCCCCAGGGCCCTCCCCGCCTGTCCCTTGCAGGCAAGAGGATAGCCGTCCATCGCCGTCGCAGCGGATGCGGCTGTTCCCGGTATGTTCACCAGGATCGCCGTGTATGAACCACCGTAAACACCCCCGACATAGATACCCATCAGAGCCACCATGGCAGTCGAGGTGTTCATCCCGTAGGTCAGTGTGGTCAGCAGTGCAACCCCCAGAGTCGCAGTCAGACCGGGAGTGGCACCGAAGATGATCCCCATGATCACAGAAGAGAACAGTATCACTATGTTCATGGGATTGCTGATGATCTGCACCAGCTCGAAGCCGAACATGTTCAGTTGGTGAAAGAACTCCATAGTTTATCCTCTTTACCTTACCAGATAGTAGATCGAATTGAATATCCCGTCAAAGATGATCCCCTCTACCGGGAGAGGGACCAGCAGCATATACCTGAACAGCGGACAGATGATGCCAGGAGTCAGAAGAGCAACCAGGATCGTCGTTTTGACTCTTCTTCGCTGATCAGGGTCATCTGCGGTGTACCTGATGAAAAACCACACGACTGATGCATAGACGACCATGCCAAGCAGGTCATACACATACCTCGATCGTTCGAACAGGCCGCTCACCGCCAGTACCAGCAGTACCAGTGTCCAGATCAGCTCGATCGATGTGATACGTGCTGCAAGTCTTCCATGTTCGATATAGAACACCCCTACCACACACAGCAGGAACAGCGATGTACTCAGAAAGAAATCCACACGGGGGATCATCAGATAGATGTAGTTGAACAGCATGAGAACAAGCATGATGACACGCAGGGTCTTCTCGTTCATGCCTGCGCTGCGGTCATACTTCTTCAGATCCTGAAAGAACAGGGAGACCCCTCCGCTGATGAAGGAGTTCAGGAGCAGGACCAGACTCAGCAGAAGCAGCCCGAAACCGATGATCAGCGGCATCAGGGCAGGAGAGACGTACCACTGGTTCTGTACACCGGCAAATGAACCCTGCATGGGCATACGGAACGCTCCGATGAGAATGATGCAGGAGACGATGATCAGCACGATACTGGAGATGAAATCATATTTTCTGATCTGTTCTTTTTCAATCATATGGGTACCTGTAGAGTTGAAATTGACTGCAGAGCATATGCTCTGCAGTGGTAGCGATCACACCGTAGAAGGACTACGGTCTGGAGATCCCCAGAGTCGCAGGATCGACCTTGTTGGCTCCAAGGTCCTTGAGGGTATAGGCGAAGTTGGCTTCAAGCTGTTTGAAGATCGCATTAGCCTCTGCCCCTCTGGCACCAGAGAGAATATAGTAGTTCTTCTTACCGAACTCTTTCACCGCATCAGATTCCATGGCTTTGTCGAACGCACCGTAGAGAGTCTGTTTCACCTGATCTGGAGCATCGGCTGCGACAGCGAAGCCGATCGCCTGAGAGTGGGGAAGGTAGTCACCAAGACCCGGGTATGAAGCGAATGCTGTAGGAAGGGTATTACCGTCAAGATCGAAATCATCCGGTACCAGTACGGCCAGAGGACGCAGTTTCCCGCCCTTGATCAGCTGAGCCTGTTCAGCGACAGAGGTGATGACCAGATCGATCTCCCCTGACATCGCTGCATTCTGTGCAGGTTTCGATCCGTCATAGGGAATGAAGTTCAGTTCGACACCGGCACCCTTCTCGAATCCAAGTAGATTCAGGTGGTGGATGGACCCAGCTCCGCTGGCTCCGGCCTTGATCATGCCGGGCTGAGCCTTTGCAGCTTCGACCAGATCCTCGATCGTCTGATAGGGAGTTCCGGGGGTTACCGAGATGATGTCAGGAGAGCCGCCGATGATGAAGACATCCCAGACGTCCATCCTGTTATCCCATCCGCCCATCACGGCAGCGGTCACATTCGATTCTGACAGTCCGCAGAGATAGTATCCGTCGTGTGGTTTCCCAAAAGCATCGAGCATACCGATGGATCCGGAGACTCCCCCGGTCTTGTTCACGACGTTGATGTTCACCCCGAGTTCCTCTGCCATCTCAGCCATCACCACACGGTTACATACATCAGTACCGCCGCCTGCACCCCATACCACGATATCTGTAATATCACGTGAGGGATATACATCTTCCCGTTGCCCCTGGGCGAACACGGAAGAGACAAGAATCAGTGCGAGCAGCAGAACCAGTAGACTTCTTTTTTTCATAAAACGCTCCTTGATTAATATATAGTTCCATAATCTGCAGATTATTGCCAGAAGAACCTGCAGCATTATCCCTGATAGACTTCCGGATTCACGCAATCAGCTGCCCTCTGCCCTGTTACCATGGCAATGAGGTTGCTCGCGGCCTTCATGGCCATGCCCGTCCGTGAAGATATGGTCGCAGATGCGGTATGCGGCGTCATGACCACGTTCGGCAGTTCTGAGAGTCCGTCTACGGCCTTCGGCTCGAACTCATAGACATCCAGCCCGGCACCGGCGATCTCCCCGTCACGAAGTGCAGCTGTGAGATCTGCTTCGTTGATGATCGGCCCTCTTGCCGTATTGATCAGATAGGCACTTCGCTTCATGCTGCCGAACGCCTGTCTGTCAAGCAGATGTCTGGTACTCTCCATGAGTGGGACATGGACACTGACGAAATCGGACTGTGCAAGCAGTTCCTCAACCGAGACCTGCTGTGCCCCGAGGGTATCTTCAAGCGTGCTGTTCCTGAAGGCATCCGCATAGAGCACCTTCATGGAGAACCCTCGTGACTTCAGAGCCATGGCCGTACCGATCCTTCCAGCACCGATGATACCGAGGGTTGCGCCGGTGACATCAGCCCCGATGAACTGCATGGGTCCCCAGCCCTTCCACATACCGCTCTTCATGAGGCGGTCAGACTCGGTCACCCGTCTGCAGGCTGAGAACAGCAGAGCCCAGGCCATCTCGGCAGTGGCATCGGTAAGCACCCCTGGGGTGTTTGATACCGGGACCCCACGCCTGAGAGCCTCTGCAAGATCGATGTTGTCATACCCCACAGCATAGTTCGCGACTCCCCGTATCCCAGGTGCCTGGCGGAAGAACTCCGAATCGATCCGGTCGGTAAGCAGCGACAGGATACCATCTGCATCCTTAGCGCCGGCAAACAGCTCCTCACGTGTGAGCGGCCTGTCATGAGGGCTCACCTCGACCGTACAGTGTTCCTTCAGCAGTTCAATGCCCTCAGAAGGAATAGTCCTTGTGACGAAAATGTGAGGTCTATGCATGACTGTCTCCTCGGAAGAAGAGTTCCCTCTCCAGATATTTCCAGGTATCGGTATACTCATCCTGCTTCATGAGCTCTTCGAGCCTCTTTAGATCCATCCGGTCCAGCAGATCCCATATCCTGTTGGTCCAACGGGCGTTCGCTCTGAAGGTCTCTTTGATATCCAGCCGTGTCGGGGATGTATCAGAGGTGAAGTATCCCGAATACCCGAATTTCTTGAGATAGTAGAGGAACTCGACATATTCGAGAAAGTGCTTGGTTCCCACCATATAGTCCCAATCCCAGGTGGCATCGTTATCATTGATATGGATGTAATAGGGATACGGGCTGTGTTCGAGCAGGCTCACAGCCTCTGCTGGTGTCTCCCCTCCGTACATGGAGTGACCGAAATCAAGGGTCACCCCGACGTGGTCGCTGCCGATGCACTGCAGCAGATAGAGGGCTTTCGCAGCAGAATCGATAAAACACTTGCCCCTCACTTCGTTGGGTTTGTACTCGATGTACAGGGTGATCTCTGGACGGTAGGCTGCCGCTTCGGCAAAGCCTTCGACCAGGTAATCCCACATCCTGCCGTACTCGCACTGAAAACTGAACTCATACCCATCCCCGAGAGGACAGCACTGTACTCTGTCAGCTCCCACCGCAGCAGCATAATCCTTCGCTTCCTTGATCATGGATACAGCCTTTGCTCTGATGGCAGGATCCTCAGAGGTGATCCCCCCGTTGATGAACTCAGGCTCGTTCTTTATATTCACGTTCACGCAAGCAGGCTGCAGGTGATATCTATCCAGCAGTTCTCTGCAAACCGAGGCCTCAGGAACCTCATAGGGATAGACGATCTCCACCCCGTCGATCTCATCGATCTCTGAAAGCAGTGCGAACTTCTCTTCCAGGGTCCTGTCGCTGTTATAGGCTCTGAACCGATCCTGAGTCTTTCCGATGAATCCTGTTATGACTGCACTCTTGACTTGTTTCATATCACTGTTCCTTCTCTATCTGTCTATACTGATCACTTCTTACGACTGATCACTTCATGCACCCCGTCAACGATCGAGGCCGCGGACATGCCGTACTTCCTGATGATGTTCTGATAGTCCCCGCTCTCGGCGAACTGGTCATCCAGTCCGATATGGACGAACGGGACCGCCTCATCGAGCTTCATCAGATAATGGGGGACCGCATATCCGAGTCCATTCTTCTTCTGGTGGTTCTCTGCCACCACGACCGCCCCGGTCTTCTGGACCGATGGGAGCAAGGTCGCTTTATCGATCGGCTTGATCGAATACATGTCTATGACTTCGGCACTGATGCCCTGCTCACTGAGTGTCTGTGCTGCTTCAAGCGCCTGAAAGACCATATCTCCGTAGCACACGATCGTCGCGTCTGTACCTTCTCTGAGAATATGGGATCCGCCGATAGGGAATTCGGTACCCTCATCATAGATCTCGAACAGCGGATCTCTCATCAGCCTGGTGAAGACCGGACCGGGGGTCTGCATCGCCGTATCGAACAGCTTCGCTGCTGAGACGGTATCTGCAGGACAGACCACCTTCATGTTCGGAAAGGTCGATACGATCGCGATATCTTCGGTAGCCTGATGGGTCACCCCGTCTATGGCGGCAGTCAGACCGCCGTGAGAAGAGAGGAACTTGACATTGAGGTTGGGATAGCAGACAAAGGTCCTCATGGCTTCTACAGCCCTCATCGAGAGGAATACCCCGTAGGAGCTGACTACCACCGTCCTGCCGTCTGCAGCCATTCCG
>JAIPFY010000040.1 GCA_021736385.1 Spirochaetia bacterium | reverse complement strand
AAGAAACCGAATTTCATGACTGTTCCAGCGGCCTTGAAGGAGTTGGACAAGATCGAGATGTCCAGGCAGTTCGATGGTATCTATCGCCTGGACCATGCTGTGACCAAGACTCAGAAGGTGATCCTGAATGCCTTTGGTCTGGACGAGGACTCTGTGGCTGAGGCTTCCCAATCTGTGAGCAGAGCTCTGAGGAACACCACTGACGATATCGATACTAAGGAGCAGGCAGATGGCTAGAACACAGACAATGGCATCCATTGATGCACAGATCAAAAAGGCACAGGAATCGGTTGAGAAGACGAAAGCCAGGTACGATGCAGCCATCACTGAACTTGGAGCGCTATATGACCGGAAGAAAGCACTGCAGATCCAGGAGCTTGCTTCAGCTCTGGAGAAGAGCGAAAAAACCTATGAAGATGTGCTGAAATTCATTAAGAATGGGAAGTTCTGAGAGCCGGTTACTGCACTTGAGTAATAAAAAGTCAGGAAGTTAACAATGGAGAGTAAATATGAAGAACTGACTCAAAAATATTTCTTGACAAAGGTCACATCATATCAGCATTCAGAACGCATATTTCCCAATTCATTGTCGGTTTGCAGGTTCAAGTAGATTCTCTTTATCGGACAATTCCTGAAATTTTTCCAAATATGGATGGCGCTTTTTAGATCAAGTCCCTTGAAAAGTTCGTTTTGACCATTTTTACTATCACAAAATTGCAACTGCTATAGTCAGGTAGGGACCTCCCTGATGGATCACTCACAGCCGAAACTCCAGGTAAGCCCTTGACTAATGAACATATGTTCAATATAATTCGAAACGTAATAAGGATGAACTATGCCGAGACCGAAAAAAGAACGAATCGTTAGTACCCCCCCGCTGTATGCCTCCTTCAAACCCACCGGGGTCAAACGGACCCTGCTTGAGCAGGTATCCCTTTCGCTTGATGAGTATGAGGCCATACGCCTTGCTGACCATCTGCATATGGATCAGAAGGATGCCGCACAGGAGATGGGTATCTCACGACCGACATTTTCCCGGCTCATTGAGCAGGCTCATGAAAAAGTAGCTTCTTTCCTCATCGAGGGGAAAGAAATGACCATTGAAGGCGGTCGCGTACACTTCAAGGGGAATATCGTCCAATGTGCAGACTGCGGATGCATGCACAGGATCCCCGTTGCCAGCAGCCTTGAGGTCTGCCCGTCCTGCGGATCGACGAACTTGATCGATCATGCAGGGGGATTCGGTCATGGCCGATGCTGTGGAGAGTATGAAGAGCGATCAAAGGAGCAGTAGATGCCCGAAACAGAATCAGAGGCTGCAGCATGAAAGTAGCTATAGCCAGTGGTAAGGGGGGGACCGGTAAGACGACCCTCTCAACGAATCTTGCAAGTTATCTTGCGCAGGACCATGCGATCGTCCTGACGGATCTGGATGTTGAAGAACCGAACTCAGGACTCTTCATCGAGAAGACACTGAAATATGAGCAGAAGAGGAGCCGGATGGTTCCGGTCTGGGAGAGCAGCACCTGCACCCTCTGTGGAAGATGTCAGCAGGTCTGCAACTTCCATGCGGTGATAAAACTCGGTAGAGAGATCATGGTGTTCCCCGAACTCTGCCATGGCTGTTATGCCTGCTCTGAGCTGTGCCCGCATAATGCACTGCCGATGCAGCCGACTCCGATGGGTACGCTGACAGCCTCAGCTGCCGGCGGTTTCGATTTCATCGAGAGCAGATTGGACGTGGGACAGGAACAGGCAGTCCCGCTCATAGCGCAGACCCTCGCGCATGTGGATGAGCACTATGGGGATGAGGTGATCAAACTCTATGACTGTCCTCCCGGGACATCCTGCCCGGTGATCGAATCGATCAAAGATGCAGATATCGTCATACTGATCACAGAACCCACCCCCTTCGGCCTGCATGACCTCAGTCTCGCTGTCGAGACTGCACGGAAACTGGGCAAGGAGTTCGCTGTGGTGATCAATCGGCACGGGATCGGCGACGATGGCGTGGCTGAGTACTGCAGCCGGGAGGGAATCAAAGTCCTGGCGAAGATACCGAACAGCCGCAAGGCTGCCGAACTCTACTCGAACGGTGAGCTGATGTATCCTCATATCCCCGAGATCGCACAGCAGCTCGAACAGGTCTCACAGTATATCATGGGACAGATGAACGGGGGTGAAGCATGAAAGAGATCGTAGTGATTTCAGGGAAGGGAGGGACCGGCAAGACGTCGATCACCGCCTCTCTTGCATATCTGGGAGCAGATTCGATGGTGATAGCAGATTGTGATGTGGATGCTGCAGATATGCATCTGCTCATGAGACCGGAGGCTGTGAGTAGTGAGGGGTTCACCAGTGGCGTGCTGGCTGTCATCGATCAGAGCAGATGCATCGGCTGCGGCAGATGTGCTCAGGCGTGCAGATACGATGCCATCCCCTATCGGGACGGTCAGTATACCGTCACGCCCCTTGACTGTGAAGGCTGCGGGTACTGTGCCCGTATCTGCCCGGTCGGGGCCATCTCCATGGTCGATCAGCTTGTCGGTGAGTGGTATCTGTCAACGACCCGTACCGGCGCATCCATGGTGCATGCCAGACTGGGCATCGGGGCGGAGAACTCCGGGAAGCTGGTGGCGAAGGTGAAGAACGAGGCCAAACAGGCGGCGCAGGAGCAGGGAAAGCAGTATGTCCTGGTCGACGGATCCCCGGGGATCGGGTGCCCGGTCGTCTCATCGCTTTCGGGAGCCGACTTCGTGGTCCTGGTCACAGAACCGACCGTCTCCGGGCTCCATGACCTGCAGCGAGTCTATCAGCTGGTCAAACGATTTCAGATCCCGGCCGGCTGCATCATCAACAAAGCGGACCTCAATGGAGAGGTTGCCGCGCAGATCCATGATTTTCTGAAGAACGAACAGATCGTCCATATCGCCGACCTGCCCTATGATGAGGCCTTCACCAGGGCCATGCTCGAGGGAAAGACGATCGTGGAAGTATCAGATAACCCTATTGGAGAGGCACTCTCAGACAGCTGGCTGCAGATACAGACCATCCTGGGAGAGTAGGAACAGCAGAAGTATGCGGCCGCTGCAGGAAGCAGACGGCCGGTATGCAATAAGGAGCATAGAGTATGAACATAGCATTCACCACAAAAGGTACCGATTGGAAAGACGCCATGGATCCCCGATTCGGCAGGGCCGATTATATCCTGGTCTACAACGAGACTGAGGACACATTCTCTTCGTTCGACAACAGAGCCATCTCAGGGACCGCACACGGTGCCGGCCCCCAGACCGCACAGCAGCTGTTCGAGATGAACCCTGATGTGCTGATCACCGGCAACGGTCCCGGAGGCAATGCTGCAGCAGCCCTGCAGAGAAGTCAGATGAAGATCTTCATCGGTGCCGGTTCCATGACCGTACGAGAAGCCTATGAAGCCTACAAAGCTGGAAAACTGAACCAGGCATAGCATGAAAGATCTGTCTGAAGGAGTAGTGAGTATGAAATCCTGTATTGCGGCTGTCGCTACTGATGACGGCGCTGAATTCACCTCAAAACACTTTGGCGATGCGCTCTTCTATGATCTCTACGCTGTCGATGGTACCCGTGCGGAGTTCCTCCGCAGGATACCCAACACCTCGGAAGAGGAGGAGGATGTCCATGCCGACCCGAAGAAGGCCGGGAGCATCGCGCAGCTGCTGAGATCCGAAGGGGTGCAGACGGTGGTCTCCAAGGTGTTCGGACCGAACATCAAGCGGATCAGGAAGAAGTTCGTCTGTGTATCAGTCAAGGATATGAACGTCTCAGAGAGCATCGAGACCATCACGACCCACCATGAGGAGATCCTCGATGCATGGGATGCCGGAGAAGAGCGCCCGGTACTCTCGTACCGACGATAGAGCCGCAGAGCTTCTTCCCTCAGAACGCTACCTTGTAGTAGCGCAGTGCATAGAAGAGCAGCAGCAGCTCGTTATCAGAGATACGTGATGTCTCTTCACCATAGAAACGCTGGAACCAGAGCAGCAGGGTGTATGCAGCATAGAGGCGGGGGGCTTCCTTCGCCAGCATCTGCATATGCTCTGCAGAGAGCTCCTCGGATGACTGCTGCAGTGTGATCTCACGGTAGATAAGGTTCATCAGGATCCTCGAGAGCCCTTTGAGGGTCTCCTCCTTATCACCGGCTTCGAAATGGCTGATCGTCGCCGGCAGGGTCTCGAACACGATATGATCGATAAGCCCCTTGGAGGTCCTCTCCATGGTCTTCAGGTGTCTGCTCACCGCCCTGAAGAGCTTCTGTACCGCATCCTCCCGTGCCTGTTCGGTCCCGGTCAGGTAGCTGTAGAACTCTCCCGGCTTCCCTATGATATTCCCCACCGATATGATCAGCTGCTTCTGCATCACAGGATTCTCCGTCTGTTCGAAGAGTGAGAGGATCTCCTGCAGGATCGCGATGCGCTCCTGCTTGGCGGACAGACCCTCTGCTGAGGTGATCTTGATCTTCAGTGAGCGGGGTTCTCTGATGATCGCAAGCAGGGCTTTGGTGGAATCTGTCGATTCGATCTTCCCCAGTGCCCGTGCCGCAGCCTTCACCAGAGTCTCATCATCACTGTAGAGCATATCGATCAGCGGCGGGACCGCACGCACACAACCCAGTCTGCCCAGAGCCTGTGCACATTCGGTACGGACCATCGACTCGCTGGTACTCATGTGAGCGATCAGAACATCCTCGACCTCAGGACCTCCTATCCTTCCCAGAGCCTTCACGGCCTCCTCTCTGACCTCATCATCAGGATCTTCCAGACGGATGAGGATCTCATCGAGGGCAAGGGACCCCTGAGAGGATCTCATCGTCTTGAGCGCATTGCCGACCTTGGTCTTGTCGGCAGAGCGGGCGATGACCGGCATGTTCATATAGGCCTTGATGATGTTGGGCGAGGAGAGGGTCGAGACCAGACGGGTGAATTTCAGTTCTTTGCCGGTCTTGACCGTATCAAGCAGGATGAACGAGACGAAGATGATGAACAGGGTGCTGATCACCAGTACTGAGATCGATCCGGTGACCTGCAGCAGGTATCCACCGATGATCGGTCCCAGTCCCTGTATGATACCGAGAAGTGCCCAGTACCAGGCGATATAGGCTGTCTGATTCTTCTGCGGGACCAGTGACAGCATGACCTGGTTGAGCCCTTCATAGAGTGCAGGTGAGAAGACCCCGCCGAGCAGGGCGATGACCGGCAGGACATAGTGGTAGTTCTGCGGGGTGAGGAACAGATACCCGAGATAGCTCAGCGGGAAGAGCATGCCGATCATGGCCACAGGCTTCCTGCCGAACCGGTCCATCATGGTACCCCAGAACTGGATGATGAGCACCCAGGTGAGCTGAGAGATGGCGAACATGATCCCGAGCCAGATCGTCGGAGCACCGATCTCAGAGGGATCGGTGATCATGGGTACGAAGAACGGTGCTGAGATGCTGATCCCCATCATCGAGACCCCGGCGACGATACACAGAGTCCTGAAGTTCCGGTTTCTGAACGGCTGGAAGAACGAAGAGACCTTGAAGGGGACCTTGTTCGCCTGCGCGGAGGTCGGTTCCGGGATGGGTATGTGCAGTGATGATTCGGCGATGCCGAACACACCTGCAACCAGATATATGATGCCGAAGACCAGGAAGATCTGCTGCGTGAAGACATCGATCATGATCGTGGCTGTGAAGAAGGCGATGACATTGGTGGCCTGAGCCACCGCGGAGCGCTGCCCGAAATAGGTGGACCTGCGGTTGTTCGGTACGATCTGATTGATCCATGCCCACCAGCCCGAACCTGCCATGTTCCCCAGCACGAAGGTCAGTACCGAGGTGATCATGACCACCGTGAGTGCGATACGCCTGCTGCCCCCTGCTGCGGCATAGAAGGATGCAGCAGCGAGCAGGAAGGTGAGCGATCGGTGGATGAAGCTGATCGTCAGCCAGAAGGGCTTGATCGTCCTGCGGTAGGCATAGATGGCTATCGCAGCGAGGTGGAAGACGCTGATGATGTTCATGATCCCGAGAAAGAGGCCGAGTTCAGAGGAACTCGCGCCGAGATAGTTCTTGACCAGAAGGATCAGCAGCTGCTGCGGTGATGTGAAGAGGAACCAGACACTGCCGAAACCGCCGCCGATGAGGCTATACGCCATGGACCGGTTCAATGTCTTGCGAGTGATGATCCTTCCCTTTGTGTCATGCTTGGTAGTCATGGTCTGACCTTACGCAGAAGAACCTGTTTGGTCAACGTCCGATGGCATGATTCTACAAAAAACTTCTTTCCATGATGCCATGGTAGATGGTATGATCCCTCAGTATCGGTCGTCTTTGTCACAGGGAGAGTAAGCATGAAGCTGGTGATCATACACGGAAGCCCCCGCAGGAAGAATACGTTTCACACCGTACAGCGCTGCATCTCGGAGATCTCAGCTGCCAGTGATCAGGAGCTTTCCCTGCAGGAGTTCTTTCTTCCCTCTGCCATGAAGGATTTCTGCAGAGGCTGTCTGAAGTGCATCACCACAGGTGAGACGGCCTGTCCCCATGCCGATCAGATGCAGCAGATCGTCGAAGCCATGTGTGATGCAGACGGACTGATCCTCTCATCCCCGGTCTATGTGATGTCGGTGAGCGGTTGTATGAAGAACTTTCTCGATCATGGAGCCTATCTGTTTCTCAATCACCGCAGCAGGGCGGAGATGTTCAGTAAGAAGGCCCTGATCGTCTCTACCACAGCAGGAGCCGGACTCCGGCGGTGTCTCGATACGATGGATCGGGTCCTGCGGTTCTGGGGAGTCAATCGGGTATATCGCATCGGGATCATCATGCATGCAGAATCCTGGGATGATATGCCACCCGTGCGCCGCGCACGACTGGAGCGGAAGATCAGCCGAATCAGTGCAGGCTTCGCACGGGATCTGGCCTCCGGAAAGGTTCACAGGCCCTATCTGATGCAGAAGATCATGTTTCTGGTCTCCAAGCGGATGATCCGCCTCTTTGCTGAGGATTCTCCCGACCGGATACACTGGGAAGAACAGGGACTGATGCATAAGCGATGGTATATCTGAAGTCCTCAGACCTATATATTACTGAAACAGTATGAAGTATGTGCAGGGCTGTGGTATACTTGATGACAGAACAGAAAACGATGCGGGGGCCCAATGAAAAAAAGTAGAGGCAGAACAGCAGTATCGGTGATCCTTGTCGCGATGGTCACGCTCACGCATCTTGCAGCCGGGATGCCGAACGCCCCCAACTTCGATTACCTCGGGTATGAGCAGGGCATGTCCAGCTCCTCGGTCTCGAGTATCGTCCAGGATCAATATGGATTCATGTGGTTCGGTACGCAGAATGGATTGAACCGCTTTGACGGGTATAGCTTCGATATCTTCCAGAATGAACCCTTTCAGCAGGACTCCCTGCCGCACAATCTCATACAGACGATGTATCTTGATGCTGATGACTCCCTCTGGATAGGTACCTACGGGGGACTGGTCCACTTCGATCTGCTGTCACAGCGATTCACCAGCTACACCGCCGATGCCTCTGTCCCGGGAAGTCTCAGCAGCAATGTGGTCGTAGCGATCAGCAGAGATTCCGACGGGCAGCTCTGGGTGGGGACCCTTGACGGGCTCAACCGCCTCGATGAGCAGAGCGGGACCTTCCAGGTCTACCGGTATGACGATACCGATACCGGCAGTATCAGCGATGTGGTGATCCGTGATATCTGTCTTGACAGCAGCGGCCGTCTGTGGTTCGGTACCTACAACGGGCTGGCGCGGTATGACCGTGATACGGACAGCTTCATCAGATACCAGGCAGACAGTGAGGACCCCCGTACCCTGGCCTCGGACTATGTGATGGATATCGAAGAGGGGGATGACGGTACGCTGTGGCTCGGACTGTGGGGCAGCGGTATCACGCGCTTCGATCCGGAGACCGGGGAGGCGAAGAACTATCATCTTGAAGAGAACCGCATGTATAAGCTGCTGTTCGATCAGCAGACCCTGTGGGCGGCGAGCTTTGGAGGCGGTCTGATCGACTTCACTCCCGAGACCGGGGCATACCGGATCTACAAATCTGATGATGAAGGTGCCAATCCCTTATCGAATGATACGGTCTACTCGCTCTACAAGGATAAGACGGGGATCATCTGGGTAGGGACGAACGGGGGAGGACTCAACCGCATCATACCCGGCTGGGAACACTTCGAACTATGGAAGCATACTTCGGAATCCGATGCATCCATCGCTCAGGGGAAGATCAATTCGATCTATCAGGACTCCACCGGGGCAGTCTGGATCAGTATCTATAATCAGGGGGTGGATCGGTATGATCCAGTCACCGGACGATTCGAGCACTTCGTGCATGACGAATCGGATCCCGGTTCCCTGAGCAATGACATCGTGAATTTCATCACTGAGGATGCAGATGGGCGGGTCCACATCGGCACCAACGCCGGTCTCAACACCTATCTCCCGCAGACAGGGACCTTCGCTCGCAGCATGGATGGGCAGTCCCCCTCAGGCAACTCTGATGTGCTCGGGACCATCATCACCGCCATGGATATCGATCAGGAGGGCATGATCTGGTATGGGACCTATACCTATGGAGTGTTCAGGTATGATCCTCTCACAGACAGCTATACCCATTACGGAGCAGATCCTGATGATCAGGAGAGCCTGAGTGACAATCTGGTACGGAACATCCTCTGTACCAGAGACGGTACGGTCTGGATCGGGACCAATAACGGATTGAACCGCTACCTGAGGCAGAGTGATTCGTTCAGGACCTATTATCACGATATGGATGACCCGAACTCTCTGAGTTCTCACAATATCTACGCACTCTATGAAGACACCCGCGACCTCCTGTGGATCGGTACCTCCGGCGGCGGGGTCAACACCTACGACCCTGAGCAGGATCGGTTCTCGCATATGACCCGTGAAGATGGTCTCTCAGATAACAACGTGCTCGGTATCATCGATGACGGGAATGGGAGTGTCTGGATCAGTACCAGATTCGGTATCACCGTCTATGCTCCTGAGACCCGGACCTTCAGACGACTTGACAAGTCACAGGGGTTCCCGGCCATGGAGATGTCTTTGGGCAGTGCCGCTCTCACAGACGGCCGGCTGCTGTTCGGCAGCGCCGAAGGGGTGGTCGCCATTGACCCTGACTTCTCAGATCTGCAGGAGGTCCCTTCAGAGGTGGTCTTCACTGATATCAGGGTCATGGGACAGCCGGTATCTCTCGAGACCCCTCCCTATCTGATCGATCAGATCACCCTCACGCATGATGATTCGTTCTTCGAGTTCGAGTTCTCAGATCTGCAGTACCTCTCACCGTTCAGCACCTCCTATGCCTATAGACTCGAGGGGTTCGATGAGGAATGGAAGTACAGTGATGCGAGAAACTACGGGAGTTATACCAGCCTGCCGCCGGGGGAGTACGTGCTGAAGGTGCAGGCACTGAGATCTGATGGCTCCTGGAGTCCCCATGAGACGACACTGCAGGTAACGGTGCTCCCTCCCCCATGGAAGAGTACCGGAGCCTATGTGCTCTATACCCTGCTGCTCATCGGAGCTGCAGGGACCATATCGGGTCTTGCCTTTGCCCGTGCACGACGGCAGAAAGCGGATATGGCATCCCAGATGGAGTACAACGTCCGATTGGAGCAGGAGATCGGAGAGAGGACGCGTGAGATCGAAGAGGAGAAGGAGCGTCTGGCAGTGACGCTCAGGAGCATCACTGACGGTGTGATCGCAACCGATACCAGTGGGATGATCCTGCTGATCAATCGTGCTGCAGAGATCCTGCTGGGAGTATCATCGGCAGAGGCTGTAGGCAGAACGCTTGAGCAGGTCCTCTATGCACACGACCGGGGTGATCTGGTGATGCCGGATCCGGTGAGAACGATCATAGCATCGGGTTCCAGCCAAGAGTATTCAGATCGTCTGGTCCTGACCCTCGCAGACGGGAAGGACCATGTGATCTCCGAACATGCAGCGCCGCTTCGCGATTCGGGCGGGGAAGTCATCGGTGTCGTGCTGATCCTCAGTGACATGACCGGTGAAATTGCCTATCAGGATCGACTGCAGCGACAGGACAAACTGGAATCACTCGGGATCCTTGCCGGCGGGCTTGCCCATGATTTCAACAACCTGCTTGTCGGACTGTTCGGCTATATCGAGCTTGCACGGGTCTCCTCCGATGATCAGCAGGTCATCTCACAGCTTGATGCGGCCCTGGGCTCCTATGAACGGGCCCGCAGCCTCACACACCAGCTGCTGACATTCTCCAAGGGTGGAGAGCCGGTTCGTGCGACGGTCCTCCTGTCAGAGCACTTGACAGACTGGGTCTCCTTCGCGCTTGCCGGGGCGAACGTGAGCAGCACCATAGGCATCGAACCCGATGTGTGGCCCTGTGCCATCGATGTCCAGCAGATCGGACAGGTGGTCGATAATCTGGTACTCAATGCCAAGCAGGCGATGCCCGATGGCGGGAATATCACCATACATCTGGAGAACCGTCAGGTAGAGGAGCACCAGTTCCCGAACCTCAGTCAGGGTTCTTATGTTGCACTCACTGTCTCTGACAGCGGTGTCGGGATGACCCCCTCCGTGCTCAGGAACATCTTCGATCCGTTCTACACGACCAAGGTCTCCGGCTCCGGACTGGGACTCTCTACCTGCTATTCGATCGTCACACGGCATCACGGTACGATCGAAGTGCATTCCATCCCAGAGCAGGGGAGTACGTTCACGGTCTATCTGCCGCGTGCGGTCAACGCGGCAGAACCTGCGGCTCGTACCAGGCACTCCGGGGAGATCTTCACCGGGTCGGGTACCATCCTGGTCCTTGATGATGAGCAGGTGATCGGGAAGCTGCTCAGTGAGGCATTGGGTCGGATGGGTTTCGATACGCTGGTGATCACCGATGGGGCTGATGCGGAAGATGCCTGTAGACGAGCCCTTGGGCGTGGTGATACGCTGTGCTGTGCGATCCTGGATCTGACGATACCCGGAGGGGTCGGTGGTGCACAGACCATCGGTATCATCAGGGACATCTTCCCTGAGCTGCCGGTCTTCGTCTCAAGCGGGTATTCCAATGATCCGGTCATGTCCGATCCCCGTTACTACGGGTTCACCGGGAGTATCGGTAAACCCTACCGGATCGAGGAACTCCGGGCACTGCTGCAGGACCATGTGATCGCCACGGTCTGATACCAGAGGACCCCGCCGGGGAACGGCGGGGGCCTCTGGTATCGAGTATGCAGATCTACGGTGAAGCTGACTGCTAGTAGCTGCTGTCTGCGAATTCCACCCAGCCCCCTGCCTCGACGAGGGTCCTGTCGAACCCTGAGATGCTGAAGGGCAGGGTGAGGGACTCTCTGCCGGTTGATGAGAAGGTGAAGGTCATGGCTGCAAGATCGGTTCTGAGTGTGCAGGGGCCTTGAGAGAACCGGGAGAAGAGCTGTTCGATCTGCTCCGCTGAGAGCTCCACGGCCATCATCCCGCAGTTGTACATGTTCTGACGGAAGATCCTTGAGAAGTCCTGTGCTATGACCAGATTGATCCCGTTCACTTCCAGTGCCCAGGGTGCATGCTCCCGTGATGAGCCGCAGCCGAAATTACTGCGGGTGACGATCACCTGTGTATCGCTGATGTCCCGTGCCGGGTCGAACCCCTCGAGCTTCAGGTCTTCAAGCAGATAGGGCTTCAGTGCTGTCTTGGTGATCTCCGTAAGATATTTAGCCGGTATGATCTCGTCTGTGTTGATGTCATCCCGATCGAGAAACAGGACCTTCCCGCTGAATGTCTCGTGTGTAGCTCCCATGTTATTCCCCCTTATCCTGTGGAGCACTCGTGAGTACTCCGGTCAATGCGGTCGCTGCTGCCGAGGCAGGGCTCATCAGGTGGACCATGCCGCCTTTTCCCATACGACCGTTGAAGTTCCGGTTCGTGGTCGAAGCACATACTTCACCGCTTGCCAGGACCCCGTTGCTCATACCCAGGCATGCTCCGCATGTGGGATTGGTGATACAGAATCCTGCATCCATGAAGATCTCGATCAGTCCCTCTTTCATGGCCTGCCTGTAGACATCCGGTGTTGCCGGGGAGAGTACACCCCGTACCCCGTCTGCGATCTTCCCGCCTTTGAGCACGGCTGCCGCAGCTCTGAGGTCTTCGATCCTGCCGTTCGTGCAGCTGCCGATATAGACCTGATCGACAGGTGTCGAATCGAATTCGTCGATGGGACGGACCTGATCGGGCTTGTACCCGAAGGTGCTCACCGGGACGAGATCAGAGACGTCGATCGTCACCGTATCAGCATACTGTGCATCATCATCGGCCTTCCATCGGATATAGTCCGCAAGGGCTGCCTCTTTGTCGGTATAGTCATCTTTGATGAATTCCCAGAGATAATCGACGGTGGTCATATCGGGATAACAGATCCCTGAGGTCCCGCCTGCTTCGATGGCCATATTACACAAGGTCATGCGTTCTTCCATGGAGAAGCTGTCGATCACCTCCCCGGTGAATTCGATGACACGGTTCGTAGCACCGTTCACCCCGAGTCTGGCGATGATCGCCAGGATCACATCCTTGGCATAGACTCCCTTCCTGAGGGTCCCGCTGACGGTGATCTTGAGCGTTTCAGGGGTCTTGAAGCTGCAGACTCCCTTGAGGATCCCGACTTCCAGGTCGGTCGTTCCCACTCCTGCGGCGAATGCGCAGAAAGCGCCGTGGGTACAGGTATGGGAATCTCCCATGATCACGGTGAATCCCGGTCGGACGAATCCCTTCTCGGGGAACAGGGCATGACACACTCCGTTCTCTCCGATATCGAAGAAGTCCCGGATCCCCTGTCTGCGGGCCCAGTCTCTCATGATCTTTCCCTGCTCGGCGGTCTTCGAGTCCTTCGCCGGAGTGACATGGTCGATGACCGCCTTGATCTTGTCTGCATCAAAGACGCGGTCTTTCCCGCGTTCGATCAGGTCATTGATGGCGATAGGCGTGGTGATCTCATGACAGAACACCCTGTCCAGTGAAAGAATACTGATATCTTCGCCCTGAGTATCTATCAGGTGTGCTGCGAAGATCTTCTGTGCTGATGTCTTTCCCATTTCTGCTCCTTATTTCTCTGCATGTCCTCCATGCGTCAGTTCGGTATGAGTCGTCACTCCCCTGAGAATATTCTCGGGGGTGAGACGATCCAGATAGCCTTGAGGGTCTTCTCACCGCTGTTATGCAGCGTGTGCGGTACCCGTGAGGAGAAGGATACACTATCTTCGGTCCCAAGGGTATAGGTCTTCGATCCATAGGCCAGGGAAGCCTCACCTTCGAGGATGATGCCCATCTCCCTGCCGGGATGTCCGAACTGTTCACTGCCTCGGCTCCCGCCTGCATCGATCGAGAGTTCAAGTACCTCGAAGGCAAAGTCCTCCCGGGCATCTACCGGCGGTGAGAGCTGGGCATAGCTCACCTGTTCGAGCATCATGCGGTTTCGATCCTCTTTATGGACGATCTTCACCTGTCTGGGTTTACGGTAGTCCCTGAACAGGTATTCAGGATCGATCTGCAGCTCATCGGTGATCGCAAGCAGTGTATCCATCGAGGGGGAGACATGGTTGTTCTCGATCTGTGAGAGCAGACTGCTGCTCACTCCGATTGCATCCGAGAGCGTCCTGAGTGTGATCTTCTGTCGTTCCCTGATGCGTCGGATCTTCTCACCGAATCGGTACGCGGTCCCCTTTCGCTCTGCCATGCAGCCCCTCGTTGTTTACAAATACTAAATGCCTATAAGTATATATAAACATCCAGCGATCATGCTGTCAAGATTATGATAGTCTTCTGAAGGAAAAAATGGTATATTCCTCAATACGAAGTCAATAGAAGGAGTGAATCATATGTTTGTATCACATAGAGATGAAATCGAGAAGAAGGTGCTGGACGCACCAGTGCTCAAAGGGGTCACCAAGCAGGTGCTCATAGGGCAGCAGCAGGGATGGGCTGACTATGTCATGCGCATGTTCACCCTCGAAGCGGGTGGGTATACCCCCAGACATGATCACCCCTGGCCTCATATCATCTATGCGGTAGAGGGGGAGGGTGTGCTGTTCGCAGATGGTCAGGAGTATCCCCTGACTGCAGGGGCCACAGCCTATGTCGACAGTTCTTCAGAGCACCAGCTCAGGAACGACGGCAGTGATGCCTTCGTCTTCATCTGCATCGTCCCGAAAGAGGGTGATCTCTGATCCCTGACACACTGAAGGCTCCGTCGTAACGGAGCCTTCAGTGCTGTGCCGCAGGCAGCGGCGTCTGGCAGAGAGCATGTGTGGTTACTTCAGCAGGATGTCGGCGATCGCCTGCTCGAAACTCTGTTTCGGCAGAGCACCCATCGCTGCCTGAGGCTGTCCTTCCATCGGGACGAACAGGATCGTCGGAATACTGCGTACTTCGAACATGGAGGCGAGCTGCTGCTGATCTTCAGTGTCGATCTTGTAGATATCGATCTTTCCCTCATAGTCTGCGGCAAGCTCTTCGAGCACAGGAGCGACCATCTTGCATGGTCCGCACCAGTCTGCATAAAAATCTATGATACAGGGCTTATCCCCTGCGAATTTCCATTCCTTGCTTGCTTCCCAGTCGAATACTTTTTCTTTGAATGTCTCCAGAGTCAGATGTTCCATGCTTTGTTCCCCTTATTGGTCTGTGTTTGGTATGATGTCTCTCATATCGGTGAATACCTTACTAAAATAATAAAATAAATGAAAAAGTCAAATGCTTTTTTCAAAACATGAGCACAGTACTTGATAGAGTACTATCTACATAGTATCTTGTAAAAACACTGTTACAGTATATCTCAGGAGGGTTCAACATGAAAGGGAAGATCACACTGACAGCGGTACTTCTGCTTAGCGTGAGCATGCTGCTCAGTGCAGCACTGCCTCTGCTTGCTACAGGCACGGCAAGCGGGAACAACACGATCCAGGGAGTCAACGGCTACATCGTCGTTCCCAGCGCGGAACCCGCATGGAACGGCAGCGATACGACGGTGACGACCGGGTATTCCGCGATGTTCGGAGGGAGTGTCAGTCATATGCCGTATCTGCAGATCGGGCTTGATAAGCAGGCTGAGATCGCGATCGCCGCGGAGATCTCCGGGACCGGCCTTGATCTGCTGCTCAACGGTAAGTGGCGATTCACCAGGAACGGCGGAAGTTCTCTGGCCATCGGTTTCAACGGGCAGCTGCTGGATGTGACAGCGGGGATCGATCCTGCGGTACAGATCTACGGCGTCTCCACCTTCACCAGCACGTTCATCGACTGGCCGGCAAAGACCACGGTCCTGCTCGGGTACACCATCGATGGTCCGCTGGATTCGAATATCGATTTCGGTATGGGCTTCCAGACGCCCCTGCTGAAGAAGTACCTGAACGGTCAGGTGGACTTCGTCCTTGATTACGGTAACTTCTCCTATTCGGTAAGCCCCAGTGTCGCGAATGCCGGCAATCGAGGGATGCTGAATGTGGGGTTCCGTCTGCTGCCGGTACGCCTTGGTGATGGGCTCTATCTGAGCTCTGATGTACGCGGTCTTGACGTGTTCGATGCCTCGGGCCGTGCTCTGAGCGTAGCCCTCGGATTATCCTATCAGCCGTAGAAGCTCAAGGGGCTGAACGGTGAGAAGGGACTCCTGAGGATCACTCATCAGGAGTCCCTTCTGCATACTGATCGTGCTGCCATAGGAAACACAGGGAATTCGGGGCTGTGTCCCGGATGTTCTGCAGCAGGTCTCCACGAAACAGAGAGGTAGGAACCTATGAGATTTCTCCATACATCAGACTGGCATATCGGCAAGACGCTCTATGGACAGCGGCGGTATGATGAGTTCGCGGCATTTCTGGACTGGCTCGTACAGATCGTTGAACGTGAACGGATCGATGCGCTGCTCGTTCCCGGTGACATCTTCGATACCACCACCCCGAGTAACCGCTCGATGAGCCTCTACTACAGCTTTCTCTCACGGATCTCATCCTCCTCCTGCAGACACGTGGTCATAACGGCAGGGAATCATGACTCACCCACCTTCCTTGATGCTCCGAAGGAGCTGCTGAGATCGATGGCGATCCATGTCGTCGGGAGTGTGCCGCCTACGATCTCAGATGAGGTGATCATACTCAACGACCTGCAGGGGGAACCCGAGGCGATCATCTGTGCGGTACCCTATCTTCGAGACCGCGATCTGCGGCAGGTCGAGACGGGAGAGAGTGCAGAGGATAAGGATGCGAAACTGATCAGGGGAATACAGGAGCACTACCGCATGGTCGCTGAAGCTGCGGCCGAGGCCCGTACCCGGACCGGTGAGGTCCCGGTGGTCGCCATGGGGCATCTGTTCACTGCAGGCGGCAGGAGTGTCACCGGAGACGGGGTGCGTGAACTCTATGTGGGCTCCCTTGCCCATGTGGGCAGAGACCTCTTCTCAGAGATCTTCGACTACACCGCTCTGGGCCATCTGCATGTACCGCAGCGGGTAGGGGGCGAGGAGACCATACGCTACAGCGGCTCCCCGATACCCATGGGTTTCGGTGAAGCCGGGACGGTGAAAGAGGTCCTGATCATCGCCTTCGATGGGCATACCCCTCAGGTCGATCGGCTGGAGGTCCCTGTCTTCCAGTCTCTTGAGCGAATATCGGGGACGATCGAAGAGATCATCGGCAGGATCACCGCACTGAAGAGCGCCGGCAGCAGTGCCTATCTGGAGATCATCTACAGTGGGGAGTCCATCGCAAGTGAGCTGCAGCAGCACATACAGGAAGCTGCTGAAGGCAGTGACCTGAAGGTCCTGCGCATACAGAATCAGCGGATCGTGGACCGGATCATCGATCCCGGAGATGAGGCCCTCACCCTTGATGATATCAACCCGCTGGATCTGTTCACCAAGTGCATGGATGCACATCAGATCACGCAGGAGGAACGTCCCGCTCTGATCACCGCCTATCGGCAGGTGCTGCGGGAACTCGAAGAACACGACGTACGAGCAGAATGACAGGTGGTCCCATGAAGATCCTCACTGTACGATTCAGAAACCTGAACTCCCTCTACGGGACCTGGACTATTGACCTCACCCATGAGTCCTATCTCTCAGACGGGATCTTCGCGATCACCGGACCTACCGGTTCCGGGAAGACCACGATCCTCGATGCGATCTGTCTTGCCCTCTACGGACGGACCCCGCGCCTGCCGCGGGTGAATGCCGCAAGCAACGAGATCATGTCACGGATGACCGGGGACTGTTTTGCCGAAGTCACCTTCAGGACCGCCGGCGGGAGGTTCACCGCTCACTGGAGTCAGCACAGAGCCCGAAGGAAAGCCGATGGGAATCTGCTTCCTGCGAAGCATGAACTCTCACAGACTGATGACGGTACGGTCCTCGCCTCCCAGATCAAAGAGGTGGGAAGTCTGATCGAAGAGAAGACCGGTATGACCTTCGAGCGGTTCACCCGGTCCATGCTGCTGGCTCAGGGGAGTTTCGCAGCATTCCTGCAGGCCTCTCCCAATGATCGTGCACCGGTTTTGGAGCAGATCACCGGTACCGAGATCTACAGCGATATCTCCAAGCTGGTCCATGAGCACAGCCGTGCACAGAAGCAGGAACTCGAGAATCTCAGAGCTGAAGCCCGAGGGGTCCTCATGCTCACCGAGGAGGAGGTATCGCAGCTGCAGCTGCAGCTGCGAAGCAGTGAAGAGGAGCGGGAGCAGAAGGAACAGCTGCTCGGGCAGTGTACTGCTGAGATCAGCTGGCTCACCGAGCTCTCACAGCTGGGGCAGGAGGCTGGTGAGCTCAAGGAGGCACAGCAGCGGCTTGCTTCAGAGAGTGCGGCCTTCGAACCGAAGCGTGAGCAGGTGAAGGCAGCTCAGGCGGCTCTCGGGCGTGAAGGGGAGTATGTGAGACTGCAGGCTGCACGGCAGCAGAACACTGAGAATGGTTCTGCGAGAGCTGAGAACCGTGTGAGGACCGAAGAGCTGAACCGACTGCAGCAGAGCACCTCTGCTGATCTGAAGAGGTCGCAAGAGGCTCTCACGCAGTGCAGAGAGCATCAGAAGCAGACTCTGGAAGTCATCAGCGAAGTACGTGGACTCGATCAGCAGATCAGACAGAAAGGTCTCAGGGTCCAGGAGCTCGGAGAACAGCACGATACGGCTCAGAAGCAGCTCGATCAGTGCTCGATGCGCAAGCGTGCAGCTCAGGAGGCCATCAGTGCCCTCGATCAGCAGCTCGCGGAGATAGAAGCCTATCGAAGTACCCATCCGAACGAACCGGAACTCCTCTCTGCTGCCGGAACGATCACGGCACAAGCTGAACAGCTTCAGCAGTGCCGCAGTCGAAGAGAGCAGCTCACTGCATCCTGCACAAAACAGGATCGGACGTGTGCAAAAGTGCAGAAGCAGTATGAACAGGCCGAAGCGGCTGCAGAGGCAGCGATCCAGAAGCTCTCTGGTGCAGAAAGCGCACAGGCAGCAGCTGTTGCACGGTTGGATGATCATCTGCAGGGAAGGGCGATCAAAGAGTATCGGAATGAGTATGAACATCTGAGGACAGAACGGGAGCTGCGCAGTAGGATCCAGAGTCTGGAGGAGGAGCGTAGCCGCCTTGAGGACGGGATTCCCTGTCCGCTGTGCGGGGCGCTGGAGCACCCCTATGCCGCAGGGAACATCCCTGCCCTCGATGAGGTGGAACGGCAGCTGGAGGATCTGAGACGGTTCCTTGAGACTGCCGATCAGCTTGGTGAGGAGACAGCCCGGCAGGAGAAGGCCTTCCATACCCTGGAGCTCTCAGCAGCACGGGCAGTATCAGAACGTGAGCGCGGTGCAGCAGAGCTCTCAGCGGTACAGGCTGAACTCAAGCGCCTTGAGGAAGAACGTACCCTGACAGACATACAGGAGAACTCCCTGATCGAGCAGCTGCAGGATAGTATGGAACCCTTCAGGTTCACATCTGGGATCAATGATCCCCAGGCGCTGTGTACTGAAGTGCTCGACCGGGTAAAACACTGGAAGGAGCTCAGCGGCAGCGAGACGGAATTGAACAGAAAGAAGGTTGAGCATCAGCAGAAGGAAGCAGAAGAGCTGGGCAAGGAAGGGACGCTGAAGGAGCAGACCGTACAGCTCAAGCACTCCCGTGAGGAGATCGCCGACAGCCGTACCGCAGATGAGCAGCACAGAACAGAACTCTTCGGAGACAGGAGCACCGAAGCTGCAGTCGAGGAACTCGATGCGGATCTTGCAGAACATACAGCCGAACGGGATACACTCAAGGATCGGCTCAGCAAGATAGGCTATGAACTGGAAGCACTCCAGGAGCAGAAGATGCTGCTTGAGAAGCAGCAGATCGACCTCGAAGGGCTGCTAGAGGAGCTTGAAGGGCAGTTCCTCATGCATCTGCAGACCTCCGGGTTCACCGATGAGCGGCACTTCACCGCAAGCCTGATCGATACTGCTGTTCTCGAGTCCCTGCAGGCCGAGTCACGGGACCTCGATCAGAAGATCCATACCCTGCAGGTTCGGTCCTCTGATGTACACAGCAGGCTCGAACAGAAGCGCTCCCTGAGGCTGACCGAGAGATCCCATGAGGAACTGAAGGAGACCCGGGGTGAGCTTGAAGAGGAGATCCGAACGCTGACCCAGAGTGCAGGAGCTGTCGACCAGCAGCTGAAAGCCTTCAGAGAGGCTCAGACACAGCTTCAGGAACTGAGCGGCAGGATCGCACGCCAGCAGGAGATCTGCAGGTCATGGGATCATCTCCATGAGCTGATCGGATCCTCTGACGGGAAGAAGTACAGGAACTTCGCACAGGGCGTGACCTTCGAACTGATGGTCTCACATGCGAACCGGCAGCTGCAGCGGCTGACAGACAGGTATCTGCTGATCAGAGATACACAGCTGCCGCTGGAACTCAACGTGATCGACAGTTATCAGGCAGGAGAGGTCCGGTCCACGAAGAATCTCTCAGGAGGAGAGAGTTTCCTGGTGAGCCTCGCCCTTGCCCTCGGGCTGTCGCAGATGGCCAGCAGCAGCGTACAGGTGGACTCGCTCTTTCTTGATGAGGGGTTCGGTACGCTTGATGAAGAGGCCCTCGAATCCTCGCTGGAAGCTCTTGCAGGACTCCAGCAGCATGGGAAGATGATCGGTGTCATCTCCCATGTGGGAGCTCTGCATGATCGTATAGCAACCCAGATCGTGATCAGGCGTACCGCTCAGGGCAGGAGTACGGTATCAGGGCCGGGCTGCGCTACCGGCTGAGCTGTCGTCTCTGAACCAGCAGCTGTATGACCAGAAGCGTGAGGATGTTCCCTGCGATGAACCAGGGAACAGCTTCCAGGGTCCACACCCTTGCGATCGTCCCAGCAAGGGTCGGCAGAGTGGCAGCACCGATGCCGGCACCTGCTATCTGCATACCGATCGTGTTGTTCACATGTTCCCTGCCCACCCTCATGGCTGTCGTGGAGACCATGGACGGGAAGATCGGGGCGATGGCGAACCCCATGAGGACGATACCCGCTACGCTCATCCATGCCGATGGGGCCACGATCAGCACCACCGCTCCGCTCAAAGCCAGCAGGATGCTGCCGGTCAGCAGCGTATGCACCTTCACCTTCCGTGTATAGAGTCCCGCAGCGATCCTGCCGATCGTGAACATACCCCAGAATCCTCCGGTGAGCAGGCCTGCGATCGACGGTTCAAGATTCCGGGACTCTGTGAGCAGCGTATAGGTCCACAGGCCGATAGAGACTTCGATCCCGGTATAGACCAGGAACATGAAGATACTCGTCCATGCCCCGCCGCAGGTGAGGGTCTTCCTCAGCGGTGCTGATGTCAGTGACACCTCTGGTGGGTGCAGCTGCTCAGGTTCAGGTTCAGGCAGCTCCCAGAGCCTGCGGCTGAGGATGAACCCGACGGCCAGGATCAGCTGCGCAGCCCCGGTGAGCAGGTAGCCGGTTCGCCAGGCACCGGTGACAGCTAGCCCGAGCGTCATGATCAGCGGTCCCAGGGTGATACCCACCCCGAAACTGGCATGCAGCCACTGCATCAAGCCCTCTCCGAAGTTGTTTGCCACATAGGTGTTCAGTCCGGCATCGATCGCACCGGCTCCCACGCCGGCACAGAATCCCAGGATGGGGATCAGAGCCCATAGCGGTGTGACCGTATACCCGATGAGGGCTGCAGCGGTGATCGCACAGCTGGCACTGAGCAGCCTGCCGATTCCCATGAACCTGACGAGTACTCCGCTGAAGAAGCTCGAGAGGATATAGCCGGCAGTGGACGCTGCAAGCAGGGTGCCGATGGCATCAAGGGGGATGGAGAAATCGCGCCTGATCGATGGCCAGGCAACACCCAGCAGCCCATCGGGAAGACCGAGACTGATGAAGGCGATGAATGAGAGGAGGATGACCCCTCCGGAAGTCTTTCTGTTCATAGTTGATTCCTTATGTTATGGAGACACTCTATGCCGAAAACCGATGCGATGCAATAGAGCGCTGGGGTATACTATGCATCACGGTGGTTGCTGTGTCTTCATTGAGCATATGATGATAATGGTATATGATTGATCAGGTTAGCAGTAAAAAAAATGAGGATCTGCCGGCCGAAAGGAGATAGGATGAGCAGAACAGGAGTGCGACTATGGATGCTGGCAGGGGTGATATTCCTTATCAGCTGTATGTTCAGCGGATGTGATCTGTTAGGAGGGAGGGATGATACCTTCTACTTCTGGTCCCAGTTCGAAGGGGAAGAGACCACAGCAGAGAAGACCCTCTCAGTACGGGAAGCCCTCACGATCGTGATGACCCGGGGAAGAAAGGGATCCATGGGGTATTGGACTCAGAGTGCAGCAGAGACGGCTGCTGCGACTACCACCTTTCACATCAGCTTCAAAGATCAGTCAGATGAGGGGGAGGGGATCGCGGTGACCGGAGGAGAAGAGTATGAGATCAACATGGGCTGGTCACGCTGGCACGTTGCACAGAATTTCATTCTCACCGGCCTGCAGAGTGGCCATACCTATACGGTGACAGGACGTACCGATTTTTCTGAAGACTCTACCGAAGATCATAGGCTGACGCTGACGATCGAGTAGCAGCGCAGGCGCTCAGAGATGAACCGTCTGCTTCAATAGAGATGTTCTATGAGGATCTTCCCTCCGATGGAGATCAGAGCGACCCCTCCGAGGATCTCTGCCTTGGTCCCGATCATCCGGTTCCCCTGCCTTCCCAGATAGACCCCGGCAAGGGAGATGAAGAAGGTGGTGACACCGATGATCACCAGAGGCAGGGTGATATCGATACAGAGACAGGAGAAGCTGATCCCGACCGCTGCCGCATCGATGCTGGTCGCGACTGCCAGCATGAGCAGCAGCTTGATGTCGAACGGGTCCTTCGTGGAGGAGGATTCCTCCCGGTCGGGGTTGATGCCCTCATAGAGCATCTTCCCGCCGATCCCGGCAAGCAGGATGAAGGCGATCCAGTGGTCGATGCTGGTGACCAGATGAGCGGCACTCTGCCCCAGTGCCCATCCGAGCAGCGGCATGAGAGCCTGAAAGATCCCGAAGAGTCCGGCGGCACGAAGAGCATGATCGAATCTCAGCTTCGGTGCGGCGGCCCCGCTTGATACCGAGACGGCAAAGGCATCCATCGATAATGAGAGGGCAATGAAGAATATGGTGTGTATGCTCATACGCGGGGACTCCGGATTGCAGGATGCCTCTGATCATATCCTGTGGATCTCTCTGTTTCAAGACGATCAGCCTGCTCTGACGCCTCTTTGAAAGGTGAATGAATATTCATGCAATACTATGCGCATATATTGACAGAGAAGCCTGCCTCTGCTAGATTTCTCCGTGCATAGCGCTATATACGAAGAGAGGCAGCATGGCAGCAACAGATATTCCTTTCAATCTCCTGACCAATCACGCACGGGTACTCCTGGTTCTTTCCCAGGATCCGACGATGCGGGTCCGCACGATCGCAGAGGAGATAGCGATCACTGAACGAGCGGTACACAAGATCCTGAGAGATCTGGAGAAGAGTGCATTCATCGAGCGAAGAAAAGACGGTAGAAGGAACATGTATCTGCTGCATCTCGATCAGCAGCTCCCTGATCCCGGCAGTCCTCCTGTGACGGTCTCCCAGCTGCTCAAGAGCATGACCGGGGGTGAGGGCAGCTCAGCTGCGGTCTGCATCACGTCTTCGGTGCTGCAGTCCCTGACAGGACCGAAGAGTGAGGGACCCGAACGGTATCTGCAGGTGCTCTCAGAGACACAGGCGATGCTTCCTGGATTCCGTCTGGTCGTCCTGCAGTGCGAAGATGATCACGGAGACCCGGCATCGACGGCCTCTAGGCACCTCAGTGTGGCCTGTGAGCGTACGATGATACCGCTGCGCAGCTGCCCAGCAGGCTCGGAGGCGGCAGAGGCCGTCCTGCAGGAACTGCAGCAGGATCTTCATCTGGAACTCTCTCGATCCTATGTGGTCGGCTCTTCCCCCTGGCTGATGAGCTGCGCTGAGCATCTGGGATCGACCGGACTGTATGTGCTTACCGGTCAGGGATCCCGGCAGCTGGAATCGGTATCGATGCAGCAGGCGATCTTTCATACGCTCATGTCCGCTCTGCGGTGGATCGCAGGGCATCCTGAAGGGGCTGCCTCCCTTGAGCGAGCTATCGCAGAGGGTGTGGAGGCGATCAGGAACGGGGGACTCACGGTCTTCCCCACCGAGACGGTATACGGACTCGGTGCGGATGCGATGAATGCCGACGCGGTCAGGAAGATCTTCGCGGCAAAGAACCGGCCGTTTCAGGATCCCCTGATCTCCCACGTCTCAAGCAGGGAGATGGTCTATCCCATGGTGAGTGAGGTGTCTGAACAGGCCGAGGCGCTCATGGATGCCTTCTGGCCGGGACCGCTGACCCTGGTCTTTCCCCGATCCGATCGCGTGCCCGATGTCGTGACAGCTGGCAATCCTACCGTAGCGATCCGTATGCCCGCCCATTGGCTTGCCCTGGAACTGATCAGCAGGGCAGGGACCCCGATCGCAGCTCCCAGTGCGAACTCCTTCGGCAGGACCAGCCCGACCACCGCACAGCATGTTGAAGATCAGCTTGCCGGACGGTTCGATGCGATCATCGATGGAGGGGCCTGCAGAGTCGGGGTGGAGTCCACGGTCCTCTCTCTCATAGGAACGACTCCGGTGCTGCTGCGTCCCGGCGGTGTGACGATCGAACAGATCGAAGCAGTGATCGGTCCCATCCTCGTGAAAGCCCCCGGGGTACCGGTGCACTTCGACAGTCCAGGACTCTTTCCCTCCCACTACGCACCGAAGACCCCTATGATCATGGTTGATGATCCCTCGCTCTATGCTCATGAGCAGCACATCGCTGTCATGCTCTTCGAGCCGTCTTCTGTTCCCTATGAGGGGATGACCTTCGTCCTGAGTCCAGATGGAGACCCCAGAGGAGCGGCAGCCCGTCTCTACGATACCATGAGGACGATCGATACCTTCGGTCTTCGGCTCATCGTCGCTCAGAGACTGCCCCAGACCGGGGTAGGCATCGCGGTCAATGACCGCATGCAACGGGCTTCGGTGAAGGAGTGAGCTGCTGAGTCTGGAGGATGGGGCTGCAGACAGGAAGAGCCCCGATACCGTAGAGTATCGGGGCTCTTCTGCAGCGATCGGACATCCTCAGCAGGATGAAGAGAACCGCTATGAAGAAGGCATGATCACTGAGCGCGTTCCACTCCGTTCTCTACGATGACAGCTGCCTGATCGATCACCGACTGAGGTATGCTCATACCGATCGATCGTGCCGTATCGAGGTTGATCCTCAGGGTGATATCGCTCGGGTCGGTCATGAAGCCGACCGGGATGGCAGCAGGATCAGTTCCGTCAAGGATCTGCTTGATCATGCGGGCTGTCGCCTTACCCAGCTTGTAATAGTCAAAACCCCAGGCCATCATGACATCGGTACCCACCGCCGAGGTGGTATCGGCACTCATGATCGGGATCCCTGCCGTCATGGCCACATCGACCAGAGAGGGGAGAGCTGATACGACCGTGTTGTCATTGGAGACATAGAACCCGTCGACTTTACCGGCGATCGCCTGTGCTGCCTGTTTCACTTCAGAGCTGTTGGTGACAGCAGAGGCGATGAACTCGATACCGAGCTCGTCGCAGACCTCTTCGGCCATCTGAGCAAGCAGTACGGCATTCGCCTCTCCGCTGGTGTAGACCATTCCCAGTCTTCTGATACCGGCTGTCTCCTGCAGGAGCCTGATCTGTGCCCCCACGGGGGTCAGATCTGATATGCCGGTCACATTCCCGTAGCCTGAGGTGTACTGTTCCACAAGACCCGCCTCGATGGGTTCGGTCACTGCGGAGAATACCACCGGGATCTCCTTGAGGGCGTTCGCCAGAGACTGGGCTGTGGGGGTCGCGATCCCGACCGCTATATCGACCCGGTCGGTCTTGAACTTCTGGGCGATCGATGCGGCTGCGGTGATCTCTCCATTGGCGTTCTGCAGGTCATAGGTGACGTTCTCCACTCCGAGTTCGGTAAGACCGTCCTGGATGCCCTGCTCGATGGCATCCAGGGCAGGATGCGTCACGATCTTGGAGATCCCGATGGAGATCCCGGTATCCTCCTGTCCTCTGGCACATCCGGTAACAGCGACACCTGCCACGGCGGCAGCTGCAAGCAGCAGTATGATATATCTGAATAGTCTCATCACATTCTCCTTTGGTGTACATGTGTTTCTATTAATAGAAACACTGTCTATAGTGAATGTACACTACCTGAGCTGCTTATGCAATGGTCCAGCGGAAAAAAATCAGAAAATATTACTATTGATAGAAACACATGTCTGCTCTTCCGGGTATGAGGTGCCGCTCTGCGCACAAGGGCTGCTGAGGGCTCTGCAGAAGAGTCACTTCGAGCGGTGGGCTCTGCGGGAGGAGGCGATGAACTCCTGCAGTGAAGTCCCGCTGACGATCTCCCTGATGCTATCGAGCTCCAGGTCTGAGACCCTGGTGAAGCGGATGCAGGAGGCTCCCATGTTCAGCCGCTTCCCGGATTCGGCATAGGCTGCTCTCAAGCGCTCAAGCGCCATCTGATCCTGATAGATGCTCATGAGATACAGGGAGTAGTACCGCCGCTGTGCAGCAAGGGCTGCATACAGCAGCGGCTTGCGGTTATAGGTGTCACCGGAGATTTCGAGCGGTACCTCATAGCAGATCATCCCCCAGTCCATCGTCTCCACGAACCCTTCGGGCAGTGAAGCACGCAGGACGTCTCTCACCTGCCGTACCACCAGAGCGCGTTCCTCGGGGAGGCTTTCCAGATATTCGGTCACTGTAGCTGCTGTACTGTTCATGGCTGACATCGTAGCACCGTGGCTGAGGAAAGTGAAGGGTGAGCCGGCTGCTTCGATACTGTTTCAGGTCTCCCGTCTGTGCAGAGCGGTACGGACCTGCCGCGGCCTTCACCGGGAGTATGCCTCGGCAGTGAATGGTCCCTGTCCCTTCAGATAGCTGTCAAAGAAGTTCAGAGCGTTCCTGCTGATCGCTGTGAGGCTGCTCAGGTGATCGAGGGCGGTGGATCCCTGTCTGTCGAGCGTGCGCGTGAGCAGGGGGCTCGAGAGTCCGAGATCTGTCAGTGCCAGATGTCCGACACCTTCGAGGTGCAGATTGTGGATGTCGGGATCTGTATCTGAGAGCATGGCGTGGTTCGCCGCATACTGCGGTCGCTCTGAGAGGATAAGCCAGGCGCTGTCTGAATAGATGTTGAGCACCGGGACAGGATAGGTCGTATCGTCGAACACGAACCGGTCATGCTCGACTGTTATGATATCATACATGAGGGGAGCTTCGAGACCGATGACCGCACTGACATCCGCTCGTCTCCTGCCGATGCCGTATACCGCAGATCCTCCGAGAGAGTGTCCCATCACGCCTATCATGGTTGTGTCCACAAGGGTATATAGCTCATCTGCAGCAGGTGAGCGGGCTTCTGCGAGGATTCGATCGATGACGAAGTCAATGTCATCGGTACGCAGTTTCATCCACCTGCGGTAGGAGTCAAGACTGTGCTGCGGGTCTGACAGGGCATCTTCGGCGAACAGTTCACGGACATAGCCGGTATCGATCAGGGTCGTATCACCGTGTTCGTCGGTCGTATAGAGACATTGGAAGGTGTGGTCGATCGAACATACCACATACCCATGACTTGCAAGCTCGTTGAAGAGCGACTCATTGCTTGTCCTGGTTCCCAGTCCTCCATGAGAGAAGACGATCAGCGGATGTGTGGAGTCGGATGCTTCAGGGTACCAGAACTGCACTGTCAGGGCCCTGTATGCACCGGTGTCACGGTAAGTCTCACTGCGGGAGCTGTCGATCCAGGTGCGTACCAGCGTTGCGACCTGACTGGTGCCTGTGGGAGGGATCACCCTCGGGTGCTGGGGGAAGAGGATAGCAGGCAGGCTCATCATGACGAACAGGAGAGCTATTGCGGCACTGCGTGCCGTACTGCAGCCTCTGCGGGTTCCAGGCCTCCTGAGAAGCAGCTGCCTCGCTCCTGATAGTGAGAGCACCAGCAGGAGGGCAGCGATAGCATAATAACGAAAGCTCCACTGGATCACCTGCAGGAGGGTAAGCAGGACGAAGGTGCCGAAGGAGGCTAACCTGAGGATGCTCCGTGCCCTGATCTGTTCGGATCGGGTGACGCTGCACCATACGGTGAACAGGAGTTCACCGAGGACTGCCGCTGCTGCCAGTATCATTCCCATGACAGGGCATCTGTTTCTGTCTGATGGGTGCTCTCGAGAAAGAAGGCATGGATCTCATCCATGAGCATGCTGTTCACCTCCTGAGCAGCAGAACGATCCACTGCTGCATAGAACTCCTGTTTGATCTCATAGGGGATCTCCTGTGCATGGTGATCATATAGTTCACGGTATATGATGGAGATCCGATCGATGTACTCGATGGCTGCCTGTGATCTCAGCAGATCGGTGTGGCCGCTGCGCCCGGGATCGCTCAGGGTCATGGTCCTGACTCTGGGATCGGTGATCTCCTGTGCATGGGAGATGATGGAGCTCCCGTGGTAGGAGACCGTCGTATCTTCTATCCCATGGATGATGAGGACCGGTACCTCTGATTGGCTGATGGCTTCGATCGCCTGCAGCGAAGCTCTCTTTCCGAACAGGATCCGCTCATAGAGCCACAGGAACGGATACTGGGTGGTGATGAATCCGCCCAGCATGCTCCGACCCTGTTCCATGATCATCTCGATGGGGCTGTTTGCCCCGGAGATCGAAACGACACCGGCGATCTCGTGATCATAGTGCAGTACGGCAGCTGAAGCGTATCTGCCCCAGCTGTGACCGAAGAGCAGGATCGGCAGTGATCCGAAGCTCTGCTGTGTGCTGATATGTTTCAGTGCTGCATCCAGGTCGATCAGTGCCTGAGAGAACCCTTTCGTCGTCTTCCCTTCGCTGTCAAAACTGCCGGTCGCATCATAGGCGAATACCCGCCAGCCCCGATCGACCAGGTAGGTGATCTGAGGCAGGTAGCTGTCAGCTCCTCCTCCCAGCCCATGAGAGAGCACCACGAGTCCCAGTCCCTGGTGCTCTCCATACACATATCCCTGCAGCCGATCGGTCCCGGAGGTGAATCCCACCGGGGTTCTGGGGTATTGGTCTGCAAGGTCTTCATAGCGCAGCACGGCGGTGATGGAGGTGTCGGGTCTCTCGAATCTGGGGAATTGTCCCTGGTAGATGATCATCACAGTGATCATGGATATGATCGAGAACAGTAGGATCGATCCTGCAACGCTGAGAGCGGCAATCATTCCAGGTCTCATCGTCATCTCCTGCTGCATGTGTGAACGTCTGCATAGTATATACTGATCCTGCGATAAACACAAAAGCAAAACCATATGGTTGAATGGAGCTTGTCTTGAGATCGAGCCCCAGTACCAGAGATATGATCTTCTTCAGAATTCTGTACAAAAGGATCGAACATGCAGGGATACAAAAACCCTTTCCATGAGATCATCACAGAAGAGCTCTGATCCATCTTCGATCAGGGAGTGATACGGGGGAGAAGGAGGACCCGTCATAGTTTCGACAGGGGCATGGGGCATCATGACGAGGCGCTTTCCAAACTGATGCTGCAGTCTGTGTGTAGATGTCAAGTATGTGAGCTTTGATCTCCTGAACATCGATGAGATCGGGAAGCAGTTAGACACCCCTGTGGAGAAATGGGCGATGTTCGATCTGATCAATCAACGGTACAACGAGCTCATGCCTACGATCTTCATTTCCAACCTGTCGATCGAAGACTTTTCTGATTTCATGGGGGAGGAAGCAGTGGACAGGATCCGGGAGAACCGAGGATTTTCAGTGCTGTTCGATGGGAGGAGCTACAGGAGGAAAGGGGCATGAGAGGAGATTGGGAAGGCGTAAGCGGTTTTGTGAATTGCAACAATTATGTACCCTACGGGATCGAGGGGAGAGTCCAGGACCCAACTCATGGGTATTGGTTATCCTGCAGGATCTGTCCTGATTGTGGAAAGACCATGCACACCAACGGGAAAGAATTCAAGTGCATGAAGAGCGGGGAAGTGATCAAGTTCAAGAGGGTGAAGAAGAAAGCTGGTTGAGGTGATGTGTGAATGGACGAAATAATCATCAATGATGATCGTAGGAAGCATCCTGTGTTGGTGTATTGGGAAGGTAGTAATGGAACTGAATACTTTGGGTCCATTAAGGAGTGTGCTACTGCTCTTGAAACGGAAATGTGCCAGGTAAAGAGGTTAATTCATAGTGGTAAATCATTTTATAGAGAAAGTGATTATTGTACGATTGATGTGATTATAAAATAGTGATGTAGCCCGAATATGATTATTTCCCCCATGTTAAAGCCATCTACCGAAAGCATCCCGGGGTTTTCCGTGTAATCTCTTCCAAGCTCGAATGATGTCGAGTGAAACATATTCACGTTCTTCGTTGATGCGCTTGATCAAC
>JAIPFY010000039.1 GCA_021736385.1 Spirochaetia bacterium | reverse complement strand
GCTCTAAACTCATTGATTTCTGCTCTAGAAACCAGGCTTTCTAACGATTCAGCGATAAGCGCTTAGAATGTCATATTGCCAATTCTTCGGTCATAACTTATGGGACGAGCTACTAGTTCTTCCATTAAACCACATCAAATACTCCAAGGGAAATATTCATTTGAGGTTTCATTGGGAATTTTCATATTCGGGTTAGTTCAGAGGACGGCCTTGGGCTTCTGAGCTTTCTGATCCCCTAGTGCTGTGCTATACTGTAGGGGTGCCGGTGACCATCAGGTCATACCGTACGAAGGAGCTGTTATGAGAAAGACCTTGTTACTCTTGTGTGTGCTGCTGCTGATCTCGGGCATGTCAGTCTATGGCGGCGGCAGCAAAGAGGCTGCTGATGAACCGTTGAGTATGGAAGAGCTCTCAGCGCTTCCCGGTGATGCAGTCGATGTGATCGGGATGCGGCTTGAATGGGCGGTCGAAGGAGAGGAGATGCTCTTCTCTCTCTATGCACCGACGACCGGCTGGGCATCGATCGGTATCGACCCGCAGCAGAAGATGAAGGGCGCGCAGTTCGTCATCGGCTATGTCGATGAGCAGGGTGTACCGTTCATCAGGGATGATTACGGTACCAGTGCATTCGGACACAAGTCAGATGAATCTCTCGGGGGAACCAATGATCTGCGGATCATCAGCGGAAAAGAGGAGAACGGCATGCTCAAACTGGTCTTTGCCCTGCCTCTCGAGTCATCAGATGATAAGGATGTCCCGCTCACTCTGAATGCTGCTCATACCATCATCTTCGCCTACGGGGCAGATGCACGAGATGATTTCACCTCGAAGCATGTCAAGGTCGGGAAAGCGGTCGTACGATTCTGACCATCATCCTATCGTCAGGCGATCTCTCCCCTGCTGTTTGCTCTGATACATCAGGGCATCTGAGCGCTCCATGATCGTCTCTCTGCTGTCGCCTGCGGTGATGATCGTACCACCTATCGATATAGTCACGCTCAGTCTCTGATCCTCAACCATGATATAGCTGTTCGAGGTCAGGAACTTGAGCCGGTTGGCGATCTCAAAGAGCGTTTCCTGATTGACATTCCGCAGGATCCCGATGAACTCATCTCCTCCCCATCTGCCGAACAGGTCGAACGGACGGGCATTCGATTGGAGGGTCTTCGCGATATGCTGCAGGATCTGATCGCCAACGAGGTGTCCATAGGTGTCATTGATCGTCTTGAACCGGTCTATGTCGAAGAAGATCACTCCGAAGGGGACCGCATAGCGTCTGAACTCCTCCAGGCAGCTGCTGATCTCCCGTTCGATGTACATCCTGTTGGCAAGTCGAGTAAGGGGATCAAGGAGCATCAGCTCTTCCATCTCCTTCATACGCAGCTCGGTGGCAGACCTGTTGGTGAGATCTGTGAACAGTTCGATCCCTCGCAGAGTCTTACCCTGATCATCGGTGATGACCGAGGTCCGTACCGATATGGGCACACGGTGGCCACTCTTATGATGCAGGTAGAGATCTGCTGATCGGTTGACCTGATCGAAGATCGAATGGGCCAACGGGCACAGTCCCCCGCACAGCCGGGTCCCATCGGCATCGACATGGTTGAGGATGTTATCAGAGCATCGCTTGCCGAGTACCTCTTCACTCGAGTACCCGGTGATCTCCTGGGCTCTTCTGTTCCAGAAGATGATGCGCATGTCCGTATCTACGATATAGAGCCCGTCGTTGAGGATCTGCAGGATATTCATGGTATCGGCTCCCAGATCTTTCAGCATGGTAGTCCTCCCTCTGGTGTGCTAGCGGTTCAGCTGGCTGATACAGGACGTCATCATACCCTGCATCAGTATGGATTGCAACCTGATCATTTACCGGTTCCGACTGTTCAGCGGCCGGATGGACCCTTCGGGGTCTCTTCAGATACCGGTAGTTCAACCAGCAGCTGCAGCACTCTCACTCGTGGCAGGTGCTCTATGCTGCAGTCATATGGATCCGGTACTGGGTCTTAATTATCTTCAAGATATGTGTTGATCACCGGCAGGAACCTGGGACCATAGGCTTCCAGCTTCTTCTCTCCGACCCCGGAGACAAGCAGGAATTCATCATCGTTCCTGGGCTTGAGCACAGACATGTCCTTGAGGGTCTTGTCGGTGAAGATGATATAGGGAGGGACATGATGCTCTTGAGCGATCTCAGTCCTTTTGTTCTTCAGCAATGAGAACAGAGCCTTGTCCTTGAATCCTCCACGATCCAACAGGTCGTCTCGGGAAGGACCTCCCGGTCCTCTGGAGGCAGAGATCTCACTGATACAGAACTCCACCTTGCCAAAGAGGATCCTCTGACCCAGCTCACTCATGCAGAGGACATTATAGCGGTCACTATCCTGAAAGATGGCTTGCTGTCCGATCAGTTCATTGATGATACCCCGCCACCATATCTTGCTCTTATCCTTACCGACCCCGAATGTCTTCAGCTTGTCGTGATTTTTGGACCGGATCTTCTCTGTATTGGCTCCCCGGACGATATCGATGATATGATTGATCCCGAATCCCTGATCGGTTCGAGCGATGGCAGAGAGCACCTTCTGTGCGTCCACAGTAGCCTCTACTTTTTCAGTCACATCTGTACACACATCACAGTTCCCGCATGCTCCACTATGGGCTTCACCGAAGTACTCAAGGATCTGTTTTCTCCGGCAGACGTTGACGGTAGAGAAGCGGACCAGCGTGTGGAGATTATCCTTGCACTTACTCTGTTCCTGCGGGTCATCGATCTGATCGATGAAGTACTTCTGTCTGGCAATATCACCCGGCCCATAGAAGAGGACACAACTGGAATCCATGCCATCACGACCTGCACGTCCAGTCTCCTGATAGTAGCCTTCCATGCTCTTTGGCAGATCGCCGTGGATGACATAGCGGATGTTGTTCTTGTTGATGCCCATGCCGAATGCCGTAGTGGCACAGATGACATCCACCTCATCATTGTTAAAGAGCTCCTGATTGCTGGTTCTCTCTTCTTTGGTCAGACCAGCATGATAATGGAGCGCCTTGATCCCCTGCTTCTGTAGATGAGCGGCTGTCTTCTCAACATCCTTCCGGCTGATGCGGTATACGATTCCCGACTCATCAGGATGATCTTTTATGAATGCTGAGATCTGGGACAGGACATCCGTCTTCTTTCTGACCTGGTAGGAGAGCTCCTTCCTGTCAAAGGATGCCCGGACGGTAAGCGGCTGCTTCAATTTGAGGATACGGATGATGTCATCCTGGACCGTCTTGGTAGCTGTAGCGGTAAAGGCAGCCATGGGAACATCAGGGAAGCTGTTCCTGATATGGGACAGGAACAGATAATCAGGACGGAAATCATGGCCCCACTCTGAAAGACAGTGAGCCTCATCGATGGCAAAGAAAGCCACCTTGAGCTCATGGAGACGGTCTATGTACCCATCAACGGCAAGCCGTTCAGGAGAGAGGTACAGCAATTTGATCTCGTTCCTGTAGAGCCGGGAGTAGATCTCCGATACTTCCTCTTTCTTCAGCGTACTGTTGAGAAAAGCTGCCGGTATCCCTTTTGTCAGGGCATCATCGACCTGATCCTTCATGAGTGCGATCAGCGGACTGATCACCACGGTGAGCCCGTCAAAGAGCAATCCCGGGATCTGGTAGCACAGGCTCTTACCACCACCGGTAGGCATGGAGGTGAACACATCCCTGCCAGAGAGGATAGCAGAGATCACAGCTTCCTGATTCTCCCGGAACGAATCATATCCGAAGATGGATGAGAGGATGTGGCGTGCATCGTTGTTCATGGTCCTGTTCATGCTCCTTTGATCGTAGTGATCTCTTTCTCTCTCTCCTGCGATTCCAACGGCTCGGAGCCAGTGATCTTCAGCGGGCAGGGGTATGTGATGGTAGGGTCCCTCTTCATGACTTCTCAGCGTGCGACACGATCCTTCCCCTGCTGCTTGGCCCGGTAGAGTGCCGCATCAGCCTGAGCCAGCGCAGAGATGTCTGATCGGGCGGCAGAACGAGCACAGACACCCATGCTCACGGTGATGTTCAGGTTCTCACTCGAGATGGCCTTCCGTATCCTCTCGGCCTTGATCAGGGCGCTCTCGGTACTGCAGTGGCGCATGATGATGATGAACTCATCTCCGCCGAATCTGCCGAGGATGTCATCTCCCGGGTGAAGTTCCCTGCGTGTGCACTCACAGACCTGCTGCAGGACCTTGTCCCCGGTCAGATGTCCGAGGGTATCATTGATATGCTTGAAATCATCGATATCGAAGATCACGATCGTGTAATCCGACTCTCCGGTACGCTCGAACCTGGTGAGGGTCGTCGTGATAGAGCGGTGGTTGCAGGTCCCTGTCAGCTCATCGGTCACCGAGAGATGGTTCAGGTGGAAGCTGGTACGGGTATCGACCTTCTTGACCTGGTAGATGATGATGATCAGCAGCACCGCAGCGATCGAGAAGGTGATCAGTTCTACGAGCGTTTGGTGCCGGGGCAGGGTGCTGAAGAAGAGGTCATACACACAATAGCCGACCGTTGATACCCCGTAGAGCAGCAGGATCACTGCAGTGGTGCGTCCGTTGGTGTAGAGGATGATGACCGTACTCATCAGGAGGATGATATAGGTCGTATGAGTGGTAAGACCATCGAAGAAGAGCCAGATGGTCGGGGTGAACACGAAGGCATAAAAGAGGAGGATCAGAACGGTCGAGACCTCGGTCTTGCCTCTGCGATAGAAGAACAGGTAGGCGAAGAAGGTGTAGAGGATCCCCCCAAGGGCCATCAGCAGGTCATACGGTGGATACCCGTTCAGATAGTTGATCGTCCCGGTGACGGTGATCGTGAGCAGGGTGAGGAACGAGAGCAGGATGACCTGCAGGTTCTTATGTGCAGCAGCTGTATGCAGTATCTCAAGCGAGCTTGATTTTGGTTTCATAGTGCGATCAGTATACGAAGAAATCGCGATCTATGCCAGAACAATGTATCAGGATGCAAGCAGATACGAGGATCTGCCGATGTGGCTCCAGCGGAGCAGCAGACCATCCATACAGGTACATGCAAGCTCATAGACGGTTCTGTGCTGGTCAGAACGGCCCTGATGTAGTACAGTGACAGGTGCTCCTAGATCGCGAGGTGTTCTTTTTTTTAAGGAGAGGGTATGTTCAATCCACAGGCGCTGATGATCACAGGTGGTGCCGGGTTCATCGGTTCACATCTGGTACGAAGATTACGCAGGGACTACGGCTACTGCGGCACGCTGGTGGTGGTCGACCTGGAGACCTATGCCGCAGATCGCAGCAGACTCACCGAGGTGGAGAGCAGCATCCGCTATGTGCGCGAAGATATCTGTGACACCGAAGCCATGAGAGCGATCATCGCAGATGAGCACATAGATGCCATCATCAACCTCGCTGCAGAGAGCCATGTGGACCGGTCCATCGAGGCCCCCACGCCCTTCGTCACCACGAACATCGCCGGGACCTGTTCCCTGCTCGAAGCCGCCAGAGGATGCTGGGTCGGCCGTACTGATGTACGGTTCTACCAGATCAGTACCGATGAGGTCTTTGGTGCACTGCAGGCAGGAGATCCCCTGTTCACCGAATCGAGCCCCTATGCACCGCGAAGCCCCTATGCGGCCTCAAAGGCGGCAGCGGACCATCTGGTGAGATCCTACTACCATACCTACGGGCTGCCGGTCCTGATCTCCTCCTGTTCGAACAACTACGGGCCCGATCAGCATGCAGAGAAGCTGATACCCAAGGCTATCACCGGATTCCTGGCAGGCAGAACAGTCCCCCTCTACGGTGACGGGCTGCATGTGCGGGACTGGATCTATGTATCAGACCATACCGATGCGATCTATCAGATCCTGCGCACTGGGACCCCCGGAAGCTCCTATGTGGCCGGTACCGGGGTCCTGACCGGTAACAGGATGCTGCTGGAGATGATCATCACACTCCTTGCCCCGAGACTCCACTGCGAAGAGGCAGCCCTGCGCTCACTCATAGCCGCGGTCCCCGACCGGCCCGGACATGATCGGGGGTACGGCATCGACGCCTCACGGCTGCATCATGATCTTGGATGGAGTGCACGGATATCCCTGAGCGAGGGGCTTGCCCTGACGATCGATCATATGATCGGTGTGCACACTCACTGATGGTGATGTGAAACCTGCCTCATAAACTCTCTACTAACATGTAATGAAATATATGAAGATCTGTATATCAGATTAGATATGATCAATATGCTATATAATATACCATAAAAGAATATTAATAAGTATTAGTTATGAAATAAGGTATTATAAGGTGATATTATCAAAAAAACACGGGAAATAATTGACGCTAGCAAGCATATGTAGTACCCTATTTATGAAAAGTATGAATAATCATATTAGTAAGAATACATACCTGTTGGAGGTTGAGACATGTTGGAATTCAAAGACGGTACCTGCATCTGCGGTACGGTGAAAGTCGGGGAACGGGGACAGATCGTCATACCGAAGAAAGCCAGGGATTATTTCAATATCAGTGCCGGGGATTCCCTTGTCGTACTCGGTGACAAGGCCAAGGGTATCACTATATTCAAGGCGGAGAACCTGCAGGATTTTGCAGCATTTCTGCTGAACAACGCGGAGGAAGAAGCATGAACATCATCATCATCGGAGGGGTTGCCGGCGGGGCAAGTGCAGCGGCACGATTGAGAAGGCTCAGCGAAGAACATCGGATCATCATGTTCGAACGGGGGAAGTACATCAGTTTCGCGAACTGCGGACTGCCCTATCATATCGGGGGGACCATCTCAGAACGGGACAATCTGCTCGTACAGACGGTCGAAGGGATGGAAGAACGCTTTAACATAGATATACGCATCGAGACCGAAGTGCTCTCGATCGACCCGAAGAAGCACACCGTCCAGGCAAAGGACCTCACCACCGGAGAGGTGTATGAAGAGGCCTATGACAAGCTGCTGCTCTCCCCGGGCGCCGAACCGGTGAGACCTCCTATCCCCGGTATCGACTCACCGAAGATCCTCACCTTGCGGAACATGAGCGACATGGACAGGATCATCGAACAGCTGCAGCAGACCTCAGCGAAGAAAGCGGTGGTCATCGGAGCCGGATTCATCGGTATGGAGATCGCAGAGAACCTGCATGACAAGGGCATCGCCGTCGCTGTGGTCGAGAAGATGGATCAGGTCCTCGCCCCGGTAGATATCGAGATAGCCGCACAGGTGCATCAGCACTTCAAGGAGTTCAATGTGGGCCTCTACCTCGGAGACGGGGTGATCAAGTTCGAAGATACCGGATCTGCGGTGCTCGTCTCGCTTGAAAGCGGTGCGGCCCTTGCAGCCGATATCGTGATCCTCGCCATCGGCGTACGACCTGAGACCTCTCTGGCACAGGCTGCCGGCCTGGAGATCGGGGTGACACGCGGGATCAAAGTGAACGAATACCTGCAGAGCTCGGATGATGATATCTATGCGGTAGGTGATGCGATAGAGGTAGCCAACTATATCACCGGGAAAGAGACCCTGATCCCGCTTGCCTGGCCTGCGAACCGTCAGGGACGTATCGTAGCCGATAACATGCTCGGACAGAATCTGAAGAAGTATACCGGTTCACTCGGCACTTCGATCCTCAAGGTGTTCGATCTGACCGTCTCTGCGACCGGCATGAATGAGAAAGCCCTCAAAGCAGCAGGACTGGCCTACGGAACGGACTATCTGGTCGTGACGGTCAACCGTAACAACCATGCGGGATACTACCCCGGAGCAGTACCGTTCACCCTCAAGCTCATCTTCTCCCCTGAGGGCAAGATCTTTGGGGCTCAGGGGGTCGGCTATGACGGGGTCGATAAACGCATCGACGTGATCGCTACCGCCATCAAGGCGGAGATGACCATCTATGACCTGCAGGAGCTGGAACTTGCCTACGCCCCTCCCTATAACTCGGCGAAGGATCCGGTGAACATCGCAGGCTATGCTGCAGAGAACCTGATCAACGGTACGGTGAAGAACTTCAGATGGTATGAACTCGATGACCTGCTTGCACAGGAGCACAATGTGCTGCTCGATATCAGGACCGCTGATGAGCATGAACTGGGAGTGATCCCCGGATCGATCCATATCCCGCTTGATGAACTGAGGACCAGATCCTCAGAGCTCGATACAGCCAAGACCTATCTGGTCTACTGCCAGATCGGACAGAGGGGCTATGTGGCAGCACGCATCCTGCAGAACCAGGGGTTCGATGTGAGGAACTTCGACGGCGGGTACAAACTGTGGCAACCGCTGTTCCTTCCGCAGGATAACCGAAAGGATTTCGATCAGCTGCTTGATTCCCACAGTGGAGGAGAGAAGACGGTATCGGCACCTGCACATGCGCAGACCCTGGAACTCAATGCCTGCGGCCTGCAGTGTCCCGGTCCGATCATCAAGACCAAGAAGGCCATGGACTCTCTGAGTGCCGGTGATACGCTGGTCGTGAAAGCTACCGACCCCGGCTTCAAGAAGGACATCCGTGTCTGGGCTGAGAAGACCGGGAACTCGGTGATCTCGGTAGAGAGTGCAGCAGGACAGATTGAGGCCAAGCTGCAGAAGGGTGCAGCTCTGAAAAGTGGTGCTCCCGCACTGGAGAAGAACCGGCAGACCCTGGTGGTCTTCAGCGGCGACCTCGATAAGGCCATCGCTGCCATGATCATTGCAAACGGTGCACTGGCCATGGGCAAGGATGTCTCCCTGTTCTTCACCTTCTGGGGATTGAACATCCTGCGAAAGGATAACAGGGTCAGGGTGAAGAAGAGCATGATAGAGAAGATGTTCGGTGCCATGATGCCGCGAGGTGTGAAGAAGCTGAAACTCTCACAGATGCACATGGCTGGCATGGGGACCGGTATGATCAGATCGATCATGAAGAAGAAGCATGTGGATGATCTGGGGACCCTCATCGATACCTACCTGGAGAACGGTGGAAAGATCCTGGCCTGTACCATGTCCATGGATCTGATGGGGATCAAGGAAGAGGAACTGATCGATGGGATCGAATACGGCGGGGTAGCGAGTTACCTCGGAGATGCCCAGGAAGCATACAGCAACCTGTTCATCTGATCGCCCGACGATCCGTACCGTCTCACTGCCTGCAGGGGACCGAGGTGCTGCACCGATTCGAATCGATCAGCATATCGGTCCTTTGCTGCGTCCTACAGCATCGGACTGAGGAAATCGCTGCGTGTGCGCTGCTTCAGATGGTCCCCGATCACTTGTGAGAGCAGTACGATCCCCCGTTCGATCTGCTGCTCATCCGCAGCGGCGATGCTGAGCCTGATATGATCATCAAAATCGCGCCTTCCGGCTCTGAACACATTCCCGGGGGTGCACAGCACCCCTTTCGCTGCGGCATCCCGGTAGAGCGCGGAGGCACTGATCCCCTGAGGGAGCGGAAGCCAGAGGTTGAACCCCCCGGTGGGCCGGGGAGGCAGGTCGATCTGCTGCAGATGCTCCTCGAGTGACCTGAACAGCTGCTGCTGCCGGCCGTGGTAGCGGCGGCACATCTGCGAGAGATGGGTCTCCCAGACCCCGGATCTCAGATAGAGATCGAACGCACGCTGGATCAACCCTGCCGATGAGATATCGGTAAGATGCTTGGCCTGCAGGATATCGCGGGAAAGACTCCTCGGTGCGGTGAGGAACCCGATGCGCAGCCCGGGCATGAGCAGCTTCGAGAAGCTCTTGATATGGATCACACGTTCATCAGCAGGATCATCATAGGACTTGAGCGGACGGTACGAGGAAGCGTTGAAGGAGAGATCAGAGAGGAAATCATCTTCGATGATGTAGCATGCATGCCTGCGGGCAGCAGCGATCACCGCAGATCGTTTCTCCTCGCTGTAACTGCAGGTGGTCGGGTTCTGGTAATCAGGCATGAGATAGAGGACCTTCGGACAGTAGTACTGCAGGCTCTTCTCCAGATGCACCAGATCGATACCGTCCTGTTCCATGGGTACCGAGACGATGCGGGCCCCCCGGGATTTGAACACAGCCAGGGCCCCGGTGTAGGTCGGATCCTCTACCAGTACACAATCACCCGGGTCCAGCAGGGCTTTTGCCGCTATATCGATCCCCTGCTGTGCTCCCGAGATGATCTGCAGACGCTCAGGGGTACTCCTGACCGCATAGACCTCGTTGAGCATGGTACAGATACTCTCCCTGAGCGGCAGGTACCCGTTACTCTCATCATACTCGAAAGCACGACCCCCGTCACGATCGAGCACCGTATCGATCGCCTCCTTGAACGGGGCTACCGGGAACATGTCGGAGGTGGGGGTGGATGTGGCGAAATTGATGGCATCATCCCCTATGACGATCGTCCCCTTCTGCATGAGATCGATCTCATCATCAAGATAGAGCTCATCATCATCGAACTCCGACCGTACCTTCCTCTCATCGGGTCGTTGTGCCGGATCTGATCCCACATAGACCCCGCTGCCGGGGATCTTGGTGACCAGGGACTGCTTCTGCAGGGACTCATACGCCTTGACGATCGTGGCGGAATTGACCGAGAGCTGCTCGGAGAGGATCCTGATCGGCGGCAGCCGATCTCCCGGGAGCAGCGTCCCGTCACTGATCTGCCCGGCGATCTGCTCGGCGATCTGCCGGTATTTGGCAACGCTGCTGTTTGATTGTACCGATACAATTAATGAAGCATGCATATTGTACTCCTAAAATGTTGACAAACAGAGAGAACAGGACTATTGTATCACCATGAAGTACTGATACAAGATAATTGTATCGGTACAATGAAGAATAATCAAGGGGAACACGATGAACGAAGCAGCAGAACAGTATGCGCTCAACAGGGATCTGGCGAAGATGCTCAAAGGCGGGGTGATCATGGACGTGGTGAACGTCGAACAGGCACAGATCGCACAGGAGGCAGGAGCTGTCGCAGTCATGGCACTCGAGCGGGTGCCCTCTGAGATCAGGAAGGCAGGAGGTGTCTCCAGAATGTCCGACCCTGATATGATCAAGGCGATACAGGAGGCTGTGAGCATCCCGGTCATGGCGAAGGTGCGTATCGGGCACATCATAGAGGCCGATATCCTGCAGAGCCTCGGAGTGGATTATATCGATGAGAGTGAGGTCCTGACCCCTGCTGATGAGCAGTATCACATAGACAAGCACCCCTATCGGGTACCATTCGTCTGCGGGGCACGGGATCTTGGGGAGGCACTGCGGAGGATCGGAGAGGGAGCGGCAATGATCAGGACCAAAGGGGAAGCGGGTACCGGTAATGTCGTAGAGGCCGTGCGGCATCAGCGAACGATCACGCAGCAGATCTCACAGCTCGCCGGGGCAGCCCCCGAAGAGCTGATGAGTGCGGCAAAAGCGCTGCAGGCCCCCTATGATCTGGTCTGTCAGGTCGCGCGTGAGCAGCGGCTTCCGGTGGTGAACTTCGCTGCAGGCGGGATCGCCACCCCGGCAGATGCTGCGCTATTGATGAGACTCGGCAGTGAGGGGGTCTTCGTGGGATCGGGGATCTTCAACTCCCAGGACCCTGCTGCGAGGGCTCGGGCAATCGTGCTTGCCGTGGCGAACTACCAGGACCCCGAGACCCTTGCCCGTATCTCAAGCGGACTCGGGGAGGCTATGGAAGGACTGGACCTTTCAGATCTGCAGGAAGGGCAGAAGTTCGCCCGAAGAGGATGGTAGGCCATGCACATAGGAGTCCTGGGATTGCAGGGGGGAGTCGCTGAACATCTGGAGATGCTCAGCAGGCTATCTGATGAGACCATAAACCCGATCGAAGTGAGAACACCGCCGGGACTCAGGCAGTGTGATGCCCTGATCATCCCGGGAGGGGAGAGCACCGCCCTGCGGATCCTGCTCGATGCAGCGGGGCTTACCGACCCGATCAGCAGTCGTATGCAGCAGGGCATGCCGGTATGGGGCACCTGTGCGGGAATGATCCTTCTGGCACAGAAGGTACTCTACCACCAGAATCTCTCCCTCGGTGGTATGGACATCACGGTGGCACGGAACGTCTACGGCCGGCAGCAGGAGAGCTTCGTCGCTGAGTTCCCGATACCCGAACTCGGGGGACCTCCGTTTCCCGGAGTGTTCATCAGAGCCCCGGGAGTCATTCGTACCGGAGACGGGGTCCAGGTACTGGCGAGAAGTGATGATCAGGTCGTCGCCTGCCGGGAGCAGCATCTGCTGGTCACGTCCTTCCACCCTGAACTGACAGATGATCTGAGACTGCACCGCTATTTTATCCATATGTGTACAGCAGCATGTGCAGAGAGGGCCCATTGATGCCCATCTGATGTGGACGGTCACTGACACTATCGCATCACGGGGAACAAGAGGAACACCTGCTGCCATCTGCTCCTCTTGACACCCCGCAGGAGTTCCTGCACGATAGCTGTATGAACAGATATACCGAACGGATCAACCGGGTCCTCGATCACATCGATGCGCATCTGGGTGAAGATCTGAGCCTTGAAGAGCTCGCTGAGATCTCCTGTTTCTCCAAGTACCACTTCAGCCGCATCTTCGCATCGGTGATGAAAGAGCCCCTGTTCGGCTATATCACCAGAGTGCGTCTGCAGAAGGCAGCTGCACGGATCTGCGGGAATGTCCATGAACCCATCACCGAGATAGCCGCATCCTGCGGCTATGCCACTCCATCGGCCTTTGCCAAGAGTTTCAAACAGTTCTACGGCATCTCGGCCTCACGTATGAGAGAGAGCTTTCTTGAGGGTCGCAATACAGGACAACCGCAGGGCACGTTCAGAACATACACGAGCAGCTGGGAACAAGCCATAGCCTCCATGCGCCTGTATACTGAGTACACAACAGCATATACAGTATGGAGGTATGAGATGGATGAGAAGAAGGTGACGGTAACCGTCAAGACGATCGATGAGATGGAGCTTGCCTATGTGCGCCATATCGGCCCGTATGCAGGTGATGAGCAGCTCTTTGCGAGACTGTTCAAGCGACTCTACAGCTGGGCAGGACCGAGAGCTCTGGTGAACCCGCCGGAGACGAAGGAGCTCTGCATCTATCATGATGACCCCGGTCTGACCGACGAGAGCCAGTTGCGGACCAGTGCCTGCATCACCGTTCCCCCGGGAACGAAGACCGGGGGTGAGATCGGCAGTATGACGCTGCCCGGCGGGCTCTATGCGGTCGGTCACTTCGAGATCGGACCTGAGGAGTTCGGGGAAGCCTGGCAGTTCATGTGCGGTACCTGGCTGCCTGAGAGCGGCTATGAACCCTCTGACGGCCTGTGCTTCGAGATGTATGATAGTGAACACGGCAATGAGGATGGACACAGCTTCATCGTCGATATCTGCATCCCGGTGAAGATCCTGAGCCAGAGCTGAGGGTAGAAGGTCCTCTGAGCGTGATCTTTCGCTCGAAGGGCTTTTTCCGCTACCCTGATCACTGCTGGTCGGGATGGATCATCAGATAACACAGTGATGACCCGGTCAGCAGCACTCCTGCTGCGAACCACACTGGCGGGATACCCCATCTGGCAGCGATGAGTCCCCCGGCGAAGGCCCCTGCAGCACCACCGATCTGAAACGCAGCTGATGAGAGCGACAGGATCGTCGAACGCATCGATGTATGCACCGCCTTGTTGAGCATCGTCTCATAGGGTGAGGATTCGACGGAACTGAACGAGAAGAGCAGGACGAACAGCAGGGCGAAGCCCGGAAGCTGCTGCTGAGCTGCCAGTGAGAACAGACACACACCGTAGAGTATACGCATCACCGTCAGCAGCAGCCGGTAGTTCCCCTGTAATCTTCTGGCAAGCAGGATGCTCAAGGCCGATCCTGCAGCGGCGAAGAGGAAATAGGCTGCTGAGAGTACCCCGTAGACCCAGGAGCTTGACTGCTCTCCCATGATCTGTGCAGCCCTGGGCTGCCAGAAGGACTCGACCGAGGAGAGCCCGATACCCAGGGTAAGGCTTGAGAGCAGCAGCAGTCTGAGGGTCCGGTGACCTGCAGCATGGGAGAGGGCCGAGAGGATATGGCCTGAGAGGGTCGGTCTGTGAGTGTCACCGGTGATCTGATCCTCATGGATTACCACCAGGGTATATATCCCTGCGACTACCAGCAGCCCGAGAGCTGCCGCCATGTTGGCGGTGTATCGCCCGGAGAACAGTGACAGCTGCGCCGCGAAGTCAGGAAGTATCCCTCCTATGAGGGAACCTCCGGCAAGCCCTGCAAGGGATGCGATCTCCGAGAGTGCCAGAGCCTTCTGCAGATTCCCATCGGGGTGCTGCTCATGGAAGGTATCGACGAACCATGCATCGATCGATCCCGAATCAAGAGCTCGTGAGGCCCCGTAGAGGATGAAGACCAACGTGATCATTGCTGGGGTAGATGAGAAGATGAACAGCCCGATCGCGATAAGCTTGACCACGACTGAGATCATATAGATCTGTTTTCTGCCTAGTTGGTCGGCAAGACCTCCGGTAGGCACCTCGAGCATGATGACGGTGGTGCTGTAGAGGGCCATCACCACACCTACCTGCAGCAGATCCAGCCCCTTGTCGATCTGCGTGAGTACCAGGACCGGGAAGAGGATGCCCACACTCGCCCAGTGAAGCAGCTGATGGAGAGCGAACCGAAGGGTCAGGTGTGTGTGCAGCATTGGCAGGCTCCTCCTGTGACCATCGGGTGAGGACTCGTTCCCGCTGGACGATCTGAACATGCTCACAGCAGGTGGACAGCGGGGGGAGAACACCCTAAAGGTGACAAACCATGGATGTTTGCGAACAACTCATGTTGTAAAAACATGAGATTTTCAGTATAACGTATAACCATACAGATAGATAATAGTCCATGTGCTTCTCTCACATGAAAAACGATACAAAGGAAGAGATATGAGTGTTCGTGTACGTTATGCTCCTTCACCCACCGGCTTACAGCATATCGGGGGAGTGAGGACAGCCCTGTTCAACTACTTCTTTGCCCGTGCCAACGGCGGCACCTTCATACTGCGGATCGAGGATACCGATCAGGAGCGGTCCCATGAAGAGGCTCTTGAGGATCTCTATGAGACCCTGGCATGGCTCGGGATCGATTGGGATGAAGGACCCGGTAGAGGCGGTGACTATGGCCCGTATGTGCAGTCACAGCGGTTCGAACTCTACAGAAGCTATGCCCAGCAGCTCGTCGCTGATGGGAAAGCCTACTACTGCTACTGTACTCCACAGCGACTTGATGCGCTCAGAGAGGAGCAGCAGCAGAAGAAGAGCAGGATGCAGGGGTATGACAGGCACTGCCGTGATCTCACCGAAGAGCAGCGATCAGCCTATGCGGCACAGGGGATCACCCCGGTGATCAGACTGAAGGTGCCGCTCGAAGGCAAGACCACCTTCCATGATGAGCTGATGGGAGACATCACCCGGAAGAATACCGACATCAGTCCTGATCCGGTACTGCTCAAGTCAGACGGCTTCCCCACCTATCATCTGGCGAATGTCATCGATGATCATCTGATGGGGATCACCCATATCATGAGAGCACAGGAGTGGATCCCCTCGGGTCCTCTGCATATACTGCTGTATGAAGCCTTCGGTTGGGATCCTCCGAAGTACTGCCATCTGCCCATGGTCATGGGAAAGGATGGACAGAAGCTCTCGAAACGCCACGGGTCCACTGCCGTCCGTGATTTCAGGAGAGCCGGGTATCTTCCCGAAGCTGTGGTGAACTATATCAGCCTGCTCGGGTGGTCCTATGATGACAAGACCGAGTTCTTCACCAGAGAGGAGCTCGAGAAGGTCTTCTCTCTCGAGAAGATCAACAAGGCCCCCGGGGTGTTCGACTATAAGAAACTGCTCTGGTTCAACGGGCAGTACATCAGGCAGAAGCCGGCAGAACAGCTCAAAGAGCTGATCCTGCCGTACCTGATCGCCGACGGTGTCCTGCAGGAACCGATCACCGCTCAGCAGCAGGAGGTGATCGATCGCATGATCCCGATCATCCATGAACGACTCAGACTCCTTGGTGATGTCAGCGAGATGACACGATTCCTCTTTCAGGACATCCCCACTGCTGAGAGTGCTGCCTTCATACCGAAGAAGCTCGATATGAAGAAGACGCTGGAGATCCTGCATACAGGACGGCAGATGGTCGAACAGATGGACGGTAAGGATGATGCAGAGCTCGAAACACAGTACCGTGAGGCTGCAGCAGAGCTCGAAGTGAAGCTCGGAGATATCATGATGCCGCTGAGAGTGGCTGTCACCGGCAGTACCATCTCTCCGCCGCTGTTCGAGTCTCTGCGGCTGTTAGGTAGCGAGAAGTCTCTCGATCGGCTTGATCGGGCAATCACACAGATCTCCAAAGAGGTAGGATAATATGGGAACAGTGACAATGGAAAAACTCGTCTCTCTCTGTAAGAGAAGAGGATTCGTATATCAGTCGAGCGAGATCTACGGTGGTCTTTCGGGAGCCTGGGACTACGGTCCACTGGGTGTGGAACTGAAGAACCGGGTACGGGATTTCTGGTGGAAGGAGATGACACAGCTCCATGACAACATCGTCGGTCTCGATGCGGCGATCATGATGCATCCCAAAGTATGGGAGGCATCAGGCCATGTGGCGAACTTCACCGACCCCATGGTCGACTGCAAGAAGTGCAATAGCCGATTCAGGGCAGACCATATAGACCTTGAAGCTGCCTGTCCGGTCTGCGGGAACAAGGGTACCTTTACCGAGCCCAGAGAGTTCAATCTCATGTTCTCCACGAACCTCGGACCGGTCAAGGACGATTCGAGTATCGTCTACCTGCGGCCTGAGACCGCTCAGGGTATCTTCGTCAACTTCAAGAATGTCCTGCAGACGAGCAGAGTCAAGATCCCCTTCGGGATCGCACAGGTGGGAAAGGCCTTCAGGAACGAAGTCACGACCAAGAACTTCATCTTCAGGACCCTCGAGTTCGAACAGATGGAGATGCAGTTCTTCGTACGACCGGGAGAGGATGAGAGCTGGTTCGAGTACTGGAAGAACAGCAGGATCGCCTACTATGACCGATTGGGGATCAGAAAGGATAAGCTGCGATTCCATCAGCATGGTCCTGATGAACTGGCTCACTATGCCAAGGATGCCTTCGATATCGAGTTCGAGTTCCCCATGGGCTGGCAGGAACTCGAAGGGATCCACTCCAGGACTGATTTCGACCTCGGACGTCATCAGGAGTTCGCAGGGAAGGATATGCAGTATCTGGATCCCGCTGATAACACCCGGTATCTGCCGTATGTCATCGAGACCTCTGCTGGACTGACCCGTTCAGTGCTCATGGTGCTCTCAGATGCGTATGAGGAGCAGGAACTCTCCGAAGGTGATACCCGCGTGGTCATGCACTTCCATCCGAGTGTCGCACCGGTCATGGTTGCCGTGTTCCCTCTGGTCAAGAAGGATGGAATCGCCGATCTTGCAAAAGAGATCGAACAGGGACTCCGAGAGGATTTCACGACCTTCTATGATCAGTCAGGCGCGATCGGTCGAAGGTATCGACGTATGGATGAGATCGGTACGCCGTTCTGTATCACCGTGGATTATCAGAGCAAGGAAGACCAGAGTGTGACCCTGCGATTCAGGGACTCCATGGAGCAGGTTCGTGTACCCATCACAGAACTCGGGGAACGGATCAGAACAGAGATCAGGACATACGAACGTGTGTGAGCAGAAGATTCAGCATAAGGAATGATTCGCTATGAATACAGCACTAGAGATTTTACAGGAACGAGGATTCATCAAACAATGTACCGACCTTGAGGCCCTTGATGCCCTGATGGGTACAGGACCGGTCAAGTTCTATGTAGGAGTCGATCCTACCGGAAAGAGCCTGCATGTCGGTCATATGGTCCCGTTCTTTGCCATGCACCATATGCAGGAGGCAGGGCACAGTCCCATCGCCCTCGTCGGCGGAGGGACTTCCATGATCGGGGATCCTTCAGGCAAGAGTGAGATGCGTCAGATGCTCACGATCGAGCAGATACAGGAGAACGCACAGGCGATACAGAAGCAGCTGGCGCGTGTGGTCGATTTCGATGAGAGCCGGGGAGCAGGGAAAGCCGTCATGCTCAACAACTACGACTGGCTCGGTGGCCTGAACTACATCGAGTTCCTTCGTGACATCGGGAAGCATTTCTCGGTCAACCGCATGCTGACCTTCGAATCCTACCGACAGCGGTTGGAGCGGGGGCTCTCCTTCATAGAGTTCAACTACCAGCTGCTCCAGTCCTTCGACTTCCTGACGCTCTTCAGGAACGAGGACTGCCGTCTGCAGATGGGCGGGGATGATCAGTGGGGGAACATCGTAGCAGGTGTCGAACTGATCAGGAGGACAGAGAGGAAGGAGTGTTTCGGTCTGACCTTCCCGCTGGTGACACGAAGTGACGGCAAGAAGATGGGAAAGACGGAGAAGGGGGCGGTGTTCCTCGATCCCGAACTCTTCAGTCCCTATGACTTCTTCCAGTACTGGAGGAACGTAGCTGATGCTGATGTGGTCAGATTCCTGAAGATGTTCACCTTCCTGCCGATCGAGCAGATCGATGAACTCGGCAAGCTCAAAGATGCCGAGATCAACAGGGCCAAGGAGATCCTTGCCTATGAGCAGACGAAGATCATTCACGGGGTAGAAGAGGCTGACAAGGCGATCGAGGCTGCCAGAGCGGCGTTCTCGGTCTCAGGATCAGCAGCTGTCGATAAAGAGGGACTCCCTTCGATCGAGATCGAAGCATCGCTGCTCGATGAAGGGATCAATGTCCTGGATCTGTTCGTCATGACCGATCTGTGCAAGACCAAGAGTGACGCCCGCAGGCTGGTACAGCAGGGCGGAGCGGTCATCAATGACCAGAAGGTCGATACCATCGGCCTGATCATCGATGCAGCTCGGGTAGTAGACGGTGAGATGATGCTGCGTGCCGGCAAGAAGCGGTATTTCAGAGTCATCGTACGGTCCTAGTCACGTAATGAAACGGGTCTGGAGCAGACCCGGGGAGAAGAAACCTATGTATAAACGAATCATGACCATCGTGATGGTGGTAAGTCTCATAAGCAGCGCAGCTGTCTTTGCCAGAGGGGCACAGGAAGAGAAGACTCAGGAGCAGGTACCGGTCCCGGTACCTGAAGTGGTAGAGCCTGCTCAGAAGGAGAATGCTCCGGCACCTCAAGCGCCTGCAGTCGCACCGCAGAGCGGTACGACCGAGCCGTCAGTCGAGCTCAACCTCGCCGTCTTTTCAGGACCGACGGGGTTCGGGTTCGCACGGCTCATCGAGGACGGTCCCGACCTGGTAGACGGGTTGCGTGTTTCCAGTGAGATCCTTCCCACACCGACTGAAGCGATCGCACGCATCACCTCCGGTGATGTCGATGTGGTAGCCATGCCGGTCAATCTGGCAGCTTCCCTCTATAACAAGGGGCTTGATGTCAAGCTTGCTGCAGTCACCGGTGAGGGGATGCTCTATCTGGTGAGCGGCTCACGTGAGGTGAGTGCTGATCTGCAGAGCTTCATCGGCGAGACGATCCATGTCCCCGGTGCAGGTTCCACTCCGGAGTATGTCCCCCGATATGTCTTCGAAGAGAACGGCATCGCTGTGGGTTCTGATGTCGTATTCGATCTCTCGCTCAAAGCAGCATCACAGCTTGCTCAGATGCTCATTGCCGGTAAGGTGGACCATGCGGTCCTCCCTGAACCGTTCGCGACGATGGCTGTGACGAAGAATCCGGCACTCAGACGGGTGGTGGATCTGCAGAGCGCCTGGGCAGCTGCCTCAGGTGAGGCAAACTACCCCATGACGGCGATGCTCGTGCGGGGTGCGTTCCTCGAAGAACATCCTCAGGCAGTCGATATCATACGGATGGCTGCAGCTGACTCCATCGACTGGGTGAATGCCAACCATGCTGCAGCTGCTGAACTGATCGAGAAGCACGGTATCCTCTCTGCAGCTCTTGCTGAGCCTGCGATACCGAACTGTTCGCTGATCTATATCGATGCTGCTGATGCACGGTCTTCCATCGAAGCTTACTTGTCGGTCCTTGGGGGATATGCTCCTGCTTCGATCGGAGGATCGCTGCCTGATGAAGCATTCTACCTGGCGAAATAGCCTGATATCTCTGATCACTGTCGTGATCCTGCTGGTCATCTGGCAGATCGCTTCAGTGATCATGGATGCACAGATCATCCTTCCTCGTCCTCTTGTGGTCCTGCAGGAGTTCTTCTCGTTCTTCGCATCACCGGATTCCTGGCTGGCTATCGGAGCTACGGTCCTTCGGTCCCTTCGCAGTTTTGCGATCATCATGGCAGCGGGACTCGTCCTGGGCATTGCTGCGGGGCAGAACACCGCCTTCGGTGCGGTCATGAAGCCGATCCTCTCGGTGATCAGAGCGACTCCGGTACTGGCGATCATCCTCCTTGCGTTCCTCTGGTTCAAGACCGGGACGGTACCGGTCTTCTCCGCCTTTCTCATGGGATTCCCGGTGCTGTATCAGAATCTGATCATGGGACTCTCCAAGCGTGATACGAAGCTTCTGGAGATGGGCAGGGCGTATGGTCTGGATGGAAGACAACTGTTGCGATACATCACCATACCCTCACTGCTGCCGTTCATCCTTGCAGGAGCCCGTGGGGCTCTCGGAATGACTTGGAAGGTGGTGATCGCTGCCGAGGTGCTCACCGTACCGAGGTACGGGGTCGGGTCGAGCATGCAGTATGCACAGATGAACCTGGAGACCGCGACGGTCATGGGCTGGACGATCACCGCGATCGTCCTGACTGCCTGCGGTGATCTTCTCTTCGATGCAATCGATGCAGCACTGGGAATGGGGATGAGAAGCAGGAGGAGTCGCCTATGATCACCATCGACCGGCTGAGTAAGTCGTACAGGACTGTCCAGGGTCCTCTGGAAGTCTTCAACGAGTTCTCTCTTGACCTTGAGGAGGGAAGGATCACCGCGATCCTCGGGCCTTCGGGTTGCGGGAAGACCACTCTGCTGCATATGATCGCACAGATGGAAGGGTATGATTCAGGTGCCATCACCGGGGTGCCCCGCAGCGGGACGACCAGTGTCGCCTCCTTGAGCTATCTGTTTCAGGAACCGAGGCTGCTGCCGTGGATGACGGTGTTCGAGAATGTCGATCTGGTCCTGCAGAATCATCTGCCCGATCGGCACGAGCGGCATGAGCGGGCTGATCAGTTCATCGAGCTGGTCGGACTGTCGGGCTATGCACATCTCACACCGAAGGAACTCTCAGGAGGGATGAAGCAGCGGGCGGCGATCGCTCGTGCCTTTGCCTATCCCTCACAGCTCATCCTCATGGATGAACCCTTCCAATCCCTTGATGCTGATCTCAGGTTTCAGCTCATCGCAGCGTACGGACTGCTCTGGCAGCACAACCCCAGGACGACCCTGCTGGTCACCCATGACATCCAGGAAGCCCTTCTGCTATCAGATACCATCCATGTCCTCTCCTCACGTCCTGCATCGATCCGTGGGAGTATCGCTGTACCGGTAGACCGGGGATCCAGGCGGGTAGGCAACAGGGATCTCTGGGAGCTCGAGATGAACTATTATGACAAATTCTCAGCAAGGGGTTGACAAATATCGCTCCAAATACTATAAATTTCCTTGTTGTCAGGCAGTGATGCCCAGCGACATGCCGCTGTAGCTCAGTCGGTAGAGCAGTGGACTGAAAATCCACGTGTCAAGGGTTCAATTCCCTTTGGCGGCAAACCTCATCTTCGGATGGGGTTTTTTTTCGCCCTGAGGGTATTGCTCATGAGAAGATGATGCAGCGCTCTTGTTCTATGATCCCCCTTATGAACAGTCCCTGAGAACTGCCATGCTCATCTTGGAGTGAGATGCAGTACCAGAGGTGACCTCTGATACACTTCTCTCGTGATTCAGGCAGGCTGTATCACAACTCATGAATCGTAGGCAGTGGCTGCCATCGAAGAGACGGACCTGCAGAAGATAGCCTCAAGCTGTCTGATTGAAGTGATCGGCTTTGAACGATCTGAGGTGGATCAGCTGAGGTTGAGACTGCAGGGAGATGAGCAGCGTACCTGATACAGCTACGCTGCTCATCTGTGTGCTATTCGGCAAGCAGCAGTTTTGATGCGAACTTCGGGTCACTGGTCACATTGATACCGAGTTTTCTCAAGCCTGCCTCATCACCGTGGGTGGGGATGTGGGTAAGATGGGCATCGGTCCCCCGCAGGCGCTTGAGCTGCTGCAGGCCGGCTTCTGCAGCAGGGTTCGAGGTCGCTGACATCGCAAGGGCTATGAGCACCTCATCGACATCAAGACTGATGCGTCGTCCGGTGAGGATGTCTCGCTTGAGCAGCTGGATAGAATTCATGATGCTCTTGGGTATCAGGTCGATCACTTCGGGGATCCCTGCCAGATGTTTGATGGCATTGAGCACCAGGGCAGAGGATGCGTGCAGGATCTCGGAGTTGGTCCCCGCGATCGCGGTCCCGTCATGAAGTATCAGGGCTGCAGAGGATACGATACCATCCTTCCCCTTGTGCTGTGCGATGGCTGATCTTCTCTCATCATGAGCTATCGTCACCGCTGTCCTGCGGGATACCTCAAGATCGAGCTCGTCCATGATCAGCTTGATCCGGTCGATCGTCTCGCTCGTACCGATCCCCATGGCATATTCACAGGAGGCCCGGTAGAACCGTCTGATGATCTCCTGTCGGGATGCTTCCTGTACGGCCTCGTCGTTGATGATCCCGAACCCGCAGCGGTTCACGCCCATATCGGTGGGGGACTGGTAGAACGAGGGCTTATGGGTGATCCGTTCGATGATACGTTTGAGCAGGGGGAAGGCATCAAGGTCCCGGTTGTAGTTGACCGACTTCTCCCCGTAGGCTTCAAGATGGAAATGATCGATCCTGTTGATATCACCGAGGTCCGCAGTCGCCGCCTCATAGGCCGTGTTCACCGGATGCTTGAGGGGCAGGTTCCAGATCGGGAACGTCTCGAACTTCGCATACCCGGACTCATTGCCCCGGCGGTGGTCATGGTACATCTGTGACAGGCAGGTCGCGAGTTTCCCGCTTCCCGGTCCCGGTGCCGTGACGATCACGATCGGTCGGTCCGTGACGATATAATCATTGGCACCATAGCCTTCATCACTGACGATGAGATCTATGTTCGTCGGATAGCCTTTGGTCTTCTTGTGGGTATGGACGGTGATACCCCTGCGTTCGAGCAGGTTCTTGAACTGGATGGCGGCAGGCTGCTCTTCGAATCGGGTGATCACGACCGCTTTGACCTGCAGTCCCCAGGAGGCGAAGTCATCCACCATCTTCATGGCATCGGCATCATAGGTGATGCCGAAATCACCACGCATCTTCCGCTTCTCGATATCACCGGCATAGATGCAGATGATCACATCGATCTGGTCCTTCACCTGCTGAAAGACCCGCACCTTCACGTTCGGGTCAAAGCCGGGGAGTACCCGCGATGCATGATAGTCATACAGGAGTTTCCCGCCGCATTCGAGGTAGAGTTTTCCTGAGAACTGATGCATCCTCTCCAAGATGGCAGCTGTCTGTTCCTGTAGATATCTGGTGTTGTCAAATCCTGTTAGTTCTTTCATAGGGGCAAGATTACAGAGTTCTTCCGGTTATGTCAAACTCCCTTGTGACCCTGCACGCGCTAAAAGATACCGGCAGAAGAGTATATGACCAAGATAGGAACTGCAGGTCAGAAGGGGTACCTGTCCGTTCTGCATATCACGGGTGTGCTGTTCTGCTGAGGAAGCTGCACTGACATGGGTAGTACTGACGCTGCAGCCGGTACACTGTCCTGTCGACCTGCATGGAATGCTGCATCTGCGGTATCGACGTGGGTACCTGAAGAAGCCTTTATGGATCTCTGATGCACAAGGCATGCTTGTCTATTACTGGTATATATGTAAAATAATGTAAAAGACTATGTAAAAGGAATGTGTATGCACAATAACTCACGAACGTTCATCTCCTGTTTCAACAGCCTCGAAAAGGCCCTGCGCGAGAAGTCGGGGATCCGTGACGGGCGGTATCATGACTTCACCACCGTGCTCAAGGCAGCTATGAGAAACGAGCAGGCGATTGGAAGGTACTACCAGGACCTGATGGAATGCAAAGACCTGCGCAATGCCATCGTGCATGACAGCAGGGAGGAGTACATCATCGCAGAACCCTGTGATCAGATCGTAGACAGGCTGCAGGAGATCCTCGAGAAGCTCACCAGCAGTAAACGGGTCATGGATATCCTGGGATGGCAGCTGGTGCAGACGGTGAGACCTGATGATTCACTCTCTTCGGTCATGAAGAGGATCAGTGAACTGAAGATATCGCAGTTCCCCATCATCGAAGAAGGCAGGATCACCGGTATCATCACCGCTGATGCGATCACTCTGTGGCTTGCCGATCAGATGGAAGAGGGCGAACTGCTGCTGGGAGCTACCTCCATCGCCCCGATATGTGAAGGTGCAGAGGACCGATCGCTCTACAGGATCCTGTCACGATACACCAGCGGGTATGAAGCTGCAGCCCTGATAGAGCAGGAACCGCAGATCAGGATGATCATGATCACTGAGACCGGAGAAGACAGCCATTCGGTCCTCCGGGTCATCACCCCGTGGGACTATGGCAGACTCTATGCGGCCCTGTAGCAGAAGCAGCGACTCTTCACAGCGGGGGTGCTCCTGTGATATTCCACCTCCATGTATGCCCCACAGCGCCTTGAGTCCCTGTACGTAGCCCTTCTGATGGTATATGGTGGGCTTGAGGACAGGGGTACCCTGTCGAATGATCACAGACAGGATACAGAGGTTACGTCGATGGATATGATGACCACCATGCAGGAGCGCAGATCGGTACGCTCGTTCACGAACCGGGCTCTGGAACCGGATATTCCTGAACTCATCGCAGAGATGCGCAGCAGCACGTCGTTCCTCCCTGCGATCTTCACAGCATCGATTCCCATGATCTATATCCCCGTGCAGGGCCAGAAGACCGAAGAGGGGGTGAGACTCGGGACCTATGGAGTCATACGGGGGCATCAGGGCATGATCACCGGAAGCTGCTCGAACTGTGATGAAGAAGTCCTGCAGTTCGGGTACGAGATGGAGAAGATCATCCTGCAGCTGTGCAATCTGGGGATCGGCAGCTGCTGGCTCGGCGGGACGTTCAACAGGAAGCTCTACAGCTCCTATCTGCAGGTGCCTGAAACACAGATCATCCCTGCAGTCATCCCCATCGGCTATGCAGCAGATGCATCCCGGGCTCTGGATACGATCATGCGAAGACTCGCGGGATCGGACCGCCGTCTGCCCATGGGGGAACTCTTCTTCCGTGGTGATTTCGATCATCCCATCGATGCCTCATCGGCCGAAAGACTCTGGTACCGGGGACTCGAGATGGTGCGTATCGCTCCTTCTGCCTCCAACAAACAACCCTGGCGGGGGGTCGTCTCAGCAGAGGGACATCAGGTGCATCTCTATCTGCACGAGAACCCCAAGTACAACAGGTCTCTGGGATACCCTATCCAGCTGCTGGATATGGGGATCGCGATGACCCACCTTGAGCTTGCCTTTCATGCGCTCTCGCTGCCGGGCAGCTGGCACATCAGTGATCCCTGCATCGATCTGCCTCATGATCAGCTGCGCTATATCGCCTCCTATACCTCCTGATAGAGCCGGTACCTTCAGCGTACCTCCTGCACTGGAGGTACCGCTTCGCAGGGCTTGATACATTGACTGTTCTCCCACCGGTGGTATACTGTAAGAAGGAACGTGAGAGACCCGTCTTGCATCACGGTCTGACACCCTGCCGTCCCCACCCCTTACATCATACCTGAACTGTGAAACGAACGATCAAGGAAGTATGTTGTGCGTATCGTCTACATCAGTACCTATCCCCCAAGAATGTGTGGTCTGGCAACATTCACCAGTGACCTGAAAGAGGCCATCGGGACCTGTCAGGATCCGGAGGATCTCAAACAGTCCTATGTGATCGCCATGCAGGATACCCTGCCGATCCAGGAGTATGGCGAAGATGTACACATGGTGATCCACCAGGACCGACTGGAAGATTATATCGCGGCAGCAGATCATATCGAGCACAGCAGTGCCGAGGTCTGTGTGATCTCGCATGAGTACGGTATCTATGGAGGTTTGAGCGGGCTCTATCTGCTTACCCTGCTTGAGAACATCACCATCCCGGTGGTGACGATCCTGCATACCATCCTCGATGATCCCGACATCCATGCGAAGCAGGTCACCGAGAAGCTCATCGAACGCAGTTCACGGATCATCGTCATGAACAGGAAGGCTCGATCGATCCTGCTGCATGGGTTCACCATCGATGATCGAAAGCTCACCATCATCCCGCATGGGACCCCCGATGTGGATTATCATGCGATCCGTGAGCGGTCCAGACAGAAACTCAAGGTGACAGACCGCTACATGCTCTTCACCTTCGGACTCATCAGTGCGGACAAGGGGCTGGAGACGGTGATCTCAGCTCTGCCGCCGGTAGTCAGACAGTACCCGGATGTGGTCTACTATATCGTAGGGAAGACCCACCCCCATGTCAGTGCACGGGAGGGGGAGGTCTACCGTGAAGCTATCAACCGGTTCATACACAAACTGCATCTCGATGAACAGGTCCTGTGTGTCGACTCCTACGTCAGTAACGAGGAGCTGGTGGAATATCTTGCTGCCGCCGATATCTATCTGCTGCCGTATCACAACACGCACCAGATCACCAGTGGTACCCTGAGCTTTGCGCTCAGTGCAGGGAACTGTGTCCTCTCGACGCCGAACTGGCATGCCCAGGAGGTGCTCAAACCCCATGTGGGTATTCTGTTCGATCCGGGGGACAGTGCGGCAGTGACCAGAGAACTGCTGAGAGTACTCGGTGACCCGCAGCTGCTTGCCTCCTATAAGCGGCAGGCCTATGCATACGGAGAAGGTACCCGCTGGAGGGTCACCGCAGGGCGGTATACCTCTCTGCTCGGCCATGTGCTCGAAGAGCCCGTCCCCAGGCCTCCCTCCGGGCTGTCGCGTCTATCCACCCTGACCCATATCGATCTTTCACAGCTCCAGCTGCTTACCGATGCGACAGGCATCGTGCAGCATGCCCGCTATCATCTGCCGAACTACCGGCACGGGTACTCCCTCGATGACAATGCCCGGGCACTCTCGCTCTGCTGTGAACTGCTGAGATCATCCCATGTGACGCTCGAGCAGAAGCTGGTCGCAAGGGGGCTGATCGATACCTATCTGTCGTTTCTGATGCATATGCAGGATGAATCAGGGAACTTCCATGGGTTCATGCAGGCAGACCGTTCGCTCTACCTGGAGAAACGGCGTTCTGAGGATACCTTCGGTCGTACCCTGCGGGCTCTGACTCAGGTGCTGACCTCGACACTTCCGGTCCTGGATCGAGAACTTGCCGGTCATCTGTTCGAACAGGCCCTTCCTCTATGCTCTTCCCTGCTCACCCCCAGAGGGATCGCTCAGACGATCCTGGCGCTGATCATCTATCTTGACAGACGACCTGAACGTGATCATATCGGGAAGGTCCTTGCAGATCTCGCAGAGAAGCTGATCACCAGGTATGTTCTGTATCAGCAGAATCTGCAGGAAGAGGTCCCTGATCACCACTGGTACTGGTTCGAAGATATCCTCAGCTATGAGAACGGCATCGTGCCGCAGGCTCTGATCGAGCTGAGCAGGCTGCAGACCCCTTCGCTCTACAGCACGATGCCCGAAGATCGTGATATCGGTGCCGAGGCGCATGAGAAGGGGTATGCGATGCTCTCCTTCCTTGATGGGATCATGCATCGTGGTCCGGTGTTCTCTCTGGTGGGCAATGACGGATGGTATCCGAGGGGAGGGCACGCTGCCCTGTTCGATCAGCAGCCGATCGATGCGGCATCGATGGTGCATCTCTACGGTGCTGCATATCGTGATTCCGGGAAGGCTGTCTACAAAGACCGGATGATCGAGAGCTTCCTCTGGTTCCATGGCGATAATCCCCTGCATATAGCGCTGTATGACCGTGATAAGGGCGGCTGCCATGATGGACTGGAGCGGGCAGGAGTCAATCTCAACATGGGGGCAGAGAGTACGCTGGAGTATCTTGCCTCTGCGCTGAAGGTGCTCACGATCATCAACGGCCGGTAGGGATCATCGCGGCGAAGAGATCTGTCAGTGAGACGGTAAGACTCGTTGATGCTGTGTCTGAGATCCCATAGGGGATGATGAGGGTGTCACCTAAGAGCAGGGCCCCGCAGGTATAGACCACATTGGGTACATACCCGTTCCTCTCATGCTCGTTGGGTCGGATGAACGGTTCAGGGAGCCGGGCGATCACCTTGGTCGGATCATTGAGATCCAGCAGGATGGCACCGATGGAATACCTGCGCATGGCCCCGACCCCGTGTACCAGCACCAGCCACCCCCGCGCGGTCTCGATGGGAGAGCCGCAGTTCCCCGACTGGATCAGCTCCCAGGGATAGGGACTGGTATCGAGCTTCACTGCGGCATTCCACTCATCGATGCTGTCCGAGAACATCACGTAATTGTGCAGACCGTCAAAGCGTGAGAGTGCCGCATAGCGGCCGTCGATCTTTCTCGGAAAGATCGCGACACCCTTGTTCTTCGCACCGGTGCCAAGCAACGGGCAGATCTGGAAATGGTAGAAGTCACGTGTCTTCAGCAGCTTTGAGAGGATCGTATGGCCGTCATAGGCGGTGAAGGTCGCATAGTAGATCACCGAGCCGTCATCATCGACGAATCGCACGAATCGTGCATCTTCGATGCCGTTCTTCTCATTCTTGGAGATCGGGAAGATCACCCGTTCTGAAAGGGCTGTGTCGTAGGAGAATTCCAAGGTATAATAGGCATCTGCCAGCCAGAGCATCTCGTTCACCGCAATCTCGAGGGTATGGGAGAGGGCCTTCTCCTTCTTGCAGGAGGCAACACACTCATAGAGTTCCTGGTAGGTGAACTCCTCAGGGAGGGTCAGCACCAGCTGTTCGATGATCTCTATCGGGGTATCCATCTCACGCAGCTTCCTGATGAACTGGGATCTGTCGTAGGAGTCCCGATGCATGAGTCGATACTCATCGACAAAGGCATTCATCGGTACCAGCGTGAGGGTATGGTCCCTGCTGATGATGCCGTTCCTGAACACGATCGATGATATATGTCCCTCACCGGTGGCTCTGAAGCTGATGATGGCTCTGGTCTCCCCCTCTTCGAGGTCCTCCTGATCAGGATCGATCACGATAGAGGGATTGAAGAATGCGGCTGCCTCTATGGAATACTCCCGGGTGAACAGGGCTCCGATCAGCAGCTGTCTGTTCTGCGATATCCTGCTCTCAAGGCCGGTGCGGATGACACCCATGATCCGGAAGTAGTGTTTCTCGAAGAGATTGGTGATGTTCCTGTGACGGTGAGAGAAACTCTTGAGGATGGTATTGAGTGTGGCATTGACCTGATGTTCAGGCAGATCGAGCACCTCCTGTACGATATCGGAGCATCGCTGTCGATCACGAGGCATGAAGAAGCGTGCGATGACCCGCGTCGTATCATGTCTGAAGAGTACGTCACTCCGTTTGACCGGTATTCCCATGGGTATCTCCTGTCAAAGACCATCATACCGGGTGAGTCTCGATCATCCTGGGACCTCCCGTTGATGATCCGTTCGATCATGATCCTTTCTGAGCACCGCAGCAGTGGATACACCGTTCTACATGCTCATACAGCTCCTGTGCCTTGCGCATCGCATCATGGCAGTCGGTGAACATCCCGAGGTAGGTCCGGTGCTCCTCTTCAGGAAGCCACGGACACCCGAGCACATGCACCTCATGCCTGCCGTTCTTCTTCTGATGCTTGCTGGCATAATAGAGATCCATAACACTCCCCCCTTCGTACAGAATCCATCCCCTGTTACCATGGTATACCCATCTGAGGATAACTCAAGGTCTCAGCATGAAAAAATCGGAAGGAGCTGTGTATACTGCTGCGGTACACTGCAGCAGTGTGTTCTCTGCTCCTCCGCTGCCCGTGCGATCCTCTGGTCGCACCGGCAGGGCTGCCCGGGGAAAACCGTCTCAGGGTCCAGGTGAGGGGGCTCTCATAGCTTTCAGTCCCAGTCAAGCAGGCGGTGTTCACCCTCCTTCGTTCTGATCTCGGTGATGTCCTGGAGGATCTCCAGGACCCCGTCATAGCTGCCGTCTTCGGTATACAGGGCGATATAGGTGATCAGTACATAGGCATTCCCCACCTGCAGACTGAACTCAGCGGAAGTGCGTTCTCTGCGTCTGAACGAATCGAGGATGCGTCTGACCACCGCGATACTCTTCGGCGGGTGGCAGTTCTCCACCTGCCGTCCGATCACCGCGGTGTTCCGGGGAAAGATTCGATGCTTCGGGGTGTTGAAGAAGACCACCCGGTCCTGCGCATCTACGAGCGTGATATCGACAGGGAGGTTGCTGAAGATCTGTACCAGCTGATGACCGCTGAGGGTCCCCGTCGGCAGAGTCAGTGAGGCTTCTGCTGTCCGGTCGCTGATCCCGGACAGCTCGAGCTTCCCGTGTCTGTGGTCGTAGAGTCTCTGCCAGTCCTCTGCACTGCAGACCTGATGCAGGGCAGGGAAGAGGACATACTCCTCTCTGAAGATCAGTCCCTTCACATCAAAGAACAGAGATCCCAGAAGTCTGTAGAGATCACCGGCTGCAACAGAATCGTCCCTTTCGAGCAGCTGGAGGACCGCTGTGATGGTGCTGCGCACATCATCATGGATAGACCACATGAGTGCGGTGCAGCGTGCATGGGGGATCTCCTGTTCGATGAACGGGAAGAGGGTATGCTCAAGATCGACATAGCGGGTCTCCACCGCAGTCTTGAGCGATCTGATCCCTGATATGAGGGTACTGACCGATCCGCTGTCAGGACCGCTGTGATGTATCTGCTTCAGTGCCGGGGTCAGCAGGTCGATCAGGGACCTGATCCTGCTGTTCTCTTCACGGGCCTCCTTCGGGTAGTCATACTCAGGATAGACCTGATGCTGCTGCAGGGATGCTCCGTAG
>JAIPFY010000038.1 GCA_021736385.1 Spirochaetia bacterium | reverse complement strand
GTCAGCGCAGCGGCGCGATTCACCGACCCGAGCCGGATGGACTACATCTGCACCGCAGGCGGTGCGATGGTCCGCTACCTCTCAGGCAGACCGCTGCCGCTGATCGAAGCGATGGAAGAGGCAGAAAGACGGGAACGTAACCTATAACCGCCGAATGGGGGGGCAGTCTCGTTGAGGCTGCTTCCCCGCTTTTATTATCGTGCGGTGATGACGATAGAGAACAGGTGGCGATATGCTGCCTGGAAACGGAGGATACCATGGAAAAGAAGAAAGTAGGGGTGATCCACACCTTTTTGTATTCGGTAGAAGATCTGAAGAAACTCTTTGCAGAGCTGGTCCCGGAAGTGGAGATGATCAATATCATAGATGACAGTCTGCTCAGAGAAGTACTTGCGAACGGCGGGGTGACTCCTGCAGTGGTCCGAAGGATCACCGAGTACGCCATCGAACTTGAGCGCCTCGGATGTGACATGATCCTCAATCAGTGCTCATCAGTAGGGGAAGCAGCCGATATAGCGGGAAAGGCCATATCGATCCCGTATGTGAAGGTCGATGCACCCATGGCGCGTGAAGCGATCAGTAAAGGGAACCGCATCGGTGTGGTCGGAACTGCGTATACCACACTGGGACCATCGGTACGTCTGGTAGAGCGAACGGCGCAGGAACTCGGATCAGATGCCGTTGTCAATTCCTGCTATGCAGAAGGGGCCTATGATGCACTGCTGAACGAAGGGAACAAAGCAAAACACGATAAGATCCTCATGGAGACCATCGATAAAGCCTGTGCCGAGAATGACGTGGTCTGTCTTGCGCAGGGAAGCATGCTCAGCCTGGTGAGCGTCTGTGCCGACAAGCCGGTACCTGTACTGCATAGTTTCAGAAGCGGTGTAGCACAGATACGGGAAATACTTGCTCTTTCCTGATCCCTTCTTGTATACTGATTGCGTATGCGAAAAGGCATATGCAGTCAGTATGATGATTCAACAGGAGAGCCTATGGCCAAGAAGAGTGTGAAGAGAGCATCCTCAAAAGATGTCGCAAGAGAAGCAGGGGTCTCTCAGTCGACAGTATCGAGGGTGTTCAATAACAGTGGTATACCGGTATCAGAGGATAAGCGGCAGCTCATTCTCGAGACAGCTGCCCGTATGGGCTATCGTCCGAGTCTGATCGCCAGGTCCCTGAATCAGCAGCGGACCCATATCATAGGACTGCTGGTAAAGAACTTCTCGAATATCTTCTATATAGAAGCCCTGAGACTGTTCTCCCTGATGTTTCAGAAGCAGGGGTATACCATCATGCTCTTCAACACGCAGGATGACGGCAGGATCGAAGAGGATCTGGTCAAAGCGCTGGAGTACCAGGTGGACGGAGTGGTCCTGACCTCAGCGACCCTCGATTCTTCGATCGTCACCCAGTACAAGGATTTCGGCGTTCCGGTGATCCTCTTCAACCGGCTCAATGAGGGGAAGGCAGTCAATGCTGTCTGCTGCGACAATGTCGCAGGCGGTGAGGCGGTGGCCCGGTACCTGATAGAGCGTGGACATCGGAATCTGGTATATATAGCAGGGGAAGAGGGTTCATCCACCAATCGGGACCGGCAGAACGGTTTCATACGGCAGTCCGGGGAGATGGGCATCTCTGATATCAGGATCATTGACGGGGACTTCTCGTATCAGTCCGGCTATCGTGCTGCCGAGCAGTTGATCGCACAGTGCACCTCCTTCGACGGGGTCTTCTGTCCGTCTGACAGCATGGCTATCGGTTTCATGGATTATATCAGCATGCATACGCAACTGAGCATCCCTGAGGATTTCTCTCTTGTGGGGTTTGACGGAGCACCCATCCAGAATGAAGAGCTCTATCCGCTTACCACCTATGAGCAGCCGCTTCAGCGGATGGTCGAGAAGACGGTACAGTTCATGATCGATACGATCGAGAACTACACTCCCGAACCGGTATCATACCTGTTCAACGGGAGCATCTTGGAGCGCGGGACTGTCAGGGACAGACGGTGAGGCCGCGGTATGAGGAACAGCCATGGGACAGCATAGAGAAGCATTTGCAGCACAGACGAGTTCATTCGAACCCTATCGTACTCCTGAGAGCGAGCTGGAAGTCATTGAGACCGGGTTCCGCTTCATAGAGGGACCGCTCTGGGATCGAAGAGCGGACAGACTCTTCTTCAATGACATCAAGGGGAATGCCATCTACACCTGGGACATGCTCCATGGTCTGTCGATCTTCCGTGACAACAGTTATCTGGCCAACGGTAACGCCTTCGATGCGCAGGGTAACCTGCTCACCTGTGAGCACGGTACCAGCAGGATTTCGAAGACCACGAGAGAAGGGGAGTACTCGGTACTGGTCGACCGGTTCGAGGGCAGGGAACTCAACAGTCCCAATGACCTGATCGTCAACGGCGATGGAGTCATACTCTTCACCGATCCTCCTTCCGGCAGAGGTGCCGGCTTCGGTATACCCCGTGAACGGCAGCTCGGGTTCCAGGGGGTCTATGCCTTCGATCCTGTTTCCGAAAAGCTTAGCCTGCTGATCGATGACCTCCCGTTTCCCAACGGTCTGTGCCTCTCTGCTGATCAGCGTACCCTCTATGTCAGTGATACGGTACGGGGTCATATCTACTCATACCATATAGATGAGCAGCTTGCCGTAACTGACTGCAGACTGTTCGCGGCACTGCCAGAGGACCTTCCGGGTAAAGCCGATGGACTGAAGATCGATTCGATCGGTAACATCTTCTCTACCGGACCGGGAGGGATCCTCATCTATGATCCTTCGGGGATGCTGATCGGACGGATCTTCGTTCCGGAACAGGCGGCTAACTTCTGCTGGGGGGAGGAGGAGCTCAAGACGCTGTTCATCACCGCATCGACGACCCTCTATGCGATCCGGCTGGGTGTCAGCGGCTGCTGATGCGACTGCTCTGATTGCCTATTGCAAAGCAGGGCCTTTTGTATTACTGTTTTCTCTTATGAAGCATACTGCCATTTCAGAGAAGTTCGTACTGATCACCTACTTCGTGGGGATCATCTCGATCGGTGCGATCCTGCTCAGTATCCCGGCTGCATGGGCGGGAGAGGGGCGTCTGGGTCTCATCGATGCGATGTTCACCTCGGTCTCAGCAGTCTGTGTCACGGGACTGATCACCGTAGATACGGCACAGTACTCCCTGTTCGGTCAGATCGTCATCCTCCTGCTCATTCAGTTCGGCGGTCTCGGGATCCTGACCTTCACCACGGTCATCTTCATCTCATCTGCCAAGTCAAAGAAAGTCTCCCTGAGGAATCTGCAGACCGTCCGTGGGTTCTATCTGGATTCCATAGAGTTCAAGGCCCACCATATCCTGAGTAATATCATCAAGCTCACCTTCGGGGTGGAGCTCGTCGGGGCTCTCCTGCTGTGGCTCAGGTTCCGCAGTACCGTCGGTCCTGGTGCGGTCTTCCATGCGATCTTCCATGCAGTATCGGCATTCTGCAATGCGGGGTTCTCGCTCTTCTCAGACAGTCTCATGGGCTATCAGAAGGACCCGTATGTACTGATCGTGATCATGGTGCTGATCATCAGCGGAGGGTTGGGTTTCCTGATCTTCAATGATCTCTTTCATGTGATCAGAAAGGAGAAGAAGCGGCTCTCTCTTCATACGTTTCTGGTCCTGAGGGTGACCCTGATCCTCATCATCACCGGGACGGTCCTCGTTGCCGTCCTGGAGTTTCAGGGTGTACTGCGTGGTCTCGGGCCGGTAGACTTTCTGGTCAACTCCCTCTTTCAGGCGGTGACACCAAGAACCGCAGGTTTCAATGCTGTGGATGAGAGTATGCTCAGTGCTTCTTCAAAGGCGCTCACGATCATCCTGATGTTCATCGGCGGCTCTCCTGCTTCGATCGCAGGGGGGATCAAGACGACGACCTTTGCGATCGTGATGCTGGCTGTCATCAAAGAGGTCGACTGGAAAGGCCGAATACGGGTGAAGGACCGGGTGCTCTCCTCTGCCATGGTCACGAAAGCTATGATGTTCCTTGCCAAGGCCTTTGCTCTGCTGAATGTCAGTATCTTTCTCCTGACGATCACCGAGATGCGCGGGGATCCGTCTATCCAGTTCTTCGATGTGATGTTCGAGAGTGTCTCGGCCTTCGGTACGGTCGGGCTCTCTACCGGGCTTACCCCGCATCTGTCATCCCTCGGTAAACTGGTCATCATCGGTACCATGTTTGCCGGAAGAGTCGGTCTGATGGCACTGACCATACCGCTGTTCATCGACCGTGAAGATATGATCGATTATCCTGAAGAGGAGGTTTTGATAGGCTGATGAAACAATATGCAATAATCGGAATGAGTAAGTTCGGCAGATTCATGCTTGATGAACTCTTGAAGTTCGACTGTGAGATCCTGGTCGTGGACAAAAAACGTGATCTCATCGAGTCTGTGAAGGATCTGGTGACCAGTGCATTCATCGCAGATGCGATCAACGAGGAGACGATCCAGCGGCTCATCCCCAGGACCATCGATGCGGCGATCGTTGACATGGGTGACAGCATAGAAGTCTCACTCCTGGTGACGAACTATCTGAAGAAGATGGGTATCAGGAAGATCGTAGCCAAGGCTGAGTCCCGTGAACACGGTGAGATCCTCGAGATCATCGGTGCTACACATGTGGTCTTCCCCAACCGGGAGGCGGCAAAACGCATGGCCCCCATGATCCTCTCCGATTCGCTGTTCAACTACTTCCCGATCGGGGATGATCTGGTCATAGCTGAGGTGAAGATCCCGAAGGAGTTCGCAGGGAAGACGATCGTCGAGGCGGATCTGAGGAAGAACGCCGGAGCGAACATCATCGCTCTCAAGCGTGAGGACGGGTATCATCAGTTCATCAATAAGGATTATACCCTCGATGAGGATGAGGTGGTACTTGTGGCCTGTTCTCCAGAGGACCTTGCCAAACTCTCCGGTGAGAGTATCACCGAGCCTGAAACGAAGCGACGCGGCGGTCTGATGAATATCTTCGGGTAGGTCCCAAGCTTGACAGTCTGTGCCTGTGCACGTACCATAGGTAGATGAATACTACACCAATAGACATTTCTATCCACTCGGAGATAGCTCCTCTTCGGTCGGTGCTGCTGCACAGACCGGGGAGGGAGCTTGAGTCCCTTACCCCGCAGTACCTCGATGCCATGCTCTTCGAGGATATACCGTTTCTGCTGAAGATGCAGGAGGAGCATGATAAGTTCGCTCAGACCCTGCGAGATCAGGGTTGTACGGTCCTCTATGTCGAGGAGCTGCTCGCTCAGACGATAGCACGATCTCCTGAGGCACAGGAACGGCTGATCGTTGAGACTATCAGTGATTCCGGGGTCAAGGACCAGCGGATCAAAGAGGATATCTACCGGCTGCTTGCCGACATGACCCCTGAAGATCTTGCACAGCGGTTGATCAGCGGAGTTCTCAAGCAGGAGGTCCCCATCACCAGGGAGACCCCGGATCTTGCCTACTATATCCGGGATGAGTATCCCTACTATGTGACTCCTCTTCCCAATCTCTATTTCACACGTGATCCGGGTACGGCCATCGGTGACGGGTTCTCCATCAACAGGATGAAGACTGCGGCACGGCAGCGGGAGACACTGCTGCTCTCCGTGATCTTTGACACGCTCACCACGTCTCTGAGCAGCCCCGGGTCGAAGATAGGGCTGCTGCGCGAGTATACCGATGGCAGCTCCATCGAAGGGGGGGACATCCTCATCCTCAATGACAGCACCATCGCAGTGGGCTGCAGTGCCCGCAGTGAACCCTGGGCGATCGAGCGGCTGGCTGCATCGATCCTTCAGAGGGGCGGTAGTGATACCGGCTTCCAGCGGATGATGGTCATCCAGATCCCCTTCACCCGGGCCTATATGCACCTCGACACGGTCTTCACCATGGTGGATTCTGATAAGTTCACCATCTATCCCGGCGTGGAGAGCAGGCTGAAGGTCTTCATCATCGAGAAGGACGTGAAGGGGGAGCTGCAGGTCCATCAGGGTGGAGAGCTCAGGAGTGCACTCAGGGATCTGCTCGGGGTGCCTGCGGTGGATCTGATCCAGACCGGGGGAGGGGATCTGATCACCGCTGCCCGTGAACAGTGGAATGACAGTACCAATACCCTCGCGCTTGCCCCCGGGAAGGTTGTCACATACCGCAGAAATGTGGTATCAAATGATACACTGGATGCACATGGGATAGAAGTGCTTGCCATTGAGGGATCAGAGCTCGTTCGTGGACGGGGGGGGCCTCGATGCATGAGTATGCCGCTGTTCCGTGAGTCTTCAGACTAATGAATTGGAGGGTGCCATGCCGGTAAATGTACGTGGAAGAAGCTTGCTGACGTTACAGGATTTCTCAGCAGAAGAGATCAGGTATCTGCTTGATCTGGCCTCAGAGCTCAAGATGAAGAAACGGTCCGGACTGCGCGGTGATCTGCTTGCAGGTAAGAATATCGTATTGATCTTTGAGAAGACTTCCACCCGTACCCGGTGTGCCTTCGAGGTCGCGGTCAATGATGAGGGCGGTAGTGTCACCTTCCTGACGAACAGTCAGATGGGTAAGAAAGAGTCGATCGAAGATACTGCCAGAGTACTCGGGCGATTCTATGATGGTATCGAGTTCAGGGGTTATGAGCAGGAGACTGTGGAAGCTCTTGCGAAATACTCCGGGGTCCCGGTATGGAACGGGCTTACTGATCTGTACCACCCGACTCAGGTCCTTGCCGACTTCATGACAGCGCAGGAACATCTGAACAAGCCGCTGAACCATATGAAACTGGTCTTTGTCGGTGATGCTCGGAACAATGTGGCGAACTCCCTGATGCTTACCGCGGCAAAGATGGGAATGGATTACACCGCCCTTGCTCCTGCAGAGCTGCAGCCAAGTGCTGAACTGCTTCAAACAGCAGAAGTGCTGGCACAGTCAAGCGGTTCTGTGATCACCGTGACTGATGATCCTGTCAGCGGGGTCAAAGATGCCGATATCATCTATACCGACGTATGGGTCTCCATGGGTGAAGAGGATCAATATGCCCAGCGGATCGAGCTGCTCGCACCCTATCAGGTGACGATGGAGATGCTGCAGCATACCGGTAATCCCGATGTGATCTTCGAGCACTGCCTTCCTGCGTTCCATGATCTTGAGACGACAGTCGCGAAGGATGTCCTAGCCAAGTACGGGCTGCGTGAGATGGAAGTGACCGACGAGGTCTTCAGGAGTCGACACTCGGTAGTCTTTGACGAGGCTGAGAATCGTATGCATACCATCAAGGCGATCATGGTCGCAACAGCAGGATCCATCTAGGGACAACCGGATACCTGCAGAGCGAACACGAAGTCATGAACCATAGAGACAGGGGGCTGTACCGATACCGGTACAGCCCCCTGTCTCAGATATATACTCCCTCCCGATCAGGGCTGTCCCTGCTGGGGCGAATAGAATCTACTAAAAGTCAACATAGCAAGTACATATTTGACTATCACATAATGCTGTATATTCAGCGTATGTCTTGTAGATCCTACAGCTTGATCCACATCTCATGACTCACTAACCTGATTATTGATAGATGATGTTCTATTTACCTTAGTTGACCTTGGTTTAGGTGTGGACATCATGTTTACTCAATCAAGCCAGTCTATGTCAGGACCCAGACAAAAAGTCTGTAGCAAGAAGTGCTGTTAAAATGCTTCATCTATGGCATACTGCACACTCCTGCCAGTGCTGCAGATTTCAAGCACAGTGTAATATAGTACAAAAATAGCAAAATTGTAAAAAAACATTTGACAATACCAGAGATCGTCGCTTATGATAATTAAGTAAACTGATTTAACTTAATAGGGAAAGCGAGTGAATTAATGAATAATTCTGGCAGCAATCAAGATAGTAATAAGATCCACAATCGATCTCTCATCTTGAAATTGATCAAACAGCATCCTGGAGTCACAAGGACAGATCTTGCGCAGTATTCGAATTTGAGTAAACCTGCTATCACAAAAATCGTACAGGAATTTACTGAGTCAGGTGTCATAGGTGAACTCGAAGACAAGAAGATTCGAAATAAAGGATTGGTATTTGCGAAAGGAAGATTCTATACCATATCAATCTATCTTGGACGCCTGGCTGTTACAGGTGCTTTATTCGATCTGGAAGGGAGCCTTGTCACTGAGATGCACCTGCCACAGGGTGTTAGATTTTACGGTAATGATGAACTGCCGGAGAATGCACTGGAGCTGATACATATGATCATTGATTCCAGTGGGATACAGATGGATTCAATACTAGCTGTCGGGATAGCTGCACCAGGATCTGTTGAAATTAAGAAAGGGTTGGTGTTTAACAGGTCGTTATCCTCTTGCGATCCTGGTACCCAGGTCCCCTTTAACTGGGGTAAGATACATCTTGTTGAGTTTCTCAAAGAAAAAACCAATCTTCCGATCTTCATCGATAACAACTCTAATCTCAGTGCACTGGCAGAAAGCTGGTTTGGTAAAGGTGTTGGGGTCTCAAATTTTGTTCAGTATTCTGTCGGGATAGGAATAGGAGGTGGTGCAATCATTGAAAATCGTCTGTTCCGGGGCAATGATAATATTGTATGTGAGATCGGTCACGTTACTGTCGATTGTGAAGGTGAACGATGTTTCTGCGGTAATACAGGATGCCTTGAGACTGTGGCGGGATTTGGAAAGATCGTAGATGCATATGAGGGATCCAAGCATACATGTAATGAAGAGGAACTGCAGCAAAAACTGATGAAGATATTCATGCGTGCTGAGGAGGGGGATGCTCATGCGCTCATGGTACTGAAAAAGCATGCTTCCAAACTTGGGATTGGTGCAGTGACCCTTATAAACATGTTCAGTCCAGAAAAACTGATCTTATCAATTAACGACCTTGAAGGTATATCATTATCTATTCTGATCAAGGAAGTGGAGGCGTATGTCAAAGCGTATGCGTATCCGATCATATCAGACAATGTTCAGGTGGAGTTATCTGATTTTGGAGCGAATATCCATTTGTACGGAGCATATGCCCTTATCTTGGAAAATCTTTTCATTCTCATACAGGAAGGACATGTTAGACGTGTGAGCAGGTGATATGTACATAGGCAGCCGTTAGCTGGCTACTGAGGTATCTATCGGAATAAACAGGTAGTGATCTTGATCCTCTTTTTGAACATTATTGTGACAGATAATGGGGGGAAGCTGTAACTATCGATGATAAAGTGATTTGCAAAGTACTGCATACCTGTAGGCAGTAGGAATAAATAATCGGATGAGAGGGGACTATGAACCAAAAAGAGCGAGTAAACAATGCCCTGAAAGGTATAGAGAGCGATATACCAATAGATTTCGGCGGTAATCCTGTGACCGGTATTCATTGTTCAGTTGTAGAACAGCTGAGAGCGTATTATGGATTGAACAAAGAACCTGTCAGAATACAGTGCCCCTATCAGATGCTGGGGGTCATCGAGGATGATCTTAGAGAAGCCATGGGTATTGATACTATCCCCTTCTGGTCTGACAGCAATATGTTCGGGACGTCTCAAGATGATGTTACGGAATGGGAAACCCCCTGGGGTCAGAACGTTCTGATCTCACGTGACCTTGAGTTCGACAAGAGACCTGATGGATCATGTATGGTCTTTCCCCAAGGTGATAGAGGATGTGATCCCTCTGCACGAATGCCAGCAGATAGTTTCTTCTTTGACGCATTGGTGAGGCAGGAACCTGTAGATGAAGAGAATCTTGAATGGGAACACAATACAGAAGAGTTTACTCTTTTGACAGATCAACAGATACGTGACTATAGCAGAAAGATCGATGCGCTTGATGATCAGAAATGGATAGTAGGGAATTTTGGAGGAACTGCTATCGGAGATATCTCCCTTGTTCCCGGTGTTCAATTAAAACATCCAAGAGGCATCAGAGATATTTCTGAATGGTATATGTCTTCACTTACCCGACCTGAATATCTTCATAATATCTTCTCGTACCAGACTGAAATCGCGCTAGAGAATCTGAAACGCTTATACTCTTCGATTGGCAATAAGATAGATTCGATTTACATCTGTGGAACAGATTTCGGGACTCAAAATGGGCCAATTTGTTCACCCGATACATACAAGACTCTATATAAGCCATATCACAGCAGAATCAATACGTGGATTCATGAGAACACCCAATGGAAGACATTCAAGCATTCATGTGGATCAGTTGAACTGTTCATTGAGGACTTCATTGAAGCTGGATTCGATATTTTGAATCCGATCCAGTGGACAGCAGCTGGTATGGGAAGGACATCGCTGAAGAAGAAATATGGTGACAGAATAGCATTTTGGGGTGGTGGAGTCGATACACAAAAGACCTTACCGTTCGGAAGCCCTCAAGATGTGAAAGAAGAGGTGCTTGAAACATGCAGCATATTTCATAAGGGGGGACGTTTTGTGTTCAGTTCAGTACACAATATCCAGGCTATGACACCTGTTGAAAATGTCATTGCTATGATCGATGCGGTCCATCTGTATAATGCATGACTGCCTGAGCAGTCTATATAAATAAGGAGGCGTAATATGAAAAAGAGCGTGATGATCTTGATCCTGGTGTTGTTATTAGCATGTGGTACAGGGTCTCTCTGGGCGCAGGGAAAGCAAGAGGCAAGTAGTGGGAACTATCTGATCGGTGGGGTGATGTATGACCTTTCGAATAAGTTCCATACATACTTGGAAGAAGGTATTACTCGATTTGCTTCAATGCATGAGGATGTTGATGTGGTTATCACCGACTGTAAAGCTGATGCTAATCTTCAGATCAATCAGGTTGAGAATCTCATATCAAAAGGGGTGGATGCCATTGTCCTGACACCGGTAGAACCTTCTACATTACCGATGATAATCGCAAAGTGCCAGAGTGCAGATATAAAGTTGGTAATCGTCAATTTGCTGCCAAATGAGGAAGATATCCCGAATATCGATGCATATGTAGGTTCGGAATCGATTGATGCTGGGATCATGCAGGCTCAGTGGGTAGCAGAGGCACTCGGAGGAACAGGAAATGTTGGTATCCTCATCGGTGATCTTGGGCTTGAGGTCGCCAGGATGCGTACACAAGGTAATAAGGATGTTTTTGCTCAGTATGAAGGAATCTCTGTTGTTCGAGAAGCAGAAGGAAAATGGGATCGTGCAAGAGGAATGAGTATCGTTGAGAATTGGTTGCAGGCCGATATTGATAAAGAATTAGATGCAATCGTATGTAACAATGATGAGATGGCTATCGGGGCTTCGTTCGCCGCTAAGCAAATAGGGCGAGAAGATCTGGTGATTGCAGGGATAGATGCAACCCCGGATGCTTTGGAATTGCTTGGTAGTGATCTGGACGTCACGGTCTTCCAAAGTGGTTACGGACAGGGATTCGGTGGGGCTGAAGCTGCGTATAAATTACTTACCGGTCAAGCTGTAGAGAAGATGAATTGGATTCCCTTTGAGATCGTTACTCCGGACCTTCGTGAAGAATATCTGAGTAAGTGGGAATAGCATAAGAATCCCTCCCTCCTCTGTACTGATGAGGGGGTGGGGGAGTAAGGAGTGATGATGGGGAAAACAATTCTAAGATTTGATGAAATAAGCAAATCGTTTCCTGGAGTCCGGGCGTTGGATCAGGTCAGTTTTTCTGTTCAAGAGGGTACGGTGCATGCGTTGATAGGTGAAAATGGCGCTGGGAAATCAACACTCATGAAAGTACTGTTTGGTCTGTATAAAGCTGATAGTGGAACACTCTGGTACGATGATCAAGAAAGCACGATCCATAATCCCAGCGCAGCCCTTGCCTGTGGCATCTCTATGATTCCGCAAGAAGTAAACCCTGTTAACAATCTTTCGGTATCTTCAAATATCTTTTTAGGTAAAGAAATGCTATTTGGCCCAAAATTGGTGAATCAGAAGTTGATAGACCAGGAAGCTGTTCGATATCTTGAGCAAGTTGGTCTTGATATCAATCCAAGGACTCTGATGAAAAATCTATCGATAGCAAGTTCGCAGTTGGTTGCTATTGCAACAGCAATATCTGACAACTCAAGAATCATCATCATGGATGAGCCGACCTCTGCTCTGACTGAAAAAGAGAGTAATCATCTGCTGGGGATCATAAAAAAACTGAGGCAACAGGGTGTTACCGTTATATATATCTCACATAAACTAGATGAACTGATGACAATCGCTGATACCTATACAGTTTTGAGAGATGGTCAAAGTGTAGAATCCGGAACCATACACGATATAACAAAAGCAAGGATCATCAGTTTGATGGTTGGTAGAGAGATGGATGAGTTCTACAAGAAGAAAAAAAGCCAAATCGGTGATGTCATTCTTTCTGTACGAGATTTCTCAAATGAAAAAGACTTCAAAGATATCAGCTTCGATCTGAGAAAAGGTGAGATCTTAGGATTTGCCGGTTTGATCGGGGCAGGGAGATCTGAGTTGATGGAAGCGATCTTTGGGCTTCGGGGGACTGAACATGGGATATTGACCATGCGTGGGAAACAATGCGCATTCAAAAGTCCGATTGATGCAATCGAAGCAGGTATCGGTTTTGTGACCGAGGACCGTAAAGAATCTGGAATATTTCCAGATCTCTCAATCATGGACAATATGATCATGCCGGTCCTGAAACCATTTTCCAGGGGGTACCTGATCCAGAAGCTACAAGCTCTCGTTGTATGCGGTAAGCAGATTCAGGTGCTAAACATCAAAACCCCTTCAACCCTGCAGAGAATCAAGAATCTTTCAGGGGGGAATCAGCAGAAAGTTCTTCTTTCTCGATGGCTTCTCACTGATCCTGATGTTCTCATATTGGATGAACCCACAAGGGGGATTGATGTCGGGTCCAAGGCTGAGATTCATAAGCTGGTGTCAGAGTTAGCAGCATCGGGAAAGGCTATAATCCTAATATCTTCAGAAATGCCCGAGATCATAAGCATGAGTGACCGGATTATAGTTATGCATGAAGGTCGTAATTCCGGGGTTCTGACAAGGGAACAGGCGACCCAAGAAACCATTATGCATCTGGCAACAGGTGAAGCTGTTAATGGTCAGGAGAATATCAAATGAAAAGTAATCACTTTGGGCTTAAAACTATCATGAATAATGGCTTTTTAGAAAAGTATGGGATAGTATTCATTCTGTTCGGTTTTTCTTTGTTTCTTTCTTTTATGTCACCTGCATTCCTAAGTGTCCCAAATATCATGAATGTAGTCAGACAGGTTTCGATAATCGGAGTCATTGCGATCGGAGTCACCTTTGTCATCATTACCCGGGGAATAGATCTGTCCTCTGGTTCTGTGGTAGCGCTTGTTGGGGTCATCATCGCTTCATTGTCACAGACTAGGATTGTCATGAGCCAGCCGGTGAGTATGATGCTTCATCCTGTCATTGCGATAACCATAGGGTTAGTCGTCGGTCTGATCCTGGGGGTCATAAACGGGGTACTCACTGCCTATGGCAGATTACCTGCCTTCATCGCGACCTTAGGGATGATGACGATCGCACGAGGTGGGGCCCTGCTGTATACAGCGGGTAGGCCGGTTACCTATCTGCATTCTGTGTATACGCAGATAGGAACCAATTCGATCATAGGGATACCCATCCCGATCTGGATCTATATGGTGATTGCGGTCTTCTCGCATATTCTATTATCGAAAAGTGTCTTTGGTCGGCATGTGTTTGCTATTGGTGGTAATGAGCAGTCGTCCAAACTATGCGGTATCAATGTGAATAAGACTCTGGTATTTGTATATGCTTATGCCGGGTTTCTTTCTGCGGTTGCCGGGGTGTTGTTGTTATCAAGGACAGCAGCCGGGAATCCTTCATATGGTGTCGGTTACGAACTTGATGCAATTGCTTCAACCGTTATTGGTGGTACCAGTCTGAGCGGAGGGTTAGGTTCTATCCCTCTTTGTGTGGTTGGGGCCTTGATTATCGGGGTGGTCAATAATGGAATGGACCTTCTGGGCATAAATGCATATTACCAGCAGATCGTAAAAGGTCTTATTATCATAATCGCAGTTCTCATCGATATGAACAAACATGCCAAAGAATAATGAACTGAAAGCCTTCATGTGCCGGGAGGCATTCCAGATACTTTCACTGTAGTGACACTCGTACATGGACTTGCTGTGCATGATGGCCTCGATGATAATCAGATCTGCTGGGGGTCGAAGGCTCTGATGAGGCTGGTGAAGAATCGTACCCCCGCGTAGATGTTCTGCACGGAGATCCGTTCATTATAGCTGTGCATCCGTCCGAGTTCTGTTGCTTCGAGTTGGTAGGGGCAGAAGCGGTAGATGTGGTCTGCTATCGGTTCATACTTCCGTGCATCTGAGCCGCCGACCATCAGGTAGGGGGTGATCACTGCAGCTGGGAATATATCGGCAATAGTCTTCGTGAGTCGTTCGAACTCAGGGGAGTCAGTCGTTGAGATGGCAGAGGGTCCTTCTGCCCTCCGCCTCTCGATGATGATACCTTGCCCGTGCAGTACCTGCTGTACATAGCTGATGACATCTTCAGGACTATCCCCGTGGAGCAGCCGGACGTTGATGATCCCCTCGGCCTCGGTCGGCAGGACATTCGCGGCATCGCTGCCGTGAGCCATGGTGGCTGCCATGGTCGTTCGGATCATGGCATTGCCTGCAGGGTTCCGTCCCATGATCTTGAGAAACAGCGGCTTCAGGAGCCAGAGATTCGCGATGACGATCCTGCTGCTCACAGACATGTAGGGTCCGAGGGTCTTGAACATCTGCAGCGGGGCGGGGGTGAGTCGTGCGGGCATCGGGCTGGACTGCACGTCTACGATAGCCCGTGCCAGCGTACTCAGGGCTGTCTGCTGCAGAGGCATGGAGGCATGTCCTCCGGCTGACGAACTCTTGAGTACCAGATCCATATATCCCTTCTCCCCGATACCGATCGTGGCGATCGGTCTGTTGATCCCCTCAAGCATATGTTCGGTGACCGCTCCCCCCTCATCCAGCACCATGGAAAAGTGGATCCCCTGCTGCTTGAAGTACTCAACAGCACTACCTGCCCCTTCACTGCCTCCCACCTCTTCATCATGTCCGAAACACAGGTGGATACTCCGTTCGGGAGTATAGCCTTCTGCGGCAAGCTGTTCGATCGCCTCGAAGATCGTGATGATCTGGTTCTTCACATCCAGGGTACCTCTCCCCCAGAGATAGCCTTCCTCGATAACCCCCGCGAACGGGTCATGCTCCCAGTGATCGAGATCACCGACAGGAACCACATCCTGATGTGCCGTAAGCAGGATGGGATCTATCTCAGATCGCCGGCCCTCCCAGCGATAGTGAAGGGTATAGGTATTGATCATATCGCGTGACATGCAGGCATGGGCATGGGGATAGGTCTTCTCCAGCCATGCATGAAATGCCGTGAAAGCCTCCCAGTCGGTCAGGCTCCGGTCATAGTGAGAAACGGTCTTGAACCGGATCGCCTCTGACAGGTGCGTGACTGCCAGCGGGAACTGTTCTCTCTGCTTCGGCAGATGTTCTAAGGCTTCAGCACGAGAAGAGAATCGGATGGTTCGCAGGGTGATCACTGCAGTCAGCAGCAGAAACAGTGCAGCAGTTGTGATGGTGATGATCATGATGGAGTATCTCCTTGAGTATGATCTAATAGCCGAACGAGACGGCCAGCAGCAGGAACCCTGCCGTCATGAGAAAGATCACTGCCTCTATCTTCCATATCCATCTGAACCATGCTCGATAGCTCACGCCGGTGATCGAGAGGCAGATAAGGAGCAGTGCATTGGTCGGGTACAGGATATTGGAGAAACCGTCACCGAAGACGAATGCCAAAATGGCAGTCTGCCGTGACAGTCCCACAAGATCTGCCAGAGGGGCTATGATCGGCATGATAAGGAAAGCCTTGGCAGAACCGGAGCTGATGAAGAAGTTGAGGATGAGTACCAGCAGATAGAGCAGCATCACGGCCTGATAGGGCCCTGATGCTGCAATCATATCAGAGGCTCTGTAGAGGATGGTATCCATGATCCCTGCACTGGCCATGATATGCTTGATGCTCGCCGCCATCAGGATCAGGATCGAGCCTGCTCCGACATTGGTGATCCCTGTGATGAATGATGATACCAGTTCTTTCACGGGCATGCCGGAGATCAGGCCGGAACCTGCACCGCCAAGAAGAAAGAAGATCATGACCAGAGACAGCACCAGCGAAGACATCGAAGGGGTCACTGAGGAGATGATGATCATCACCACCATCAGGGAGACCATCGTTGTGAACCAGATGACTGCCCTGCTCATCAGAAGGTTCTCCTGCTGCGAAGCTGAGTCTGCAGGGATCACTTTCTCGAGTGGCTGTGAAGCAGTATGTTTCGAGTGATAGATGACAAAGGTCGTGTAGACCAGATAGATGGCTATGCCGATGAGGATGCGGTAGGGGGCTCCTGAGAACAGGGGGACCCCTGCGACCTTCTGGGCTACCCCGACGGTGAACGGGTTAGAGATCGCGGATGCGAATCCGAAAGCGATCGCTCCCAGACTCAAACCCAGACCTGTGAGCGTGTCCCATCCCATGGAACGGGCCAGAGCTGCGATCAGGGGAACCAGGACGACGACCTCTTCCATGCTCCCGAGGATACTGCCGAAGAGCATGAAGATCAGGATGATCATGGCCTCCATACGGTAGCGCTGCTCGTTGAACCGCCGGGCGATGGACGTGATGATATACGAGAGGATACCACCTGTATTGAGGATGTTTATCGATCCCGCGATCAGACACATGAAGACGATGATGCTGATGACCGTTACGGCATCGGGTCCCCAGAGGACCTCGATGGGAGCTGTATACCATCTCCAGAAGGCTGTCCGGACAGGCTCCCCGTAGGCGAAGGAGCCGGGAATGACGGTCTCCACTCCCTGTGTGAGGACCCGCTCATACGACCCGGGAGGGATGATGCGAGTCAGTCCTCCGGTTATGGTCATGAGAGACAGCAGTATCAGTGCGGCAAAGGCCAGGGATCTCAGCCCGATCTTGACCTCTGTCGCCATCGGTTCGGGTGTTGGTGTCTTCATAGCATTGAGTATAGCATACCCTCTGAGTGTCTGTAACTTCTCTTCTGCACAGAAGTGCCAGCTTGTATCATGATAGTTTTCTGTGTACGTAACTGCTGATGCACGATACAATGGATGAGTCCCGGTCTCCGTCAGATGAGACTGTCACTGCATGACCACACCAAGAGAAGGGGAAACATCATGATCGCATGGATCTCACAGTTCAATCCTATAGTACAGGCCCTGTTCGGAACGTTGTTCACCTGGTTTCTCACTGCTGCAGGAGCGGCAATGGTATTCTTCTTCAAGAAGTTCAACCATCGGGTACTGGATGCCATGATGGGGTTCGCCGCAGGGGTGATGATCGCCGCGAGCTACTGGTCTCTGCTTGCACCGGCGATCGCCATGTCTGAAGAGTCCGGCGGCATTCCCTGGTGGCCTGCTCTCGTCGGATTTCTCGGCGGCGGGCTGTTTCTCTTCGTGGTCGATAAACTGCTGCCCCATGTCCATCCGGGATTCTCCACCAATGAGGCGGAGGGTATTAAGACCTCCTGGCAGCGAAGTGTACTCCTGGTACTGGCTATCACCATCCACAACTTTCCCGAAGGGCTCGCGGTGGGAGTCGCCTTCGGTGCGGCTGCAGCAGGGTATCCTGCTGCGACGGTCGCCGGGGCCGTGGCCCTGGCCATCGGTATCGGTATCCAGAACTTCCCCGAAGGGGCTGCCGTATCAGTGCCGCTGAGACGGGAAGGGATCTCAAGACGGAAATCGTTCTGGTACGGTCAGATCTCAGGGATGGTAGAACCCATCGCAGGAGTGCTGGGGGCTATGGCCGTCGTACTGGTGCGACCTGCTCTTCCCTATGCGCTCGCATTTGCCGCGGGAGCCATGATCTATGTCGTGGTTGAGGAACTGATCCCCGAGTCCCATCTGGAGCAGCATACCCATTTCGCGACATGGGGAGCCATGCTGGGATTTGCCGTCATGATGACCCTTGATGTGGCCCTCGGCTGATCACGTCCTAGGCGTTCCAGACTCTTCCGTCTTCTTCCAGTAATCGGACCGCACTTGCAGGCAGGGTATGATCGTCATAGGTCTCGACCACATTGCCCTGCAGGGTGGGGGTCACGATCCTCCATGCTTCCTGGATCTCTGACATGCTCGGGAACAGGCTCTTGTCAGATCTGAGGATCTTCTCCACGATCTGCTCATAGGCCTCAGGGGTGTTGATACCAAAGGTCTCGGCATGATTGAAGTTGAACCTGACAGGCTGTGTCTCCCATCTGGTATTGGGCATCTTCATGTTCAGCGTGATATCGATGTTCATCTCAGGATGCGTGGTGATGATCACTGAATTCTGGGCGATACGAGAGTTGTTGAGGACCCTGCCCATGGTATTCTTGAAATTCACGTAGATCTGGGAACGTCCTTCGCTCTGCATCTTACCGGTCCTCACATAGATCGGTACGCCGGAGAACTCGAAGGTATCAACAAAGAGCTTGAAGGAGGTGTAGGTGGGGGTCCTGATGGAATCTCCCTGCAGTTCTGCTAACGATCTGTATCGTGACAGGGTGAAATCCTTGACCGGTTTGATGGCTCTGAGGACTCTGAGCTTCTCATGAGAGATCTCTTCGGGAGTGAACGCTGAAGGCTCTGACATGGTAAGGTGTGTGATCACCTGCAGGATATGATTCTGTACTGTGTCCCTGACGACTCCGATCTGTTCATAGAATCCCAGCCGTTCCTCCACACCGAGGTCCTCATCGAAGATGATCTGGATATGATCGATGAAGTGGTTGTTCCAGATACCCCGGATGATGTCATTGTGGAATCTCATGATCAGCAGATTCTGCATGAACTCCTTACCCAGGTAGTGATCGATACGATAGATCTCCTCATCGGTGAAGACCGATGTGAGGATGGTATTATAGGCTGTAGCGGTATCCAGATCGAAGCCGAAGGGTTTCTCGACGATGATCTTCTTGGAGACCGTGCAGTGCATGTGCGTATTGATCTGCTCTATCTGCCTGATGGCAGCTTCATAGAGCGAAGGCTGCAGAGCGATATAGTAGATGAACTCGACTTCACATTCATCTCCGACGAGCTGCTGAGCCTTGCTGCTCACACGCTCGAGACTCGCTGGATCCTTCATGTCATACTGCACATATTCCAGTCTCTTGAGGAACTCCTGATCAGGCTGCTGCGGCAGATGTGCTATGAACTCTTCTCGTGTGGAAAACCGTCTTCCCAGGGTGATGATTGAGAAATCGTAGCCTTTCGCAGCCAGATGCATATATGCCGGCAGCAGCTTCTTCTTGAACAGGTCTCCTGTCCCCCCGAACTGTATGATGATCTGTTTCATCGTTTCTCCTCCTCTTCCCTGTCTGTGATCACGGTGACTGATCTCATCGTATCACGAAAGAACGCACAGGGGAGTGTTTCCGGTGACTCCTGTGCCATATATCGCACCAGAGCATCCTGCTTTGTCTCACCGATGAACAACAGGACGTACCGTGCCTCTGCCGCAAGGGTGGTGAAGCCCCGGTAGGTCATCGTGATACGCTCATCAGGCGGTTTGGGTGAGTTGGTGATCCGTACGACAGCTTCCGTATGGTGAGCAGCAAGAGCAGGGAAACTGCCCGGGAACAGTGATGCTATGTGACCATCCTCTCCTGCACCGAGGAAGACCAGATCCATATGCGGCAGCGTGTCGCTGGTGGATCCTTCGAGTTCTATCAGTCGCTCGGGGGCGAAACGTCCCTGAGCGATCAGTGCTCCAAGACCTGCTTCCATGAGCGTGTCGCGGTTCTTCTCACCGCTGAGACGTTCATCGAGGAGGACCAGCTGCAGTCTCTTCAGCTCATGTTCTGCAAGTGCTGACACCGCTTCGATGATCAGGTTCGCTGAGCGACCGCCGGGCAGGCCTGCTGTGATCAGCTGATCAGGGTCTGAACCGGAGAACGAAGTATGGAGTATGTGGTGGAGTTCACTGATGATCTGACCGCGGGTCCTCAGGTGGATGATGTGCTGCGTATGCATATGATACCTCTTATGAGAACATACGAAAAAAGCTCCACGAGGGAAAGATAATAATGTCATGATCTATCTGTAGAAGAAAAAGACTGCCGAGTTTCCCCGGCATATGAGTTGGTTGAGTGCTCATAAAAAGATGTCAGACACCTTTTATGATTTTATAATAACATATGGATATTAACATGTCAATAAAAACAAAAATAAAAAATATGTAAATAAAAAACAGGACAGCTACGGATAATAATGTAGATATTGCAGGGAAAATCATATACGATAGAGTATAACAGAATGTACAGAAGGAATCCCGATGCCAAAGATTATTGATCATGATAAGCGGAAAGAAGAGATCCTGAACACGGCTCTTCTTGTATTCGCACGTGAAGGGTACAAAGACAGCAATCTCTCCCTCATAGCCCAGGAATGCGGGATCTCCCGTCCTACGATCTACCAGTATTTTCATGATAAGGAAGAGATCTACTACTATGCGGTAAAACTGGTGACCGGGAACATGTTCCGCACCTATGCCGATATTGCCTGGAGTTCAGAGGATGCCGTCTCCGACAAACTCAAGGGGATCTGTACCGATATCATCGAGATGGGATTCAAGAATCGTGATGCCCTCACATCACTGGTCGATGTCATGATCCAGTTGAAGAAAGAGGGCAAGGACTTCTCCGATGTCATCATGAAACGAACGGTGAAGCTGAACATCCTCTTCAAACGACTGCTTCGAGTCGGGATCGAACGGGGAGAGATCAGAAAGGTCTCTGTCAATGATGTGACCGGTCATCTGATGACCCTTCTGGAAGCCTTCGGGTTCCAGATAGCATTTCTTGACTCCTATGATCCCCATTCATCCATTGAGTTGCTCGATATCTTCATTGACAGCCTGATCGTCCAGAGATGATCAGACCGGGATTGTGATTCCTCCTTTATTATCGTGCAGCATATGAGTATACTGATAGTAAGCATCTGCTCCTGCAGAGCAGCAGGTGCACGGCATAAACGAGGTAGCTGACATGGGAAAGAGGATCCTGATCGTCGAAGATGAACTGGCGATCGCACAAGCGATACATGATGGACTGCAGGATGAGGGATTTCCCTCTGAGATCGCCGATTCCGGGGAAGCAGCTGCTGCCCTCGAGCTTTCACGGTTCGCGCTGGTGCTTCTCGATATCCGGCTGCCGGGCATGGACGGGTACGAGCTGTGCAGACTGATCCGACAACGCGGACATAAGATGCCGGTGATCTTCGTATCGGCCCGTGATGATGTGGTTGACAGGATCCTCGGCCTCGAGCTGGGAGCAGATGACTATATCGTGAAACCCTTCTCCTTCCGTGAACTGCTCTCCCGTATCAAAGCCCAGCTCAGAAGGGCCTACGGGACCCTTGCAGCTGAGACTGACAAGGCTGCGAGACTCACGATCGGACATATCACTGTCGACCAGAGATCCATGCGCGTCTACAAGGACGACCGGGATGTCTACCTCACTCCCATCGAATACCGTCTGCTGCAGCTCTTCCTTGAGTATCCCGGACAGGTCCTGTCCCGTGATCAGATCATTGAACATGTCTGGGGTGATGAGTGGAGTGTGGATGACCCGCGCGGGGTGAACGTCCACATGCGACATCTGAGGGAGAAGATCGAAGCAGACCCGGCCCATCCTCAGATGATCATGACCGTCCGCGGGTATGGATACCGATTCGATATACCTGAATGACCTGTCGAAAGATTAAGAATTCTTAATCCAGATGCAATCTGTTGTGAACAGTGACTGCGTATAGTTGATACATGGAAACCAAACACTACAGATATACGGAGGATAGAAGACCATGAAACGAACCATAACAGTATTATGTGCAGGACTGCTTCTTCTCAGCTCGACGGGAGCCCTGTTCGCACAGGGGCAGTCTGAGCCGGTCGAAGCGGCTCCTGGTGTAGAGCAGTCTGATGATCAGGATAGCGACACGCCTTCCGAACAGGAGAGCACAGGATCGATCGGGATGATTCGTGAGTCTGCCGGGGTGGTCATCACCGCACTGGTAGAGGACGGCGCCGCCGAACGTGCGGGATTGATCAGAGGTGATATCATCCTCTCAGTCAATGATCGGGAGACCGACACTCTGGCAGAACTGCAGGGGTCACTTGAAGGACTCTCCCATGGAGAGACCGTGAGTCTGGACATCCTGCGGGGCGGGGAACCGCGTTCTGTGGAGTTGACCCTGGAAGACCGGATCGGCTGGCCGCTGATCGGCATCTATGGCCGGGGGACAGCAGATGCAGCCGGTATGTACGGTCGTGGTGGGTCGTGGCCGGTCGAAGATGATCTGCTGGAGATGCTCAGGCAGGGACCGCTCGGAAGAGCCCAGACTGATGATCCGTACCCGATGTTCGATGAGCAGCAGCTTCCCGATGAGGTCCTTGCAGCAGTACGTGCGGGAAACGCCGCACATGTGACAGAGGTCTCCGAAGATTCACCTGCTGCAGAAGCCGGGATCTCAGCCCCTGCGATCATCTATATGATCGATGACAATCCTGTTCTGCAGGGCGATCTGGGCGGATCGGTACGTTCCTATCAGGCCGGAGATACGATCACGATCAGGCTGTATCAGGACGAAGCGGTTCACAGCATCAGCGTGACACTCGGAGAGCTTGATGGGAATCCCTTCCTCGGACTCAGATACTATCCCATGCAGCCCGGCATCCAGAATCAGATGAGGGGGCTGCCGTTCGACAGCAGACCTGGCCCCATGATGAACAGAGATCTGGACCGGCTTGACGGCTAGTACAGTCATCGATGACCGGCAGACTGTCCTGCAGACTGCCGGTCGAAGTGAGAGCATGTAATGAACAGTCTGAAGCATCGGCTCATGGTAAGTTATGTCAGTCTTACACTCATCACGTTGTGTGCCCTCGGCGGCGGGTTCTTCCTGCTCATCGATCGATATGCATCTGAGAGTGATGAGCTGCTCACAGCACAGCTCAGCCGACAGCTGGTGACACAGATCTATGATCATATGCGTGAGGGGACTGAGATCGGTGAGCTGGAGCGGTTCGTCGAGAACCTGGAACAGCTCCAGGGTGCGAAGATCGAGGTGCTGGATGCAGAGGGAGTCTCTGTGTTCGAGGTCTATGCACCCACAGCGATCTTCTCATTATCGATGACACCTGAGATCGATGAGTATCTGCGCATCGAGGCTCAGAATAGAACGCAGCCACTGATGAGGATGAACTCCATACGATGGGGAGCCCTGCTCAGAAGCCAGAGCCCTCAGGAACATGAACAGCTGCTCGAACGTCTGCTCAGCAGAGGAGAACTGCAGTTCACAGTGGCAGGTACCCTTCAGTCAGGCACGCTGAAGGTGGAAAGTACCGGATTCTTCAAAGAGCAGCTGCTGAACCCCTCGATCGTCGCCTTCAGCAGTGCCGCAGTGATCGTGCTGATCCTCTCTCTTCTGCTGGGGTGGAAGATCAGCGGCTCGTTGACACGACCTCTGAAGTCGCTGGGAGATGTGGTCAGTCACATGAGTGGAGGGGATCTGATGGCCAGGGCTTCGACAGTCTCTCCAGATGACGAGATAAACATTCTGGCAGCACAGATAAATCAGCTTGCAGAAGAGCTTCACGGGACGATAGAGACCCTCAAAGAGGAGAAAGACCGCCTGCAGCGGTTTCTGGTCGATGCCTCCCATGAACTGAGGACCCCGGTGACGGCCTTGAGCGCATATCTTGAGATGCTGGCAGGGAAAGCGGGGGAGGACCCACAGAGACGGGGGGCCTATATCGAGACGTGTATCGCACAGAACGAACGGAGCAAGGATATCGTGGTACACCTTCTGGAACTGCTGAGGCTGGAACAGGTTGAACCATCTGCTGCCGTTCGATCACTATCTGCTCAGGGGCTCATGGAAGAGGCGGTATCCATGGTAGAGCCTGCTGCACTGGGAAAACAGATCATTCTGCATCGGATGCAGCGATGTGCAGCTGATGCTGCACTTCGTGGTGACTCCTACCAGCTGGTGACGGCACTGAAGAATCTGCTGGAGAATGCCGTGAAGTATTCACCGGAAGGCAGTACGGTCATCTTTGCCTGTACAGCAGATGAGCAGCAGATCACCTATACCGTCAGCGATTCCGGCCCTGGTATAGACCCGGAAGATATAGCACGCATATTTGACCGGTTCTTCAGGTCCAAGCGGGCTGTCGGTCCCGGTTCCGGGTTGGGGCTGTCCATCGTCCAGCAGGTGGTCGAGAATCACCACGGCACGATCGCCGTAGAGAACAGAGCAGATGGTAATTCAGGGGTTCTCTGTACCATGACACTTCCCCGCAGTGAATACTACGAATAAGGTATTGCATGACAAGCAGATCAAATCTAGTCGTCTTCTTCTGTGACTATATGTACAAATATAGTCACAGGGTATATAATACCCTATGCCAAGAAGATTCAGTACGGAAGAGTCCGAGAGGATAGAGAGGTCCCTGATCGATGAGGGTGTGGCGCTGTTCACGGTATACGATGCGAAATATGTCACTGTCGACCAGATCGCAGATGCAGCTGGTATCTCCAAAGGAGCCTTCTATCGCTTCCATGCGTCCAAGGATGAGCTGTACAGCGTGTGCGCCGCTCTGGTGCATGACCGGATCCAGCAGGAAGTCAGATCGATCACAGCTGCGTGCACTAGGACTCCAGACCGTGCACTGAAAGCGGTCTGTCGATACGCTGCTGACCTGTCTGCGAGGTACGGGAAGCTGATCGGATCACAAGCTCCCTCCTGTACCAGATCAGGTGCACCGCAGAACGGCACCCCTCACATCGACGGCAGGGCCTTGATCAGTGCCTTTCATGAGATCGGTTGTGTCTGTGATTTTTCCAGTGAAGCGGTCGAGCAACTGTGTTGGGACCTCTGTTCGTTGGGGGCGATGGATCGTGAACGGGGAGCCAGTGAGGGGCTGGACCTGCTGCTTGATCTCTGTGATATCGGATCTGCTTCTTTCATCAGGATATCATAGATGCCACTGATAGTGACGGTAGATGATCTTGTAGTGTCTCTCATCCTCTTCGGTTATATAGCGGTGATCGAAGTCCGTTCGGTACCATTTGAAGATCTTTGAAGCAAAGATCTGCTGATTCTCCTCATCCCGTATCAGCTCTCTCTGAAGAAATGCCTGTTCTGCGATATTCAGTTCGTCATCGATGTGCTCTGCAGAATAGAACCGAATGGCGGGACATGATTCCCCTCCGCAATTCAGCGCGAAGTGGATCCTGGGGTCGAGCCGTTCGACCATGAACTGCTTTCGTATGCTGTGATGTGAGAAGACCGGGAAGGGACTGCCGAACGGATGTTTGTTCATTCGAAGCAGTCCATGTTCTATCTCATTGAGCGACCACCTGATACCGCCCACTTCAAGGGAACGCTGTGAGAAGAACCCCGGGTGCATCAGTACCGAGTCACGGATCCTGTGAGTGATGATGATGTGATTAGTCAGGCCATTGTAAATATTGAGCCAGAAGGCCTTTTTCAGGTCATCCTGATCGAGCAGCATCAGATCCATGTCCTCAAGTTCCGCAAGAAGAGGATCATATCTGGAGACAGACAGGCTCTCTCCATTGAGGTGCCGCACTGAATCGGTGAGCATCATCTTCGAAAAATCCAGAGAGTTCTGAACCATGGACTGAGCGGTTTGCATATTCGTCTGTTCCATACAGGTCTCCTCAGGACCACCTCAGCTGGTGGTATCTGTCTATAAGGTAATCATTTTCATCCCGTTCGTACAGTGTTCTCCGCTGATCTGATCAACGGAGATCCTCTGTCGGGAACCTTGCATAATCGGGCTGTTAGCGGTACTATGGCACTGATCCAAAAACACGTACACCATACCCGGAACCAATAGGAAGAGGCTTTATCATGCAGACATGTTTAGATTGTATCCCCTGTTTCTTTAATCAGACACTCAGTGCAGGCAGAATGATGGGTCTGCCTGATCATGAGATAAAACGACTGCTTGATGCAGTCGGGAAGGGCCTGGAGCAGGTCTCACTGGAGAGCACCCCGCCGGAGATGGCACGACTCCTCCAGCGGATCATCAACCAGAAGACAGGATCGCAGGATCCCTATAAGGAGCTCAAACACCAGAGCAATGTCATTGCCCTCGGGTATGCTCCGAAGATGCAGCAGCTTGTAGTGTCCTCTGAAGATCAGCTCCTTACTGCTATCGAAGTTGCTATCGCTGGGAACATCATAGATTATGGTGCGATCCATGACCTTGATGTGGATGCAGAGCTTCAGCAGTTGATGAATACTGAACGGATGCAGCTTGAGCGGGAAGATTCTGCCAACTTCGCCTATCAGGCGTTCTCTGAGGATCTGAAGCAGGCGAAGACGCTGCTGTATATCGGAGACAACGCAGGTGAGATCGTCTTCGACAAGATCCTGCTCACGGTCATTCGCAGCATGTACCCTGATCTCAGGATCACGTTCGCTGTCAGAGGCAAACCGATCCTCAACGACGTACTCCTTGAAGATGCACAGGAAGCAGGACTGACTGAGATGGTCCAGGTCATCTCAAGCGGCTCGGATGCTCCCGGCTGTGTGCTGGACTACTGTGATGAGTCGTTCCTGGAGGTCTTCCGATCCTCCGATATGATCATCAGCAAGGGGCAGGGGAACTTCGAAGCCCTCTCTGATGAGGATGCACCCATCTATTATCTGCTCATCGCCAAATGCGCAGCAGTAGCACGTGAGCTTTCCTGCTCTGTCCGTGATATCATCCTCAAGCGGAAGCAGCGCTGAAGCATCTGGGACCGGGAGTGCCCGGTGAACTGATTCGAACCAGTGGGGGCATTGCAAGGCGGGGAACGCAGGATGCAGCAGCTCCTTGCGTGAACAGGAACGAAGAGAGGCAGGAGTGCATCGGTATGCGCTCCTGCCTCTTCAGTAGTATCATAAGAGAACTCTTCGGTCCATCTAGCCTTTGACAGCTCCTGCAGTCAGTCCTTCGACCAGACGTTTCTGGAAGATGTAGACCAGGACCAGAAGCGGCAGCGTCACGATCACTGATGCTGCCATGATCTCTCCGAACGGCTCCTGCCGGGCTATTTCACCGGAGAAGAGTGCCATGGCGACAGGGACGGTCCTTGCGCTGCTCTGGATCGATGTGAACGTCAGTGCGAACAGATACTCATTCCATGCTGCGATGAATGCCAGAAGCCCGGTGGTTACCATCGCCGGTACGGTCAGCGGCAGCAGTACCATATAGAATGCCTGAAACGAGGTGGCGCCATCCACATTCGCAGCCTGCAGCAGGGAATCGGGCAGTTTCTTGAAGAAAGAAGTCATGACCCAGATGGTGAACGGCAGGGTGAAGAGCATGTATGAGAGGATCATACTCGTTCGTGCGGGAATGCTCAGCGCACGGATGACGGCATATAACCCGGTCAGTACTGAGATCTGCGGGAACATGGTCATCGAGAGGATCAGATAGAGTGAGAAGGTCCTTCCCCTGAATCGCAGTTTTCCCAGGGCAAAAGCCCCGAACGAGCCGAAGACCAGTGCCAGGACGGTAACCGAGAAGGAGACGATCGCCGAGTTCATGATCCCTCGGACGAAGGTGTCGTTACGGAATACTGCACCATAGTTCTGGAACGTGATGGAGATGTCCTTGGTGACAGGATCTCTCGGGATGAAGGTCGCAGGAGTCATGATCAGCTGGTTCTCCGTCTTCAGAGAGGTCACGATGGTCCAGTAGAAGGGGAATACGAGGTAGATGAACATGACCACGATCAGCAGCCAGAAGATGATCTGACCGGCTAGTTTGCTTTTCTTATTAATCATTCTGTATACCTCCTGATATCTTGGTGTAGAGGAGAATGAAAAATAGGATGATAAAGAAGATCACTACACTCGCTGCAGATGAATACCCCATCATCTTGTTATCGATGAGCTGGTAATAGGAGAATGAGGCCATCGAGTACCTCTTCTGTGCGAATACGATCTGAAAGAGATCGAAGACTCTCAGAGCATCAAGGGTCCTGAAGACCAGGGCGACAAGCAGGGTGTGTTTGACCAGTGGCATGGTGATCTTGGTGAAGCGCCTGATCGCTCCGCATCCGTCGATATATGCAGCTTCATAGACTTCCATGGGAATAGTCTGCAGTCCAGCCATCAGCAGAAGTGCCATGAATGGCGTGGTCTTCCAGACATCGATGGCGATCATAGCCCATATCTGGGTCGATGCATCGGTAAGGAACGGGAACTGTCCGTCCGTGTATCCCATCCACTGGGCTATCACGTTGAAGACACCGACACGCGTTGAGGCGAACATCCACTCCCACATACGGGAAGATACCGCTGTCGGTATTGCCCATGGGACGAGCATGGCGACTCTGAGCCCCCCTCGACCGGGGAAGTTCTTGATCATGATCAGTGCGATCATCATGCCGAATATCGTCTCGAGGATCACTGAAGTCAGGGTGAAGAATAAGGTATCTTCAATAGATTGTATGAATTTCGGGTCGGTAGCCGCATAGACGTATCTGGTACCGAACAGATCGAACTCCCGCAGCGGCTTGTAGCGGAAGGGGTCGCGCGGCAGCAGATCTATGGGATCCTGGTATGCAGGTTCTCCTGAGAAATCGTCGATAGCCTGCAATCCGGTATCGGGGTCGAAGATCGGTTCGAGCTTCATGATCTTCAGACTGAGCAGCTTGCGGTAGTTGTCGAACCCGACTGTCTCAGTCTCTACGCTGCTGGCAAAGGTCCTGTTTGTGAAGCTGGTCACGAACACACTGCCGAGAGGGTAGAATGCTATGAGAAAGATCACAAGAAACGAAGGGATCAGCAATAACATTGCCAGTTTCTGTTCTGATCTTTCCAGCCTGTGCTGACTCATGGGGAGACCTCCTTTTGTACGTGTTAGGTACTGCATGAGCATCCCCGGTATCGGGGATGCTCAAGGTATGTACTCGTGCGAAATTATTTTATGAGGTCTTCGATATCCAATGCCATATTCCTTACAGCAACAGCACCTGACTGTTTGCCGGTAAGAACGTCATGAGCATTCGAGAAGAAAATCTTTGATGCTTCTGCATAGTTCGGAGCAGTTACTGTCGAAGGTCTTGCAGCTGCGTTCACGAAGACATCGTAGAGGCTGCCGAAGAACGGGGTAGCTTCCAGGACTTCTGCATCAGAGTAGAGGCCTTTGATCGTAGGATTGTATGATCCGACGATAGCTCGTCTCTTCTGTTCTTCATAGCTGGTCATGTACATCAGCAGGTCAACAGCTTCTTCAACATTCTCACTGTATTTTGATGCAGCGAGCTGCCATCCGCCGAGTGCTGCAGCTCCTCTTCCGCTGTCGCCGGCAGGAAGGGGTACTACGTCGAACTTGCCGCTGATAGCACTGTCAGGAGCATTTCCAAGACTGTATGCATAGGGCCAGTTTCTCATGAACATGGCATTTCCTGCCTGGAACATGTTTCTTGCATCTTCTTCACCGAATCCGGTGACACCTTCTGGAGAGATGGTGCCGACCCAGCCGGCTGCCATATCGAGTGCTTTAGCTGCTTTGGGATTGTTGATGGTGATCTCACCATCGGGTTCTACGATATTCCCGCCGCCCATGGAGACGACCCATTCAAGAGCGTCACAGGTAAGACCTTCGTAGGAGTTACCCTGCCATACAAAGCCCCAGAAGTCCTGATTTCCGGCAGCTCGTTCACCTGCCTGGACCTTTTCTGCGATCATCTCAAGATCATCCCATGTTGCGGGAGGTTCTGAGAATCCGTATTTTTCCATCAGGTCTGCTCGGTAGTAGAGCAGTCCGGCATCGGTGAACCATGGCATAGCCACGAGTTTACCATCTACGGTGTTGTTCTCGATGATCGCGGGGAAGTGGTCAGCTGCCACTGATGCTGCACCGTACTGATTGAGGTCAACCAGGTGTTCTGCGATATCGCCAGGCCAGATGACATCGATCTGATAGATGTCAACCACACCGGACTGTGCTTCGAAGTACTGCAGATAGAGACCCAGTCGGTCAGTGGTGAGGTCTGGAGTCTCCAGGACGATCACTTCCACATCGGGGTTCATGCTCATATAGGCAGTAGCAGCCTCTTTTGCCAGAACCAGTTCCTGACCTACAGCACCTGCTGCGACAGTCAAAGTGATGGGGCCTGCTTCTTCAGCTTCCTGCTGACCGCCGGCTGTGATACTGAAAGTTCCTGCGAGCAGCAGGACCAGACATAGAGCCAATACTTTTGTCGTTCTCATTTCGTTCTCCTTTTATATATTTTGAGCCATGCTTCGTGCATGTACTCAGAATTCCAATACAACGGTACGGGTGCCAAAGGCCTTCCCCCTACGTGGTCTCTCGGATGATCAGATACGGTTCGATCTGTTCCTGTTCCAGAGACTTGATCTCTTCTCCATCGGTCTTGATCAGATCCAGGATCCGGTTGCAGGCCTTGACGGTGATCTCCTCTCTCGGCTGATGGATCGTGGTGATGAACGGGGGGACGAGGGTGCTGTAGAACGAGTCATCGTACCCGACGATCTTTATGTCTCCCGGTACCCGCAGCCCGTGTTCCTTCAGGGCCGTTATGCAGGCAGAGGCCAGGATGTCGGCTTGGGCGAAGATCCCGTCGCAGGTCCTGATCAGCTCTATATGCTCATGGACGAAATGGTAGGCACTGAGATACTTGCACTTCATCTTGAAGACCATGCAGTCCTCTTCCGCCAGTCGTCCCTCTTTCGCTGCGTTCTTGAACCCCGTGGTCCTGTCCTCGAACTCCTTGCCGATATTGGGGCTGCATTCAAGGGCTATGATCTTTCTGCAGCCGCGTTCGATCAGATGTTTTGCGGCAATATACCCTCCGCGGATGTTGTCGGTTATGTAGTAGTCCATGGTGTTGAGATCCAGGTAGTCAGGTTTGAAATGGACCTGTACCGCCGGGATATCGTATTCGTTGATGTAGGTGATATCATTCGGTGATATCTGACCGTGGATCAACAGGAACCCGTCAACCTTGTGCTGCCTGATCAGCCGTATGGTATTGCTCATGAAGGTGTCGGGGTTGATGGCTTCCAGCAGGATCGTATCGAGCTGCAGGGTCTCCAGATTGTGCCGAAGCTCCAGAAACAGTTCGTTTATGTAGGCAGAGGAACCGAAGTCCTCGAGTTCCTGCTGGTAGATGACACCGATGATCCCCGTCTTCTTGGTGCTCAGGCTTCGTGCGCTGCTGTTCACCTCATAATTCAGCTCTTTGGCGATCTTCAGTACACGATTCTTTGTCTTATCTGATATGAGCGGGCTGTCATTCAAGCAACGTGATACAGTGGTATGGCTTACATTAGCTAGTTTCGCTATATCTTTGATCGTTACAGAAATGATAGACCTCCCTGCTATGCACACGATAACAATCACCTATGGTAATACACTTATCGATAAACATATATATTACTGCACACGTGTGCATCAATAAGTCATGATAACCTTGATATTTTATACTGTCAAGAAAAATGAAAGTACTTTCATGAATTTATTCATACCCCCCTGTCACAGGGTGGGGTGACTGGCTTGACACGTGAGGTGACTTTGCATAGAATATGGCTTCAGAAGCAGTGGTCATTCCATTGCTGTCCGGGCTCCGTTAGCTCAGCTGGATAGAGCGGCTCCCTCCTAAGGAGCAGGTCATGCGTTCGAATCGCATACGGGGTATACAGAGAAGGGCTGCTGGGACACGCAGCGTATGGGGCCCCTGTGCTCCGGTTGCTGAAGATCGTCAGCAACCGGAGC
>JAIPFY010000037.1 GCA_021736385.1 Spirochaetia bacterium | reverse complement strand
TACACCAGCAAAAGAAACGCAAGAGAAAAAGTCCCCACCACGCCATTTTTGCGGGTTTTTACAACTTTTTCATCTTGCACATATGATTGCTATACAACCAGTTATTATTCAATACTTACCGTTTGGTGCGTAACTCGTACACGATCAGAGACAGGATCGTACCGACACAGGATGCTCTGAGCACTTCAGGACACTCTCGTATCAACCGGACAGATCATGCGATGAACCAGGGGGAAGGCAATGATCGATATGCCGCTCACTGTCGCAAAGACAGGGATGAACCCGATCAGTTCGATGAGCGTACCGATGATCAGGGGGAAGATGATGATGCTGATATTCAACGTACCGACGATCCCCGAATAGAGTACACGAGTGGTGTCATCTGAGAGTTCGACGAGTACAGCATCCTCACTGACCGTCCTTGCACTGACAGACCAGCCGATGAGAAAGAAGACCGGCAGATATACGTAGAGCGATCCGGTGAGCCCGATCACCACAGCGATGACCGGCAGCAGGGCTGACAGGATCGTTCGTATGTGCAGGATCCGTTTGAATCCGCCTGCAGCTACGATCTTCGGCCAGAAGAAACTGGCGCTGATCATACCCGCGATCTGGATCAGCAGGATGTTGCTCAGGACCGCGGCATCCAGATAGAAGCGATCCTGTGCATATGCGATGAAGAAGGGGATGAGCGCCATACCCAGGCTCATGATGTTCGAATACCAGATGTAGTTTCTCAGGGTGCGGTTCTCCCTCAGGATCGATGGGATCATACGCAGCGACTCGATATACCCGAAGGAGACTGGCTGTGCGACAGGGACCTCTCTGATCGCCCAGAACCCCAGAGAGGCTATGAGCAGACAGCCGGCGGCAAGGGCAAAGAGCAGTACATAGGAGACAGGATATTCAGTGACTCTGAGGATACCCTGAGCGATGATCAGGGATACGAACATGCCGATACTCGCTATGAGCCCTTTGGTGGTGAAGAAGGTCCGCCTCATCGGAAGATCGATCGATGAGCCGGCTATATGGATATAGGGAAGGCCTGCGAACGCGCCGCTGAGGGTAAAGAGCAGCAGCTCCAGATAGATCATCACCAGCAGTGCCCCGAAGGAGAACGACCTGTAATGATAGAGCGTGACTGCGATGAGCAGCAGTGCCAGGATACGTGCGTTGATACCGATGAGCATATAGGGTCGCTTGACCTGTTTTCCCGAGAGGAAACTGGTAAAGAGCATCTTGCTGATCAGCGGAATACCGATCATGATCACCGAGACGATCCCGACATGGAAGGAGTTCCCCCCGATCTGCAGGATCAGGGCAGGGATCACGGTGTTCACCTCGGTGAAGGTGACCGCAAGGGAGAGGAATACCGCATGCCAGAGAAAGGCACGGACATTGTGCTGTGAATCTGTTTTTTCGATCATAGTGTATACTATACTCATAAAACAGGCCCTGAGAGAATAGTATTCACCCATCTGTATCAGAATTATCAAAAATGCTGTCACAGGGTCCTGCAAGTAGACTCTTGAGCTTTCCCCGGAACCTCTGATACACTGCACAGTGGTGGGAAGCTACTGGTTTCAAGGAGGAACGTCGTGACCGGATTCAACTGCGACACAGACTCAGAACGATCTGCCCGAGAAGAGACCCGTTCGATGCGGATCCTGGGATTCTATGTCATAGCCTTTCTCTATTCCTGGAGTATCTGGTTCGGCTCGATGCTGCTCAAGGGAGTCATGGAGGTACCGGTGAATCTGCTGGTGAGTCTGGGAGGTCTCGGACCGGTCCTCGCCCTCGCAGGCATGCTGGTCTTCTGGTACACACCGGCTGAACGCAGGGAGTTCCTGCACCGGCTCGGTCGCTGGCGGACTATCACCCTCCCGGTGCTGTGCATCATCGTACTTCTGCCATTGATGAGCATCACAGCCTCCAACCTCATCGCCGGCCTCATAGACAGGTCCATTCCGCTGTTGGCCCTGGACAGTCAGACCCTTGAGAAGGGTGTTCCCTACCTGCTCTTTCTCTTTGTCTTCGGTCCGCTTCCTGAGGAGATGGCATGGAGAGGTATCGCCTTTGATGACCTGTCCAAACGCTCGGTCCTCACAGCACAACTGCTTGTATCGATCCTGTGGGCGGCATGGCATATCCCGCTCTTCTTTCTGGAGGGCAGCTATCAGTGGGAGCTGGGGATCGGGACACCCTCGTTCTGGTTCTTCTTCCTCAACCTCATCACCACTTCGTGGATCTACGGCTGGATCTATATCACCAGTTCATCGTCTATCCTTGCGGTGATCCTGTTCCACTATGCAGTGAATCTTACCGGGGAACTGACGATACTCACCGGGTCAGCAGAGATGATCGATGCCCTGATGCTGGGAATCTTCGGGATCGGTGCACTGATCCACAGTTGCAGCACATCCTGACGGCAGCTGCCGTAACCCCAGAGCTCCGACCCTCTGAGTACAGCAGTCCATACTGATCACTGCTAGTGTTCGGATGCTTTATAGAACGTTGTGGCAGAACAGATCGGACAGACCGGCAAGACATCCTGGTCACCTGCTATCGTGATCTCATGGTAGCATTCATCACAATAATAGGTCCCTGCTCCAGGTTTCTCTCCTGTATGATACATATGATCCTCCTTCGTCACGTGAGCTTCTTCTGTCTGATACCAGTTACAGAACTGTACATGAGACAGTTTTATGACTACACAAGTCAACTTTCATTATATCTGACATACTGGCATATGTATATAAATATTTTTTTACTTATTAAAGAGTTATCGATACAGCCCTATCTGTACCGCAGAATGGGAATGGATGAGGCATGCTGCAGGACCTTCCCGCCAACAGGTATAGAAGCGCACACCCATCTGACGGGGGCTTATCCCGACACTCGCTCATATAGTGTATCTTCTGCCGCAGGCAGCCCGGCGGCAGGAGGGACTGTGCAACATCTTGAGCCGGTGCATCCCAGGCCGGCGGACTCTCTGCAGGCTCCGCCTTCAGACCAGAGGACCGGTACCTCCAGGACGATCGTACGGATCACAGCCTGCGCGAACACTCACGATACTCATCCTGGTATCACCATAATGAGAACTATATTTCACGTTATATTATTGGCATATGCAAATAATATATTCTTATGGTATGTTATTGTATTTTTCGTTCACATTATTTGTGTCAATATGAACAATATCGTGCTATTATGACATAAGCCCTTCAAGTGACAACCTGGACAGGTCGTCATCGCCTGTATGCTGTGAGGGCCTCCCCGTCTTCGGTATAGTACGGTACGACACCTGCATAGGCAGTCACGATATAGTTCTACCAACCGGCCCTACTCCTTCACTGACTCACCTCAGGTCTCGATACTTCGATCCAAGGAAGGGTATATATGGCAGAGATCCAAACAGACTGTAGAACCAGCACACATGCTGAACCATGCCGGGAGATCGACCCGGGATCAGTGATCCCGGTGGTCGATGAGATCATCACACAGTACCGTTCGACTCGGGGGGCACTCATACCGGTACTGCAGTCTGTGCAGAACCTCCTGGGATATCTTCCAAAGGAGATCTTAACACATATCAGCCGGGAACTGTCTATTCCCTACAGTGAGGTTGCGGGCGTCGTGACCTTCTACTCGTTCTTCTCCACCACCCCGCGCGGTAAGCACATCATCCGTGTCTGTCTCGGTACCGCCTGCTATGTCAGAGGGGGAAAGGAGGTCCTGCAGGCCCTCACCCGGGAACTGAAGATCAAGGTCGGTCAGACGACCGACGATCACCAGTTCTCTCTTGAGATCGGCAGATGTTTCGGTGCCTGCGGTCTGGCTCCGGTGGTAATGATCGATGAAGATGTTCATCAGAGAGTGAAACCCAATGCGATAGGATTGCTGCTTGCAGCATATAGAGACGATGATGACCAGGACCGGGGAGGCAGTGATGAGAAGGCATGAGAGCATACATGGATTCACCACAGCAGCCGAGGAACTCATGAAGGAAGCGGATCAGGAGCAGAGGGTATGTGTCTGTACCGGCGGCGGCTGCATCGCCTCCGGGTCCCTTGAGCTCAAAGAGGCGTTCATCGCCCAGATCAGAGAACACAGCCTTAGCACACCGATCATAGGTACCGGCTGTATGGGTCCCTGCTCCAAGGGTCCGGTGGTGAAGATACTCCCCGAAGGGATCATCTATGAACATGTCACTCTCGAGATGGTACCTCGCATCATCACCGAACACCTCATCGGGGGAGTCTGTGTCGAGGACTACCTCCTCACCGATGATCACCCGATCAAGACCGTGCATCAGGAAAACGAATCTGCATTCCTCGCCCCGCAGCAGAAGATCGTCCTGAGGAACTGCGGCATGATCGACCCGTTGGACATCGACCACTACATAGCACGCGGGGGGTATCGTGCTCTGATGGGAGTCCTCTCATCCGACGACCCGGAGGCGGTCCTCGCTGAGATCCGTGCATCAGGGCTCAAAGGACGCGGGGGCGCCGGGTTCCCCACCTGGCGCAAGTGGGAAGCTGCACAGGCAGCTGCCGGTGATCAAAAGTACGTCCTGTGCAACGCAGATGAAGGTGACCCGGGAGCTTTCATGGACAGGAGTGTACTCGAAGGTGATCCGCATACCATCATAGAGGGGATGACGATCGCAGCCTGCACCATCGGTGCATCACAGGGTTATGTCTATGTACGTGCCGAATACCCTCTGGCGGTCTCACGACTGCAGAAGGCCATCGAGGCTGCTCGTGCGTGTGGTCTCCTCGGTGATCATATCATGGGAACCTCACGCAGTTTCGACCTCTCCATCCGTATGGGTTCAGGCGCGTTCGTCTGCGGTGAAGAGACCGCATTGATCCACTCGATCGAGGGAAAACGAGGAGAACCCCGACCTCGTCCGCCGTTTCCAGCCCAGAAGGGCCTATGGGAATGCCCGACGCTGCTCAACAATGTCGAGACCTATGCAGCAGTCACTGCCATCATGGACCGAGGCGCCGCCTGGTACAGCAGCTTCGGGACAGCGCAGAGCAGCGGGACCAAGGTCTTCGCACTCGCAGGAGCCGTCAGGACCACCGGACTCGCTGAAGTACCGATCGGAACTCCGTTGGGCGATCTGATCTTCGACATCGGAGGAGGGATCATCCATGGCAGACCCTTCAAGGCTGCACAGATCGGCGGACCCTCCGGCGGCTGCATCCCGAAAGCACATCTGTCGGTACCCCTTGATTACGAGAGTCTCAAGGAGCTGGGAGCCATCATGGGATCTGGGGGGATGATCGTCCTTGATGACACCTCCTGCATGGTCGACGTGGCACGATACTTCCTTGAGTTCATCCAGGAGGAATCCTGCGGCAAGTGTGTCCCCTGCCGGGTCGGGACCAAACGGATGCTGGAGATCCTCACCCGTATCTGCGACGGTACAGGAGTCGAGGGCGATATCGAGAAGCTGGTAGAACTCGGGACACAGATCAGGCAGACAGCCCTGTGCGGACTCGGTCAGACAGCTCCCAACCCTGTGCTTTCGACCATCAGACACTTCAGAGATGAGTACGTCGCCCATATCAGAGATAAGCACTGTGAAGCAGGGGTCTGTGCAGGGCTGGTGAGAGCCCCCTGTCAGAGTGCCTGCCCGGCACATGTGGATGTCCCGGGATTCGTCGCACTGGTAGCAGAAGCACGGTATGCAGAAGCACTCAAGCTCCACAGGGAGCGAAATCCCTTTGCATCGATCTGTGCACGGGTCTGTTTTCATACCTGTGAGGACAAATGCCGCAGATCGGGCATCGATGAGGCGGTAGCCATCAGGAGTATCAAACGATTCATGGCGGATCAGGAGGTCACCTATCAGCTGCCGGAGATCCGTGCCGATGAACAGAACGCAGCCAGGAAGATCGTCATCGTCGGAGCAGGCCCTGCCGGCCTCACCTGTGCCTACTTCCTGGCACGGATGGGGTACCGTCCCACCGTCCTGGAAGCAGCTTCACGCCCGGGAGGAATGCTCGTCCAGACGATCCCCGCCTATCGACTGCCCCGGGAGACCATCGCACAGGAGATACGCATGATCGAACGCATGGGTGTCGATATCATCACCGAACACAGGATGGGAAGAGACTTCACCCTCAGAAGTCTGATCGATGATGGCGCAGATGCTGTGTTCATCGCAATCGGAGCACCTGATTCACTGTCCATGGGCCTTCCGGGCGAGGAAGCCCACGGGGTGATCCAGGCGGTCCCCTTCCTGCAGCGATACAACATTCGAGGATCCGCAGAGGTCGGGAAGCACGTCCTGGTCATCGGAGGTGGCAATGCTGCCATCGATGCAGCACGCACAGCCCTGCGACTCGGCGCACAGAGTGTCCAGATCATCTATCGCAGGAGTCAGGAGGAGATGCCTGCCTATGCTGAAGAGGTGGCACAGGCTGTGCAGGAGGGCATCACCCTCTCGTGCCTGACCCAGCCGATCGAGATACTCACCGATCAAGGCGGACAGGTCAAAGCTGTAGCATGCCTGCAGATGAGACTGGAGGGATTCGATGCCTCCGGTAGAAGAAGACCCGCAGCCAGCGATGAAGCCTCGCTCATCATCCCGGCAGATCAGGTCATCATGGCGATCGGTCAGAGACTCGATTGCACAGGCCTCTTCGGAGCGATGGAGATCGATCTGGATGCCAGACATTTCATCAGCAGTGACCCGGTCACCACGGCGATCTCAGCACAGAAGGTATTCGCCGGAGGCGACTGCTGTGACGGTCCCTCCTCGGTGGTGGAAGCGATCGCATCGGGTGAGAGAGCTGCTGTCGGTATCGATCTGCTGCTTACCGGTGAGGAGCATGCCTTCTGGAGGAATGATCAGGAGGTGAAGACCTCCTTCGATCCCGAGGCAGATCCCGTCACCTCACCGAGAGCAGAGATCACGCAGATCCCTGCTGCACGCAGACGACTGAACTTCGAAGAGGTAGAGCGTCCCTGGTGCGAGTCGGAGGCCATCATACAGGCCCAGCGATGCCTGCGATGTGATTACGGCAAACCCCTGAGATCAGCCCATAAGGAGGATGCACATGCATAGGATCACCATCAATGGGATCAGCACCGAAGCTGATCAGAACACGACCATTCTCGCTGCTGCGACACAGATGGGAATCCATATTCCCACCCTCTGTCACCTCGAAGGACTTAGCCCGACAGGAGCCTGTCGCGTATGTGTGGTAGAGATCGAAGGAGCCGGACATCTCGCGGCTGCCTGCTCGACCCCGGTACGTGATGGGATGGTGATCAGGACGCACTCAAAACGGGTTCGGGAAGCCAGAACCACAGTCGTGGAACTTCTGTTGAGTGAACATGAGGGTGACTGCCAGACCTGCCAGAGAAGCAGCGACTGCGAACTGCGCGAGCTTGCAAGAGAACTGAGGGTCCTGGAGAACCGGTATACTGGAGAGAAGCCGATGACGATGATCGATGCCTCTACCCCTGCCCTCTACAGAGACTCAGGCAAATGCATCAAGTGCCGCAGGTGTGTGGAGGTCTGCACCGGTATGCAGCACGTAGGAGCACTGTTCCCGCAATACCGGGGCTTCGACACCACGATCGGTCCGGCGTTCTCCTCATCGCTCGATCTGGCAGTCTGTGTCCAGTGCGGGCAGTGTGCCGCAGTCTGTCCGGTAGGGGCGATCATCGAACAGAGCCATATCGAACAGGTGCTCAGCGCTCTCGAAGACCCGAACAAACAGGTGATCGTGCAGACAGCTCCTGCGATCAGGGCTGCTCTGGGGGAGTGTTTCGATCTGCCGCCGGGGACTCTGGTGACCGGCCGGATGGTGTCGGCACTCAGAAGGCTCGGATTCGATGCCGTGTTCGATACGAACTTCACCGCTGATCTCACGATCATGGAAGAAGGTACGGAACTGCTGATGCGACTGAGAGACAAGCTGCTGCTCAAGCTGCCGCAGGTCCCCCTGCCCATGTTCACCAGCTGCTCTCCGGGATGGATACAGTTCGCAGAGTATTACTATCCTGAACTGCTTGCGAACATCTCCACCTGCAAATCCCCGCAGCAGATGTTCGGTGCCGTTGCCAAGACCTACTATGCACAGAAGCTTCAGATCGACCCCAAGGATCTGGTCGTCGTATCGATCATGCCGTGTACCGCGAAGAAGTATGAGGCAGCCAGAGAGGAGATGCACTCAAGCGGCTACCGTGATGTCGACTATGTCCTGACTACCAGAGAGCTCGGAGATCTCATCCACCTCTCAGGTATCGATTTCATCGATCTGCCAGATGATACGATGGATGATCCTCTGGGTATCTCCACCGGGGCTGCAGATATCTTCGCCAATTCCGGCGGGGTCATGGAAGCTGCGCTTCGTACCGTCTACTTCATCACGACAGGGAGATCCCTCCCTGCCCGGGACCTCCATATCGAACCGCTTGCAGGGATGGAGGGAGTCAAGACGGCCACCGTACTCCTGCAGGATACGGTGGATGCATGGAAGTTCCTCGAAGGTGTACAAGCCAGTGTCGCCGTAGCTCATGGCCTCGGGAATGCCGCACAGCTCATGGACCGGATCACTGCCGATCCTGATGAGTTCCTCTTCGTAGAGATCATGAGCTGCCCGGGAGGATGTATCGGAGGGGGCGGCCAGCCGAGATTCACCACTGATGCGATCCGTACGGCCAGGATGGCCGCGATCTTCGCAGCTGATGAGGGAAAGACCCTCAGAGAGTCACATACCAACCCTGCAGTGATGCAGCTGTATGATGAGTTCCTCGGGAGCCCGCTCAGCAGCAAGTCACATCATCTGCTGCATACGCAGTACCGGAAGAAACAACAGAGCTAGACGGAATCAGGGGCACAGAAGAGCAGCGACTGCTCTCTGTGCCCCCTCACGATCGGCAGAGCCCCTCGGGGATCTCTTCTCTGCTATGAGTACCGGGCGATGAGAGCATCCTGCAGGGCATGGGAACCCTGCTCATGCACTTGCTGATCCGGGTGTTCATCAAACCACCTGATCGCAGCGCGTATCCCCTCTGAAAACGTGATCCCTGCCTGGAAGGAGGGAACGAAACGTCTGATCTTCGAGGTATCGAAGATACCGTCCCAGTGTTTGTCGCCATAGAGCGGACCGGTCCATTCAGGATGGTCGCGACAGATGAGATCAGTGCTCACATGCACGATCGATGCGCTCCTGCCCAGGGCATCAGCTGTCTGCTCGATGATCTGATCCCAGGTCAGCCGCTCTTCGGAGGTGATGTGAAAGGCCTCACCGAGGGCTGCGGCATTACCTGCAAGACCACAGAGGCCAAGAGCGAGATCATCGGCATGGGTAAGGGTCCAGAGTGACGTCCCATCCCCATGGACCACGACAGGAAGCCCCCGGCGCAAACGATCGAGCAGCATGACATCTCTGCCGTGCGTGAGTGCATAGGGGATGATCTGTGCATAGGTATGAGATGGACGGACGATGGTCACCGGGAACCCCTGATCCCGATAGCAGCCCATGAGGAATTCCTCAGCTGCGATCTTGTCACGGGAATACTGCCAGTAGGGGTTTTCCAGGGGAGTCTCTTCGGTGATCACCTGCATGACCGGCGGCTTCTGGTAACAGGAGGCAGAACTGATGAAGATGTACTGATCGGTCCTGCCGGCGAAGAGCCGGTGAGCACGTTGGACATCAGCAGCCGTGAAGGCGATCCAGTCGATCACACAATCCCACCGATACCCCTCGAGGACTCGCCTGCAGACCTGTTCATCATGTATATCGCAGAGGATATGATGAACATGGGGGATCTCGGATGCAGCGGCGTTTCGGTGCAGGAGATAGACTTCATGACCGGCTGCTGCCAGCAGCCGGGTGACCGATGTACTGATGTTACCGGTCCCTCCGATATTCAGGATCTTCATCATCACCTTCCTGTATGGGTACATATGACCGGCTCGGCGGTGAGGATCACCACAGTGCCGGTCCTCTGTGCGTTATTTGACTCGAACCGAAGATCTCTTGGGATCCATCATGATCAGACCGGCTGCCAGGATGATCAGGGTGATCACCACGAAGGGTATGATCATCTCCTTCTGTATGGCACCCCAGATGATGTACAGAGAACCCAGACCGGCGAGAGACGGTGCGATGTATTGAACGAAGATCCCCTGATCAGTGAAGGTCCTCATGAACCAGAGATAGAGAGAGAGGTAGATCACATAGAGGAAGGCGATCGGCAGCTCTGAGATATCCATGAAACCACCCCACCATCCGGCGAAGTTGCCGTACCAGATGAGCATCCAGAGACAGGAGATCACGTATCCGAGCAGTGCGGAATTGAGGGTACTGTCGGTCTTGCCGTTGACAGACTTGAACACCTCGGCTCCCGGGCCCATGCCTCGGGCTGCCACGGAGTACATACCCCGGGAAGAGCCCATCACCAGACCATTGAGGGTCCCGAGACAGGAGATCACCACAAAGACGGTGAGCAGGGTCCCGCCGAGACGCCCGAAGATCAGGGACATGACCTGAACTGGAGCTGCATCACCAGCTGCGATCACCTGTTCGTTCGTCAGGACACCTGAGATCCCCAGATAGTAGAGCATATAGATCAGGACCACGGCAAAGGCTCCGACGACCAGAGCTTTGGGGAGGGTCTTTCGGGCATCCTTCAGTTCCGCGTTGATGGAGGTGGCGATGATCCAGCCTTCATAGGCGAAGACCGTAGAGAGGGTCGCTACCGCGAGGCCCCCGCTCTTGGTCACGTTCTGTGCGGAGACGGCGAAGCTCTGTATGGTCTGTCCGCTTACCAGCCCGTAGACGATCCCCACGACAGCTACGAGCGCCAGCGGGATCAGTTTGATGATCGTGGTTGATACCTGCCATCTGCCTGCCCATATGGGAGAGAGGATGTTCAGTACGAAGAAGACTGTCAGATAGCCCATGGCGATCAGCCAGAGACCGTGACTCAGACCGAACAGGCCCATGGTATAGTTGGCAGAGACCCATGCAAGAACCGCACAGAGGGTCGGATAGTAGACGAAGGTCATGAACCAGGCTACCAGATACCCTGCCCTGGAACCGTAGGCCTCTTCGAAATAGTCGACCACCCCGTTTACCTTCTCGATACGAGTGGCGATCTTGGAGAAGACATAGGAGGTAACGATCATGATCATCCCTCCGATCATCCAGGCAAGAAGCGCGGTCGGGAGACTCCCCCCTGAGGCATTGAGCACATCGTCAGCTTTGAAGAAGACCCCGGACCCGATGACGATACCTATGACCATCGCCACAGCAGTCCAGAAGCCGTATTTCTTGTGCAATTGTTCCATGATCGTGATACTCCGAATAGTTGAATTACAGCCCCGCGGCAGGAGCAGCGGGGTACAGCTAGTTACCGTATCATGAAAGGGCTGAGTTGTATAGTTTTTCTGAGGGATACCGCATGACCGGGCAGAAAAAAAAACTGCCCGGTCATATAAGACGGGCAGTGCTATACGCTTTGGATGCGAGAGTGACTAATTGGTCACAGCGTCGGTCTGTGGGACTCCGTCTGCAGGGATCTCTTCCTCTGTCAGCGGATCCTGAGTCTCCACTTCGAAGGTAACAGGAAGTTCTTCGACATTCTTCAGCCTGAGGTCAACTTCGAATCCTCGTTCATCAAGCATCTTCAGGATGTCTTCGACCGAAAGATCTTCCAGTATGTTCGCTACAGCCACAGAATCGGTAGCACTCACATTGAGCATCTCTCCCCGGGCAGCAGGTGCTGCAGGCTCCTGTACCTCGCTGGTGATCACCGGGATCGGTGCATCAGCGATATCCTGCTGCATACCTGACGTGCTGAGAATGAACACGTTCAGCGCAAGGACACAGACAAAAGCTGCGGCGATACCGACGATCGCAGGTGTTCGTATATAGAACCTTCGTTTGAAGAATCGTGAAGGTTCCTCGGAGATCACAGAGTTCTTCAGATAGTTCCATACCCGGTCCTTCTGATCTGCGAACTCGTTATCCTGGATCCTTGCCGCCTGTATGCTGTTCCCCAGTGCCTTCAGTTGGGCATATCGTGCGCTGCAGTCATTGCAATGCACAAGGTGTTCTTCCACTTGCGTCTTCCACGGTTCACCCAGCTCGCCATCGATATATGCTGATAATGTCTTGTCATCTAGACACATGGATTTCCTCCTGATTCAGCAGCTGTTCCAACTGCTGTCTAGCTCGATGTACCCGAACTTTCACATTGCTTTCAGAAATATTCAGTATAGTAGCTATCTCCTTATAGTTCAAGTCACTATACTCTTTCAATACGAGCACTGCCCGTAATTTCTCCGGAAGCATCTGTATGGCTTCTCTCACACGAAGGCAAGCCTCCTGCTCAAGAACTGTATCTTCTCCGGTCTCATGAACCGGCTTCGGCTGCTTCTTGATCCGTTCGACAGCTACCTGTTCACGACCCTTTCTCTTCACATAGTTGATTGACAGGTTCTTCGTCACCCTGATCAACCAGTACTTTGCCTCATCAATAGATGGAAATGAAAGATTCCGATTATAGAATCTGATGAACGCCTCCTGGCAGACATCCTCTGATGCATCCATGTTATAGGTCACATGATAAGCCACTCGCATCAGAACCGGGAACACTTCCTTATACACCTGTTGAAAAGATTCATAACCGTTGCTTTGTATTTCCATAAATTTAACAACACACCATAGATTAAGTTACAGGATTTTTTTCCATTTCGTGCCTGAGGGAGTATCTTTTATCTCAATACCCAGTGTCTTGAGTATATCACGCAACTCATCAGCTCTGGAATAATTCTTTGCTCGTCGTGCTTCTTCACGCTCTCTGATCAACGATGCACACTCTTCATCGAGCTCTTCATCGGTAAGACTAGGTATCTTATCTATCCGCAAACCCAGCACTTTGTCAATATCATACAACAAAGTTATCTTCTCAGAAGGCGATAACACGGTATCTTTGAGGATCGCCCACAGGGTCGAGAGGGCTCTGGGCATGTTCAGATCATGCCCGATCTGCTCGATGAAATCTGCCCTCAACTCGACAGCCCGATCCGATAGCGCAACGACTTCAACCGGTTCAGCCCCTGCTGCAAGCAGTTCCTGGACCCGGGAGCTCATGTTCAGACGGGCAGTCCGTGCTGCATCAAGAGAGCGGTAGGAGAACTGCAGCTGTGAACGGTAGTGCCCACCGAGGCAGAAATACCTGAAATCCATCGGGTCATAGCCCTTCTTCTTCAGCAGCGAGAGCGTGAGGAACTCACCTTTGGACTTGGACATCTTCCCGCTCTCATCGAGCAGGAACTCCGCATGCATCCAGTACTTCACCCAGGGACTCTTTCCCGTAGCCGCTTCGGACTGGGCGATCTCATTGGTATGATGTACCGGGATGTGATCGGTCCCCCCGCAGTGGATATCGAACTGTTCTCCCAGATACCGCATGCTCATGGCACTGCACTCCAGATGCCAGCCGGGATATCCCACTCCCCAGGGAGAGTCCCAGGTCATACTCTGGTTGCCGAACTTGGACCTGGTGAACCAGAGGACGAAATCCTTCGGATTCCGTTTGTTGGAATCGACTTCGATCCGCGCACCGCTGCGCAGCTCTTCGAGATCCAGCCGTGCCAGTCTGCCGTAGGCCGGGAAGGTGTCGATACTGAAGTAGACATTGCCGCCTGCGGTATAGGTATGTCCACGCTCTTCGAGTCGTTTGACCAGAGCGATCATGTCATCGATATGTTCGGTCGCTCGACAGGCGACCGTCGGGGTGAGGATATTCAGATCTGCCGTATCGGCAAAGAACGCATCCGCATAGAAATCGGCTATCTCATATACCGACTTCCCGGTCTCCTTCGAGGTCTTCTCCATCTTGTCTTCGCCGTCATCCCCATCCCCTACCAGATGTCCGACATCGGTCACATTCATGACATGCCGGACCGAGTACCCGTAGTACTCGAGGGTACGGCGCAGGATATCCTCGAACACATAGGTGCGAAGATTCCCTACATGTGCATAGTTATAGACTGTAGGACCGCAGCAGTAGAGCCTGACCTGACGATCTTCGATGGGAATGAACTCCTCGAGCTTTCGCTCCATCGTATTATACAACGTGACTGGCATAGCTCCTCCTGTGTGGTTTTCCAAGTTCGCGAACGGTCTCATACAGAAAAACGATCTGCAGCACCAAGTACCATCATTATATTTGCCCAAACGCAATAATTCAATTACAATAGAGACACGATACCATCTCAATGTAAGAGAAACGGATAAAAAAATCAACATGGAACAAAAGATACAGCAGAACATAGCATTACGCCCCTACACATCGATCAGAACGGGAGGGCCTGCCCGGTACTTCGCCCAGCCTGCAGACAGTGAAGAGCTCAAAGGACTCCTTGGCTGGGCGAATACGAAGCAGATACCTGTGACCATCCTGGGAGGAGGATCCAACACACTCATCGCCGACCGTGGTATCGATCATCTGGTCATCGACACCAAAGGGATCAGGGGGATCACCGTTCGCGGGAGGCTGCTGTGTGCTGCATGTGGTGATACCCTGGAAAAGGCAGTCACCGTCTCAGCCGAGTACGGACTGGCGGGTCTTGAGATCTTCTCCGGGCTGCCGGGAACGGTGGGAGGAGCAGTATACGGAAATGCCGGATGTTATGGACACGCAGTCTCAGAATATATAGACTGGGTCGAATACCTGAGCTGTGACGGGTCGCTTCACCGCCTCTACCGTGATCAGTACCGCTTCGGCTACCGGGATTCCCCGTTCAAGCATCATAAGTGGATCATCACCGAGGTCGGATTCAACCTGATGCCCTCACAGCCGATCGCGATCGGGCAGAAGGCAAAAAAGTATCGACAGATGCGAAGGGATAAGGGCCACTATCGCTATCCATCGATGGGATCCATCTTCAAGAACCCTCCGGGGACCGAAGGTGGCCGGCGCATCTCAGCAGGCAAGCTCATCGAAGAGGCCGGATTGAGCGGGTATGCTGTGGGTTCAGCCAGGATCGCTGATTACCACGGGAACATCATCATCAACTATGACGGTACAGCGACCGCAGATGATATCAGGGAGCTGATCGATCATATCAGAGCAACGGTCTTCGAGTTCCACGGTATCATGCTGGAGACAGAGATTAACTTCTTCGGAATCTGGGATACTGAACGCTGATCGAGGACTGCTCCCCTAGCCTGTATCACAAGGAGTACCCATGAACGAACCACTGCAGCACTATCTGGAATATAAGCACAGGATGAGCTATCAGGAGAGACACCAGTTCTTCAATGACATTCCCTTTGCCGATCTTGTCGATGAATGGGACACCCTCTCTGATGAACAAGCCATAGAGGTCTTCGTGGACCTGCCGCTGGAACTCAAGACCGACCTGATCCCCGAACTCTCCTATCAGGAGCAGGAACAGATCATCTCAGGATTGACCGAACAGAGCAAGAAGAAGCTCTTCAAGATGATGGAACCCGATGACCTGGTCGATATCATGCAGACGGTCAGCAAGAATGTCAGAGATTCCGTATGGGAGAACCTCAGCGATGATGCCAAGAGGGAGATGCTCTTTCTGCTGCGATTCGATGAAGATGATGCAGCAGGACTGATGACTCCCCGTTTCCTTGCCGTACAGACCCATACCACCGTCGGACAGGCGATCAACTTCATCCGGCAGAACTGCAACAAAGTGGAATTCCTCTTCAGCGTCTATGTCATAGACCGTCTCGAGCGGCTGACCGGCTTCATCACCATAAAGGACCTCCTCGCCGCAGACGATACAGCGTTGCTCGGCGATGTCATGGTCGATAAGGTCGTCGCAGTATATGATGATACCGACCAGGAAGAGGTTGCCAGGATCATGGAGACCAACGACCTGGCTTCATTGCCGGTAATCAGCCACGAGCATATCCTGATCGGTGTCATCACCTTCGATGATATCATCGATGTCATCAGAGAGGAACAGACAGAGGACGTCTACAGGATGGGAGCCATGTCCAGCTCTCAGGACTCCTATATGAGAAACAGCATCTGGGATCTGGTCAAGATGCGCGTGCCCTGGCTCATCATCCTGCTGCTGTTCGGCACGATCTCAGCGAACGTGCTCAACCATTATGAATCACTGCTCATGGGAGCTGCGTTCCTGGTCATCTTCATGCCGGTCATCACCCAGACCGGAGGTAATGCAGGATCTCAGTCCTCCACCCTGATGATCCGTGGTCTTGCCACCGGAGATATCCAGTTCAAGGAAGTATGGACGATCATGCGCAAGGAGATCTCCATCGGTATCATCATGGGCCTGATCACCGGGGTCGTGATCATCGGCAGGAGCATCCTGCTGCCTCCGGGCGTGGGTGTCTATGAGGGCATGGTCATAGGGATCTCCCTGATGCTCGTAGTCTTCATCTCCAATCTCGTCGGGATCCTCGCACCACTGCTGATCGCACGCCTGGGCAAGGACCCCACGGTCATGAGTGCTCCGCTGATGGCGACCCTCATCGACATCTGCGGCTACGCCATCTATTTCGAGACCGCCCGCTTCATGCTCAATCTGTAGGTAGTTCATCGAGGGGCAGCGGTATCTGGATATCACACTGGAGCTCCTCTGCCTTGATCGCCACGGTCCCCTCATACCCCCTGTTCTCATACTGCAGCGTGATACGTCCGGCTGGCCGATCGCTGCCAGACAAGGCTGCGGTGATCTTCAGCGAGCCGATACGCACCCCTGTGCTGATACTCCTGCTGCAGCACCAGCGCCCCTGTTCATACCGCATGGTCAGGGAACCTCGAAGATAGACCTGCTCCGAAGCGAGTGAGAACGAACTGTACTCCTGAATACGGCTCCTGCTGGACATGGCATGCTCGGAAGTGAAGCTATAGGTACTGATGTGGGTGAACGTGGCTCCCTTCGTACTGAATCTGAGCTTACCTTTGAGCGTATGTACCGCCTTCTGCAGTCCGCTGTGCAGATCCTGCTGATACTCATACTGCTGGAAGGACAGTGCGGCAGTACATCCCTCTGCCACCTCCACCTCACCACCGATGGTACTGATCACCGAGAGCTGCCTGTCGATCTCCACAGCCTGATCGAAGCCCCGGGCTATGCTCTTCTGGCTGAAGGACAGCAGGAAGGGATCGAAGTCCCCGTGGCTGTCGATGGAGATCAGTGTCTTCGTCCTGCTGTAGGGGGAGCCGGAGAAAAGCAGCTGGACATCACCGTCCAGCACCTGCTTCCCGTCACTCGATACCCGCAGGGCTGCGACGGTCCGCTTATTCTGAGAGAAGGCAGGCAGGACCAGAAACGACGATTCAGCCTGGCCGATACCGTACTCACTCATGCACAGCATCTCGTATCGCATGCTCTCATCCGAGAGCGTCCCCACTACTCCCAGCGTGTTGCTCATCTGATCTACCGTATAAAACCCCCTGCAGGAGCCGATCACGAAGGGGATCGGCACTACCGCACTCAGCGGATCCGGCTGTTCGTTGGCCTTGATCTCTGTCCGCGTGGCACCGGTACTCAGACTCCGGTGATAGGGGCTGATCGCTGTGCGGATCAGCCCTGAGGGCTTCAGCGTCCCGACAGCCGCCACTGTCCCGAGCCTGATACCGATCAGATGACTGTCGATCCTCACTACCGGACCAACCGATTCCAGCTGTATCCCAGCGATGATCCGTTCATGATCGAACGAACACAGCAGCTCATGAGCTGCCTCATCCCCTGAACAGGAGACAGCATACGAGAGATACGATGCAGGAGGACCACTCCCGCAGAGATGCTGGAGTACCAGCAGCAGGGACAGTACGAGCATACCTGATAACGATGGTTTCATATCTCTGGTATACTGTCCTGCACTATTTTTGCTTCAAATGCAGTTTCGCCATATGGTATCTCCTTGCTTTTTTCAGGACATCGTGAAAAAATAGGGTGAAAATCACAACACACAGCATGAATTGCGGAGGTTTTACTCATGGTTATTCTCACTCTCAATTGCGGAAGTTCTTCTGCGAAGTACCAGATCTATGACTGGTCTGCACAAGAGGTACTTGCCGTAGGTGTCGTCGAACGGATCGGACAGGATTACTCGACCATCGAACATAACGCGAAAGGCAAGGAGGAGTATCAGACCCGCTTCTCCTCTCCCACCCACAAAGAAGCGATCGAACTGATCATCGCTACCATCCTCGATACAGAACTGGGGGTCATACAGAAGATCGATGAGATCAAGGCAGTAGGTCACAGAGTGCTGCATGGAGGAGAGCTCTTCAAGAAATCCGTCATCGTCGATGATGAAGTTCTTAAAGAATTTGAGAGTCTCGTGCATCTGGGACCACTTCACATGCCCGCGAACATCATGGGTATCAAGGCAGCCAAGCAGGTACTCCCCGCAGTCCCGCACTGCGCGATCATGGACACCGCATGGCATCAGAGCATGCCCAGTGAGGCATTCATGTATGCAGTCCCCTACCAGTGGTACACCGATCACAACGTCCGCCGATATGGATTCCATGGGACCAGCTATGTCTATACCGCGAAGCGCGCATCAGTACTGCTCGGTAAGGATCCCAAGGATACGAACGTCATCATCGCCCATATCGGTAACGGAGCATCCATCTGTGCAGTCAAGAACGGTGTGTGCATCGACACCTCCATGGGTATGACCCCTCTTGAAGGACTGGTCATGGGTACCCGTTCCGGAGACCTCGATCCTGCCATCCTCCCCTACATCATGAATGAGAGCGGCATGAGTGCATCAGAGATGGATACGGCATTGAACAAACAGAGCGGCCTGGTGGCGATCAGCGGGAAGTACAGTGACCGGAGAGATATCAGGAACGCAGCGGCCGAAGGTGATGAGCGTGCGGCGCTTGCGATCAGGCTGGAGTGCTACCGGCTCAAGAAGTACATCGGCGCCTATACCGCAGCGATCGGGAAGGTCGATGCCCTGATCATGACAGCAGGTGTCGGTGAGATGGCTCCACATATCAGAGAGGGAGCCCTCAGCGGGCTGGAACATATCGGCATCAAGCTCGATAGTGAGAAGAATGCCAAGGCGCAGTGCAGAAACGCAGAACTGGTCATCTCGACCGATGATTCACCGGTCAAGATCTTCGTCATCCCGACCGATGAGGAGCTGGTCATGACCGAAGACACCTATGCACTGGTCCAGGGGACCTATGATGTGCATACCAACTTCACCTACTCCTTCGAGAGCAGGGATTATGTGAACAAAGCACGTGCAGAGGGACTCAAGAAGGACCTTGAGAAGAAGCCCTACCTGAAAGAGCTGCTTGCCTGAGCAGGACCGTCCGGGACCTGCAGACTTCTCAGAACGAAGAGGCTGTCCTTTCACACCGAAAGGGCAGCCTCTTCTTATACTTTTTTACATGAGAAAGAATCATGAGAACAGGAGCATCAATAGAGTGCTCCCTCCCCGACTTCTTTTGCTTTCTTCGATCCAAGCAGGGCCTCGATCACCGCAAAGGCGAACTGCGAGGCAAACCCCGGTCCCTGCGCCGTGATGAGATTCCCATCGATGACCACCGGTTCCTTGACGAACCGTACTCCCGGAGCATAGGATTCAGCCCCCGGGTAACAGGTCGCCCTGCGGCCTTCGAGGATGCCTGCAGTCCCGAGTACCACTGCAGGGGCTGCACAGATCGCAGCGACCAGCTTCCCTTCATTGAACATCGAGATCACCCGCTCGTTGACCTCCCAGGAGGCTGCAAGGTTCGAAGCCCCGGGCATACCTCCTGGCAGCATGACCGCATCAAAGGTCTCAAGCGTGAAATCGGCCAGTTCCCCATCGGTGATGATGCTGACCCCGCGGGAACCGGTCACCGTCGATGCACCGACCCCTGCCAGGACCACATGCATCCCCGCCCTGCGCATCAGGTCTATCGGGACGATCGCCTCTATCTCCTCGAATCCGTCAGCGAGACATAGTAGTACCTTCTTCATATCAGGCCTCCTTCGTAGAAAGATGCTCATAGGCATCCATGATGATCTGTTCAGTCTCATCCCACCCGATGCAGGCATCGGTGATCGAGACCCCGTACTCGAGCTGAGAAGCATCGCTGTGCAGCTTCTGATTCCCAGCGTTGAGATTACTTTCGAGCATGAACCCCGAGATCGACCTGTCGCCACGGAGTATCTGATCGATGACAGAACGCAGGACCCGCTTCTGTCTGGTATACATCTTACGGGAGTTCGCATGACTGCAGTCGATGATGATCGAGGGGATCATATCCATATCCTCCATCATGGCAGCAGCTTCCTCAACGTACTCCTGGTAGTAGTTCGGACTGTTCGAACCGCCCCGCAGGATCAGATGACCCTTATCATTGCCGGTGGTCCTGAGGATCGATGAGTTCCCATCGGTATCGATACCGATGAAGCTTGCCGGGCTCGCTGCCGATTTGACGGCATTGATCGCATTGGTCAGATTCCCGCTGGTACTGTTCTTGAAGCCTACCGGGACTGACAGACCGCTTGCGAGGTTCCGGTGCGTCTGACTCTCGGTCGTCCGTGCGCCGATCGCAGCCCAGCAGACGATATCATCGATATACTGCGGTACGATCGGATCGAGCATCTCGCAGCCGACCGGAAGCCCGAGGGTGCTGATCTGCAGCAATATATCGCGGGCAAGCTCAAGACCATAGGCGATGTCATAGGTCCCGTCGAGATGGGGATCGAGAATCAGTCCGCGCCATCCCAGGATGGTCCTCGGTTTTTCGAAATAGGTTCTCATGATCAGCAGCATGCGGTCACTCACGCGATCTGCAAGTCCTTTGAGCCGTTGTGCATACTCGAGGGCTGCCTTCTTGTCATGAATGGAACAGGGACCCACGATCCCGAGGATCCGAGGATCCTCACGAGAGATGATCCTGTCGATCTGCTGGCGATTCCCCAGGATCTTCTGGGCGGCATCGTCATCGAGCCGCAGCTGCGTACGCAGTGCTGCAGGACTGATCAACGGGGTTATGGACTGAATACGGACATCAGTGATTATGCTCATGAAGTATCTCCTATTTGTTTATATCATAGAATCAGGGGGTGATTCAAACTGGGAACCGGTAACTTTTCATCAAATCACCCCTGAGATCACATCTGCATGCAGAGACCCTTTCGGGCAGACGGTGATGCTCCTGCCGCCCGGGGGCAGCTGCTGCACGATCTGCTGCTGCAGGAGTTCCGGTCGGTTATTGGTATCGGAGAGGTGGCACAGATAGATACGGTGAGGCTTCTGCTGCACACCGAACCGTCTGATCTCCTCGATGGCGTCAGTATTCGACAGGTGCCCGAGCTCTGAGGCGATACGACGTTTGAGCATATAGGGATAGGGACCCTCGTGGAGCATCTGCTCATCATAGTTTGCCTCCAGGAACAGGACATCCGCAGTACTCATGAGCTCTCGGATCCGGGGTGTCACCGTGCCGGTATCGGTAGCCACCATGAAGCTGCACCCTTCCGCACTGATGACATAGTTCACCGCATGCGGTGCATCATGACTGAGAGAGAAGACCTGTACGGTGAACGGGCCGATGGTATAGCTCGAGTCCGGCTCTACCGGAACCACCGGGATCGGCTTCTTCCCGGGGAAGATCGAAGGGTCCAGCAGATGATGCAGATAGACCGGGATACCGCAGGCACGTGAGAGCGGAGCGATCCCCCGAATATGGTCTGCATGCGTATGGCTGAGCAGTACCGCCTGCAGAGTCGAGAGATCAGCACCTGCCCTCTCAGCTCTGTTTTTGAGCTCTTTGAAGGAGAACCCGCAGTCGATCATGATCGACACCCCGCAGCAGCTGAACAGATAGGCATTGGCCGATGACCCGCTGCCGAGGATCGCATAGCTGATGAGTTCAGGCATCCTGTACAGCCTGTTCCAATGCCGCCGGATCATACCCGACGACCACCGCAGCAGCGGTCCTGATGATGGGGACCACCATCAGTTCATGATGTTCCATGAGTTCTTCGATCGGGTCATAGTCAAGATAGGCATAGCCGTTCTTGCTGTAGAACTTCGAGCCGGTATCGATCAGATCCTCAGGATCGACGAATCGAAGGATCGAGGAGAGTTCTCCGGGAGAGAGATCCCGCTCATTGAGATCTATGAACTGATAGGTGACTGAACGTTCCTTACAGAAACGTATGGCCTTTCTGGTCTCTGATGACTGTTTGGTACCGATGATCTGAAGCGTCATATGATCCCCCGTAGATGTCGATCACTATAGTGCAGTCCTACTATATATGATAGTATAGGGATTATTCTAGTCAAAAGAGCCCTTCTGACAGCCTTAATGGGCGAAAGGTCTCTCTGGCAGTCACCATACCATCCAAGGAGCACAGCATGAACGACAGAATAGTACATATGCTCGATGCATCACCATCAGAGGATCTGATCCAGGTTGAAGGATGGGTAAGGACCAAACGTGACTCGAAGAACTTCTGTTTCTTCGAAGTCAACGACGGCTCTTCCCTGCGAAGCCTGCAGGTGATCCTCGATAAGAACACCAGTGACATCGCACAGACGATCAACAGGATCTCGACCGGGGCGAGCGTCACATTCACCGGACATCTGGTCGAATCACCGGGGAAGAACCAGAAGGTGGAGCTGCAGGCATCAGACGTGATCCTGCACGGAGAGGCTCCCGCCGACACCTACCCGCTGCAGAAGAAGCGGCATTCACTGGAGTTCCTCCGTGAGATCGCCCACCTGCGACCGAGGACCAACACCATCAGTGCGGTGGCTCGGGTCCGTAACGAACTGAGCTATGCGATCCACCACTACTTCCATGAGAAGGGCTTCGTCTATGTGCATACCCCCATCATCTCAGCATCGGACTGTGAGGGTGCCGGAGAGATGTTTCAGGTCACCACACTCCCGCTGAACAGCCTTGATGGGAGCAAGCCCATAGATTACAGCAGGGACTTCTTCGGCAAACAGGCGAACCTCACTGTCAGTGGGCAGCTCGAAGCTGAGATCTACGCTCTGGCACTGAAGAACGTCTACACCTTCGGCCCCACCTTCCGTGCTGAGAATTCCAATACCGCCCGTCACCTGGCTGAATTCTGGATGATCGAACCGGAGATGGCCTTCTGTACCCTGGAAGGGGACATGGCAGTGGCTGAAGACTTTCTCAAACATATTTTCACCCATGTCCTGGAGCACTGCGAAGAAGATATGGCGTTCTTCACCAAATGGGTACAGAAAGGGGTCGCAGAAGGGTTGCAGCAGGTCGTCGAGAAACCCTTCATCCATCTGCCCTATACCGATGCGGTAGAGCTCCTGCACAAGAGCCCGAAAGAGTTCGAGTATCCTGTCGCCTGGGGCCATGACCTGCAGTCCGAACATGAGAAATACCTGACTGAAGAGATCTTCAAGGCCCCGGTCATCGTGACCGACTATCCCAAAGAGATCAAAGCCTTCTATATGAAACTCAATGACGATGGGAAGACCGTCCGTGCCATGGATGTCCTGGTGCCGAGACTCGGAGAGATCATCGGCGGCAGTGAGAGAGAATCCCGGTACGATGTGCTCAGCTCTCGCCTGAAAGAACAGGATCTCAGAGAGGATGACTACTGGTGGTATCTGGATCTGCGGCGCTACGGCAGTGTCCCCCATGCAGGCTTCGGGTTGGGCTTCGATCGGGTTGTCCAGTATGTCACCGGCATGCAGAACATCCGTGACGTCATCCCCTTCCCGAGGACGGTGCATAACGCAGAGTTCTAGAGCCGCTCATAACGCTGTCAGGCCCATCCTGACAGCGTATTTGGTCAGCTCTGCGACAGATCTCAGCTGCAGCTTGGTCAGCAGACGTTTTCGATAGACATCCACCGTACTCACAGCGATCCCGAGATTGGTCGCGATCTCCTTCGAACACTCCCCCATGCTGATGCGCTGCAGCACCTGAGTCTCTCGCTGGGTCAGCACCCGTTTTGGCAGTCTGCCATAGACCCCGTCGCTCTGCTGCTCGGCAACGAACGACGGAAGATAGACAGCCCCGTGATAGAGTGCCCTGAGCGACTGCTCGAGTTCAGAGAACCTGCCCTGTTCGAAGACGAAGCCATGGAACCCCAGTGAGTGAAAGTGTTCAAGGAGTACCTGATCATTGCGCTCGATCATGATCACCGTGAGGATATGATCAGATACAGGATCTGTAGTACATTGACCGATGGTATGCATGCAGGACCTGCAGGCCGATGCCGAATGGAGCAGTCCCGACCCGATGATGATGAAGTTCGGCGGTATCCCGTGCAGGCAGGAGGGAAGATCATCAAGTGTCTGTTCCCTCCTGATCAGTTCGAACTCCTGAGAACGGGCGAACAGCCCGGTCAGACCATCTAGCAGCAGCCCCTGTCGATGAAATAGTTGTACTGTCTTCATACCCCTATAGAACGAGCTCTGCCCGCTTCTGATTCAAGACAGGATCATCTGCCGGTCTTTTTGGGATCGATGGCTATGAACCCCTCCCCGAGGACCTCGTGTGCATTGGTGATGATCATGAAGGCATCAGGATCTATTCTGCGGACCGTACTGGTGATCTGAGAGAGTTTGCGGTTGCGCACCACCAGCATGAGCATCTGCCGCCGGTCATCACTGAACATGCCGAAGGAGTCGACTACCGTGCCGCCGAAATTGGCCGCTACCAGCTCTGCGCGTATGAGCTCATACTTGTCACTGATGATGTAGGTCATCTTGGCATAGTTCGCACCGCTGGTGATCATATTGATGAACTGACCGGCGGCAAAGAGCGTGATGACGGCGAACAGCGCCTCTTCGATCGAGAAGGTCCATGCCGCAAGGGCAACGATGAACCCGTCGACCAGATACAGAGAGGTCCCCAGGGGCAGCCGTGAGTAGTGGTTGATCACCTGTGCGATGATGTCTGTCCCCCCGGTGTTCGCCCCGCCTTTCATGACCACCCCGACACCGATCCCCGAGAGCAGACCGCCGAAGAGCGCTGCCAGAAGCAGATCGGTCCTGTCTCCGGTACTCAGCAGCCCGTCATACCCGAGCAGGATCCCGAAGAGGGTGACGCTCAAGGAGAGGGCGAAGGTACCGTAGAGTGACTTGAGCCCGAAACGCCCGCCGAAGACCTTCACCCCCAGCACGAAGATGGGAATACTCAAGATGAAGATCACCAGACCGGGATCCCATCCATACCAGTGGTAGAGGATGATGGCAAGGCCGCTCACTCCCCCTGCGGCGATCTTTGCCGGAGTCAGGAACAGTACCAGCGCAAGGGCTGTGACCGCAGAGCCGATGGTGATCAGCAGGTACTCTTCTATCTTGCGATAGATCATCTCATGTTTCATCAGGTGTTCATCCTCTTAGTGTTCTGACTGCATCAGTCGGGTGGCATGGGTATCGAGGGCATTGGCAAACGCCTGGATCTCCCGTGGTCCCACAGGACGGGACCTCTCATAGAACCATCCAGCCTCACGGAACTCGGTCATGGCATTCCTGAGCGACAGCCGTTCCCTCATGTTCTCCTCAGTATAGACGCCACCCCGGTCATCGATGACGATGCATCCCGATTCGACCACCCGGGAAGCCAGTATGACATCACGGGTGATGACCAGGTCCCCCTCTTTCACCTCACGTACGATCTCATCATCAGCCTGATCGTCACCGGTGGGAACGATGACCATCTCGATGAACGCACCGGTGCAGTCTGACAGAGGGCGATCAGCAACGAAGACAGCCCTGCGGCGTATGCGTCTGGCAGCCTTCTGGATGATGGCCCTCACGGGTCTTGGACACGAGTCGGCATCTACCCAGATGGTCAGCATCCTGCAGAGTCCTCAGGGATGGAGGCAGCGTAGATCGTACCATCACATACGATCGTATACCCCTCGACCGATGCCGGGATCATGAACGTAACACCCTGTGCGGCAAAGAACTCGATCGGCTGATCATGGTCTTCGTCATCACAGGTGATCACCGATGCCCCCTCGAGCTGGATCATCAGTTCGATCCTGGTCCTGTCGTGCACCTCATACCTGCCGCTGTCGATCCTGCTGAGCTGGAACTCCCTCGACGGTGAAGGATAGACCCATCGTCCCAGATCATCCCTGACAGCCAGGGTCTTCTGTTTGTCACTGTGTTCGAACCTGATGATGCGCTGAAGCTCCTGTGCATCGATATGCTTGGGCGTGAGCCCTCCTCTGAGCACATTGTCAGAGCTGGCCATCAGTTCGACCCCGATGCCCTCCACATAGGCGTGCAGCTCCCCTGCCGGCTGGTAGAGCGCCTCTCCCGGCTGCAGGGTGAGCACGTTCAGGTACAGCGGTGCAAGCACCGAAAGGTCACCCGGGTACTGGCTGAAGAACCGTCTGACCAGCTTGAGCTCCAGAGAGTCCCCCTGAATCCCGCTGAGCTCCTGTTCGAGCAGCACCAGCATCTCCTGTCGGTTCCCCCGTTCACTCTGGATCACCAGCTTGAGCAGTGCCGCATAGACAGCAGACTCTGCGATCTCCTGCCCTTCGAGGATCCCTCTGAGAAAGCGATCATAGAACCGGGGGAGATGCTCCACAAAGAGCTCTCTGATCTCCTGGGGAGACCTGAACCCGCACATCGCCGTGAAGGGGGTTACGGCACAGAGGATCTCAGGTTTATGATTGTCATCCTTATAGTTCCGTTCATCAGCTGTCAGGGGTATATGCTGAGCACTCTCCCGTGCAAAACCCTCTTCAGCCTGCTCTTTGGTGGGGTGGCACTGGATGGAGAGCGGTTTGCTGACTGCCAGGATCTTGAACAGCAGAGGGAGACTGCGGCCGCAGCCGAGCACCCCTGCGGGATCGTTCGCGATATAGGCGGCAAGCGGGACCTGAGGTCCCTCCTCTATGAGCACTTCGCTCATACCTTTGGGATGAGTGCCGAGCCACAGTTCAGCCCAGGGATCCTTACCGATCGATTCCTCGTGCCCGGTAAAGGCCTGGAGCCAGCTGCTATCGCCCCAGGCATACTCCTGAATACAGGGTTGTAATCGTTGTATCTTCATACTCCTCAGTCTACCGGGAGGGTACCAGATGGTCAATCACATGAGGAACTTCTCCCGCTCAGAACCTGGATTCTTGTATAATTCCCCGATATTGGGTATACCTGTACTATAGAGGGATGAACTGCTTATGGAACAGAAGCCATTCATACCCGTTACACCAATCATCTACCAAGGAGAATCGCATGCACTATTCCCCCCTGCAAAAAGCACGATATGCATATCAGCCGAAGCTGCCCAGGACCCTTACCCTTCCCATCGATACGATCGTACCGGTGTTCGGCGAGGCGACAGAGCCTGCAGCCGACAGAGAAGACCTGCACAGACTGTTTCCCGGGACCTACGGGATGCCCATGGTATCATTCGCCGAGGGCAGGAACACCACGATCTCGAAAAAGATCAATATCGGCGTCGTACTCTCAGGAGGACAGGCCCCCGGAGGACATAATGTCATAGCCGGACTCTATGATGCGGTGAAGAGAGCGAATCCTGACTCAGAGGTCTACGGATTCCTCGGGGGACCCTCTGGGATCCTTGAGAACAGGACGCTTCGGTTCACCGATGAGTATATCGATGAATACCGCAATACCGGTGGATTCGACATCATCGGATCCGGCAGGACGAAACTGGAGAGTGAGCAGCAGTATGCCGTGTGTGAGCAGGTGTGCAAGGCCCTGAACATAGATGCGATCCTCATCATCGGCGGTGATGACTCCAATACCAACGCAGCGGTCCTGGCAGAGTACTTCAAGAGCCACGATTCGAAGATCGCGGTCATCGGTGCACCGAAGACCATCGACGGGGACCTGAAGAACAGCTCGATCGAAGTCTCTTTCGGATTCGATACGGCCACGAAGACCTATTCGGAACTGATCGGTAACATCGAACGTGATGCGAACTCAGCGAAGAAATACTGGCACTTCATCAAGCTCATGGGCCGAAGTGCTTCTCACATCGCCCTCGAATGCGCCCTGCAGACACAGCCTACAGCAGCTCTGATCTCAGAAGAGGTAGAGATCAACAAGACGACCTTGAAGGAGATCGTAGCTGACCTGGTAGAGAAAGTGGTCTACCGAAGCAGCAAGGGAATGGACTTCGGCGTGGTACTCGTCCCGGAAGGACTCATAGAGTTCATCCCTGAGATGAAGATCCTCATCGCCGAACTCAACGACCTCATGGCTGCGAACGCCGACTACTTCCAGACGATGACCTCCTTCGAGGAACAATCCGAATGGATCAACCGAAGCCTCTCGAAGGATTCTTCCTATGCATTCTCCTCACTGCCGAACAACATCCAGCGACAGCTGCTGATGGATCGTGACCCCCACGGCAATGTGCAGGTCTCGCGTATCGAGACGGAGAAGCTGCTGATCGAGATGGTAGAGGATTCGCTGAAGAAACTGCGATCTGAAGGCACCTACACCGGTTCATTCAGCTCTCAGAGCCATTTCTTCGGCTATGAGGGACGATGTGCCTTCCCCTCGAACTTCGATTCGGACTACTGCTACTCCCTCGGCTACAATGCGTTCCTGCTGATCGCCTCAGGCCTCACCGGCTACATCTCCTCGATCAGCAACCTCTCGGCCCCTGCGGACCAGTGGCAGGCTGGCGGCATACCGGTGACGATGATGATGAACATGGAACAGCGTCACGGTGAGAAGAAACCGGTGATCAAGAAAGCCCTGGTGGAACTCGATGAGAAACCGTTCAGGACCTTCGCCGAACACCGGGACCAGTGGTACAAGGAGACCTGCTTCACCTTCCCCGGAGCCATCCAGTACTATGGTCCCGATGAAGTATGCAACCGACCGACGACCACCCTCATCCTGGAGCAGGCATAGCAAACGGAGGAGTCCCTCCTCTCTGCCCTGCAGGCTGACCCCCGGTCCCCATAGAGACGGGGGCTCAGCTCTCCGGGGAGCGTCCTGGATCAGAAGCGACCGAATGCATAGAGGCAGGAACGGGCACCTGAGAGACTTAGGTGCCCGCACTGAAAGGACCTCCTGATCACCTTCCCATCTGTCGATCCCTGAACTTCCGCACATAGTAGGTATGACCGTCATATTCGGTACACAGGAGTGCCTGCGCTTCAAGCAGTCCCTGCACCACGTCGAACGAGCTGCCATCTCGCTGCAGCAGGGCTTCCACAGCCTCTTTGCGCATGGGATGTACGGCCGTGATACTCATGAGATCATCTATGGCGACACCGGTAGCGCTGAACTCATCCCCCTCATAGCCGGTAAGATGTTCCACACGAGAGGTATGCTCACTGAACACATGATACGCACGGGCAAGAGCCGCTTCTCCTGCCGGTATCGCGAAGGACTCAGCAGGCGGACGAGTGGGTATGGAGAGGTAGGCAGCATCAGGCTGCAGGGAACCGACGAATCGGGCGATCGATGAGAGCTCTGCTTCGGAGGTGTTCATATCCCCGATCAGCATCGTCTCAGTAGCGAGGAAGGTACCCTCCCGGGCTGTATACTCCGCAGCAAAGAGCTCGGCGCCACGGAGCAGACGGGTATGATCGAGCAGCTTGTGCGGCCGGTCGATCTTCTTCCATACCGCTGTGCTGGCAGCATCGACCTTGATCGAGACCCACTGCGCCCCCAAAAGAGCCCTGCGGACATCAGGAGATCCGAGAAGAGAACCATTGGTGATCACAGCGACCGGGATACCGGTCTCCTGCAGACCGCAGATGAGCTCTTCCAGATGCAGATCGAGTGTCGGCTCCCCATCGGGGACGATCGTCAGATAATCTATCGTCTCACCCCTGCTGTAGACATCTCTGATACGCTGCTGTGCCTCACCTATGAGCAGCTCAGGCCGGTAGAACTCCCGCCTATCGGTCTCGACGTGTACAGCCCGGCCGAGCTGACAGTAGATGCATGCATAGGTGCAGTGCTTCGGGGTCACATTATTGATCCCGATACTTCTGCCGAGCCTCCGTGAGGGCACCGGTCCGAATAGATGTTCCATGGGATTCCTCCTTGATTGTTAGACACCTCTATCTTATCGCAGATCAGGGAAGACCTACAGTGGCGGAGGGTGAACAGGAGAACAAAACAGAGGAAAACGTGAGACCCGGGGTACCCGAAGCGGATGAACGGGCAGCAGTACAGCAGGTGACCATCTCCTCCAGTCTGTACGATCTCAGGGGGAAACAACGACCTCTTTCATACCTGCTACCGGCTCATGTCACTGATCTCCAGCCCGGCACAGCTGCCGGTGAACTCCCGGGAGGTGCCCGTAGAGAGGTCTTCCAGCCTCAGCTGCACCTGTGCACTGAGTGATTCATAGATCTTCCTCTCCATCTGCCCCTTCACCGGAGCCTGAAGACCTCCTGAACGTTCAGCATCAGCAGTGATGTGCAGTCGAAGCTGCCGCCGTGAGCATACGGCACTGACATGGCCATCGGTGATCTCTTCGCTGTGGAAGGTCGCTCCATTATAGGTCGCGAACCGGTACCAGCTGCCACCTGCATAGAGGAAGGCGATGACTCCCCAGAAATGGGAACCCATCCAGGGGATACGGGCATAGGAGAGCATGAAGGAGGTATCAGGGGTATCGAAGGTGTTGCACTGCATCCAGATCCAGGCACTGGGGAAGGAGGTCCCCCAGTCCTTCTCTATGTAGCCCCTCCCTCCGGTAAGATCCATGGGTTCACCGTTGATCGTGAGCATGCCGCGGATATGATGATCTGCTGATACGACCGCATGGTTGCACTCCATCCGCGGCACATAGGTATACCATCCCATGATATTGGGAGCTGCAAGGCTCGCAGGATACCGTACCGTGCCGCTGAAGGAGAGCTCCCCGTGAAGCGAGAGCCCCTGCCGGTCGATCTCAAGGTGCATACCCGCTCGTGAGAAGGTGTTGGGTCCGATCGATACGGAGAACTCGGCTGTGGTGAAGGAGCATTCTGAGAGTTCGTACCGAATATACCAGGTACTGCCGCTCTGACCGTCGATGACCTGAACGAAGGCATGGCGATCACTTCCGTGCAGCGAGATACCCGGGATACATGCCAGGGCAGTTGAGCCATCGGCTCTCACCTGTTTGAAATACCAGCCTTCAAAATACTCTTCTCTGCTCAGCGACCCCTGAAAGACTTCCGGATGCAGTATACGCACAGCTGACCTCCTCATGTGATACCAGAATACTGTACTCACTATATCACAGTTTTTCTCAGAACAGGGGTACAGCCTCTTGGGTAATCGCCATTTGACTGATACAGTACGTATATGACACTAATGAACAGAATCACCAATGCGGTGTTCCGCACACTGCTGCGGATCGTCTGCAAGCTTGACACCAGAGAGCTCAAAGCACACGTTCCCATGACAGGACCCATGATCATCGTCACCAACCATATCGGGGTACTCGAGGGGCCTATCCTCTATCTCTTCCTCAGACCGAGAGACACCATCGCGCTGGCAAAGCAGGAACTCTGGGGACACTGGTTCACCCGTAAGATCATGAGCTGGTGGGAAGCCATCCCGGTCAACCGGGACGGTATGGACAGAGAAGCCATGAATGCCTGTTTCAGGACACTGGATGAGTCAAAGATGCTGTGTATCGCACCTGAGGGTACTCGGAGCAAGGATGGCAGGCTGCAGGAAGGTAAAGCCGGGACCGGCTTCATCGCATTCAAGAAGCAGGTGACGATCCTGCCGGTAGCGAACTACGGCATCGAGCACCTGGGGGAGAATCTCAGACGGTTCAGACGCACACCGGTCATCTTCAAGGTCGGGACACCGTTCTCCATCATCTCTGACAAAAAACGCCTCAGCCCGGAAGAGCGACAGCAGATCACTGACGAGATGATGATCAGGATCGCACGTCTGATGCCCGAACAGTATCATGGGTTCTATGCTGACCGGATCGATGAGCAGTTCATCTTCACCGCTGATACCGAGCTCTAGAGCCGTTCGATCAGGATCCCGGCTATCTCCTGTGTACTCAATGCTGCAGGGGTGTTCTTCACTCCCGTCTCCAGGGCCAGGCTCGCGAGCTCCTCTTCGGTGAACCCGAACTCATGCAGTCGCGGCAGGGAAAAGAGTTCCTGCCATCGTTCGAGCGTATCGAGCAGCAGCTTCAGTCCCCCTGCGGGATAATCAGAGGCCCGCTCTATCGGCAGCCCTGCCAGAGCATAACCTGCCTGGCTGTACTTGTGCAGGGCAGCTTCTGCCTCACGGCTCTCATCAAGTGCCAGATGATGGATGATCGCTTTCTGAGATGCATGGA
>JAIPFY010000036.1 GCA_021736385.1 Spirochaetia bacterium | reverse complement strand
AGAACCAAGACCATCGCATCGATTGATGCAGAGATAGCGAAAAAACAAGAGCTGCTTGCAAAAGTCAAGAACAGATATGACGCGGTAGCAAAAGAGCTCTCTGCTCTTCAGGAGCAGAAACGGGAGATCCAGTCAAAGGGGGTCATGGCCGCATTCATAGGGAGCGGGAAGAGCTATAGCGAGATCATGAACTTCCTGGATGCCCAAGGGAGATAACTCAGAAACAGTCTACTTATTCCATTGAGTGGACAAATTCTGGGAAGTTCACACATATGTAAATGATTCTCTGGAATGGGTCGATAAGAATAACAAGAAACTCGGGTATAATTTGAAAGATGGAATTAAAGAATTAGAAGTGGAGATCGACTCAGGAAAAAAGTAATTCCTGTGGAGAAGGGGAGTTAGGTGTGTGTTATAGGAAACTCATTCCGTGACGGTGGAATGATCTCTTTGATCACCTGAGAGCAGCAGATCATCCTCTGCTGCTCTCAGGTGATGGTGTCACTGCGCATCAGCTCTCCCGCTATGTGAACCCGTACCCCCTCTGGACCTGAGCACGGTCTCCTCCCTGCTGCTCTGCACATCTTTTGCGTTATGACATACTACTCCCTCCTGTATCCCATGCTCCTGCCGAAGTTTCAGGTACTATCCCCACAACAGGGGACCTGTGTGGTATGATAGTGTCATATCTGCGGATCACCTGCTCTGAGAGAGGGGATGCAGACATGATATACATCGCAGGAAGGGGGACAGCTATGATGAACGACCGATGTCTGAGTGCGGTATTCAGTAATCTCACCAAGGCTGCTGCACTGCAGCAGAACGAAGAGATCTCCAGTCTCTTCGACCAGCTTGCTCAGCACTATACGCACGATACAGCTGATGCGGGTGGTTTCGATACGCTGCAGAAGCTGATAGGCGAAGACTTGAGATCGACCTATGCATCACTTGCAGCTGCTGCGGGGGAGAAGCATGAACGGGGGCCGCTACGGGCCCTGACCTGGGGAGAGAAAGTCACGAAGATCCAGAAGAGTCTGATCTCACGGTATGAGCGTACCGGCGAGTCACTGCTTGAAGATACAGAAGTCTTCATCTGTGAAGCCTGCGGATTCATCTCTATCGGGAAAGCCAAGCCGAAGCTCTGCCCCATATGCAAAGCCCCGGAATCACGATTCTCACAGGTCGAGTAGGAGGTCCCCCATGTACGCATCACGAAATATCAGATTATGTACGAAAGACTGCCTGTGTCTGTTCGTCTGCCCGACAGGCGCTACCGATACCGAGAACGGGCAGATCGACAAAGCTCGATGCATCAGCGGCTGCAGGGCCTGTGTGGATGCCTGTCCCTCTCATGCCATCTTCCTTGTGGCAGAAGAGTATCCTGAACCTGTTCCCAGAGACCCTGAGATCGCTGAACGGCTCCTGGAGCTCTGTGCACAGAAGGTCGCGCAGCAGGAGAGTGCTTCAGCACTCTCGACTGAGCTCAAGAAGACAGGGGGCGGCAGACTCGCACGGGCTCTTGCCCGATCTGCCCGGATCCTTGCCGAGGACTGCGCACGGGAGTCTGGCTATTTGACCCCGCAGTGCAGCAAGACTGCCAAGCTGATCGCGGAACACAGCGGGCAGGACGATCCTGCAGTCAAAGAGCTGTATGGACGACTGAAGAGACTTCTTTCCTGAATGAACGGTGACCGGCAGCATGGGAGCTGTCGGTCATCGGTCGGTTATGCCCTGATTGTGGTATCTTCAGGACCCCTGCCGTTGAACAGCGCAGCAAAAGCGGGTACAATCGACACCATCGATCACTTACCGATGGGGGGTATTATGGCTACACTTTGGCAGAAAGACTACACACTGGATTCACTCATCGAATCCTTCACGGTGGGCAACGACTACCTCCTTGATGTGGAACTGGTGAAAGCTGACTGCTTTGCCAGTGCTGCACATGCCTCGATGCTCAGACATATCGGGATCCTTGAGACCGGCGAGCTCGCAGCGCTCATCAGCGGACTGCAGCGTATCATCGAACTCGACAATGCCCATGCATTTCCCATCAGGCGCGAGGATGAGGACTGCCATACTGCGATCGAGCAGAAGCTCACCGAACTCTGCGGTGATGCAGGGAAGAAGATCCACACCGGACGAAGCAGGAACGATCAGGTCCAGACAGCCCTGCGACTGTGGATGAAGGACTTTCTGATCAAGATGGTCTCTGTCAGTACGGATCTGGTACGCGTGATGACCAAGTTCGCCGAGTTCAACACCCACGTTCCCATGCCCGGCCGTACCCATATGCAGGTGGCCATGCCCTCCTCAGTGGGCCTGTGGGCTGCTGCATATGCCGAGGAACTGCTCGATGAGACCGAACATCTTGCACAGGTGCTCGATCTGATCGACCAGTCACCGCTCGGGTCAGCGGCAAGCTACGGCGTACCGCTGCCGCTTGACCGTGAGATGAGTGCAGGACTCATGGGCTTCAGCAGAGTGCAGAACAATGTCCTGTATGCGAACAACTCCCGGGGTAAGTTCGAGGCCATCGTCGTGGATGCCCTTGATTACATCTGTCTCACGCTGAGCAAGATCGCTCAGGACCTCATCCTCTACTCCATGCCTGAGTTCGGGTATTTCAGCCTTCCGGTGCAGCTCTGTTCAGGATCGAGCATCATGCCGCAGAAGAAGAACCCCGACGGACTGGAACTGACCCGATCGAAGTCGGCGATCGTATCGGCCTGTGCCATGCAGATAAAGAACTGTATCAGATCACTGCCTTCAGGATACAATAGAGATTTTCAGGACACCAAAGACCCCCTGATGAGAGCAGCTCATGTGGCATTCACCTGTGTCCAGGTGATGGATCTCACCTTCAGGGAGCTGCAGGTGCATGAGAAGACTCTCGAGGGCTCCTTCGCCCCGGAGATCTATGCCACCGATAAGGCCTTGGAACTCGTAGCCTCCGGTATGAGTTTCAGAGATGCCTATCGACAGGTCGGTCTGCACCTGGAAGATGTGGCTGCACTGGATCCTCAGGAGACTCTTCGGAACAGGACCTCGACAGGGACTGCCGGGAATCTGAGACTCGATAAACTCTACCGTGATATCGATCTCATGGAGAGCAGAGCACAGATGAAGATGGATGTGCTGCAGCAGGCTGCCGGTGCGCTGTTCAGCCTCTCTGAGCCCCTGCAGATCTTCGACCCAGAACCTGCTGCCAGATGATGGCGTGATACCTCACAGATCATAGATAGAGCACCCCTCTGACGTGGTATGAACCATGTCAGAGGGGTGCTCTTCTTGTTATCATGCTGCCGGAAGGCGGTACCGGATGCTCACAGAGGGGGAAGCAGTTGAGACTTCCGATCATGAGAAGGGAAGTCTCAGCCGACCTTCGATCAGGTAGCTTCGATCAGGTAGAGCGCCTCGGCGATGTTGATGCAGTAATCCCCGATATGTTCGAGGTGTCTGACCTTATCAAGGAGCAGCAGTTCTGATTTGACATGGGCGCCTTCTTTCAGATCCTTCTGGACCATCTTACGCATCTCGTTGCGCTTCGCATCGATACGGTCTTCGAACGTGTTAGCCGTCTGAAGGTCGGTATTGGAGATCTTGCGGTCCATGTGATCCCGTATGAAATCGATGAACTGCTGTACCATCTCCCCATACTCCTTCAAGTGCTCATGAGACTCCTCGGTGAACCGATAGCCCTTGTTCTGCCTGCGTTCAGAGAGCAGGATCAGGTTGTAGCAGCTGTCACCGATGCTCTCAAGCTCATTGAGGATACGGACAAGGCAGTTCACCTCCTTTGCCCTGTTGGGGTTCAGGTTCTCCTGTGAGATCTCAGCGAGGAACTGGGAGAGCTCCTCCTGCATCTGATCGGTATACTCCTCCATCCGTTTGATCGTCTTCACCTCATCACTGATCTCCTTGTCAGGGTCGTTGAAGATCGTGCGGAAGATGCCGAACATATCAGAGACGACGGTGGTCATCTTCACCACCTCGTCTTTGACGGTGAGCAGATAGATCTCAGGGGTATCCTGAAGGCTGGAACTGATATATTTGAACTTGTATTCGTAGGTCGTCTCAAGCTCTCCAGGCCTGGCAGGGACGATCCGTTCGATGAGGTGAGTGAACTTCCCGATGAAGGGGATGAACAGCAGGGTGTTGATCACATTGAAGACCGTATGGAACATCGCAAGGTGCTGAGGCAGGTTGTGTGCATCTGCATCACCGAAGACCGTTCCCGGTACTATGATATCGACAAGATGCAGGAAGGGGTTGAACAGGATCATGACCCATATCGTCCCGATGATATTGAACATCACATGCGCCCGTGATGCTCTTCGTGCCGTCACACTGGTGCCTATCGAGGCGAGGTATGCAGTGATCGTCGTCCCGACGTTCTGTCCGAGTACCATGGCTGCAGCGGCCGGATATCCGATCCAACCTGAATAGGCCATGGTGAGGGTGATCGCCATGGCGGCAGAGGAAGACTGCACGATGGCGGTGATGAGAATACCGATGATGACAAAGAGGATCATGCTCAGAAATCCGCTGTTGCTCACCAGTTGGATGTATTGCAGGATATCGGGATGCTGCTGGATATCAGGTACGGAATCCTTGAGGAACTCCAGTCCGAGGAACAGCAGTCCAAACCCTACCAGGACCTCTCCGAAATCCTTATGCTTCAGGCGCCTGATGAAGAGGAACGGCGCACCGATCGCGATCGCAGGTATTGCCAGCGCAGAGATGCTGACCTTGAATCCCAGAATGGCGACGATCCAGCCTGTGACAGTGGTTCCTATGTTTGCCCCGAGTATTACTCCTATAGCCTGGGACAGGTTCATGAGGTTCGCATTGACAAAGCTTATGATCATGACGGTGGTCGCAGAAGAAGACTGTATGATGGTCGTGATGGCGAATCCGGTGAAGATCGCAGCAAATCGATTTCCAGTCATCAGCTTGAGGATCGATTTCATCCTGTCACCCGCAGTCTTCTGGACACCTTCACTCATGACTTTCATGCCATAGAGGAAGAGTCCCAGACTCCCGATGATTTGCAGTAGTTGTCCTAGTACGTTCATATGTCCGAATGTTAGCAAACGATGAGAAATGTGTAAATAGTGTGAATGATGCTAAGTATTTGTTAGAAGTGTTATTAACAGAAATTTAACACAACTTCAGGGCTTTTTATGATCGTTTCTCCTGCTTCTGAACATGGCTTTGACGAAAAGTCCGAGGAACGTGATCAGAAAGGGGAATCCCAGGAAGAGGGAGGCCGGCATGTCAAACAGACCCTGTGCCCGGTTGGCCGCATATTCGGCGACCGAGAAGAACAGCGCGGCATAGACCAGGCCGGAGAGTCTTCGGTCTCCCAGATAGATCGCAGCCAGAGCGAGCCATCCCTTCCCAGATGATATGTTCGGTACGAACGCATGCAGCGAGAGGGTGAGATAGGCTCCTGAGAGACCGCACAGCAGTCCAGAGAGCGCAAAGGCTGTCCGCTGTACCGCATCGGGGGAGCCGCCCCTGATCTCAAAGGCTCTTCTGTTCAACCCTGCTGCACGCAGCAGCAGTCCAGCCTTCGTCTGATGCAGGATCCCATAGGCTGTGACGAAGACGATCAGCGTGATGACAGTGATGATCTGCAGCAGTGTGACAGATGAGAGCATATGATCGGTCTGCAGACTCAGCACACCGCTGGAAGCATAGATCCTGACTGAGAGCAGGGCAGTCAGGCCCGGCAGCAGCAGGTTCACGGCAAGACCGGTGACGAAGATGTTCCCGTGGTAGACGGTGGTGAGTGTCTCATACCCCGCTGAGATGAGAGCCGGGACCAGTGCAGCGGCGGTGAAGGCAAGCAAATAGGAGGAGGTAGCAGCCATGACACCATAGGCTGTGAAGGCTCCCACCATGATCAGACCTTCAAGAGCGATATTCATCTTTCCCGATATATCGGTAAGGTAGCCGCCGATCGCCGCGAGCAGGATCGGTATCCCGTATGCCAGTATCGAGTAGGTCACTTCATGCTCCTTCTCCGGCTTCCCGCCAGACGCAGGGTGATACTCAACAGGATGATCCCCCTGATGACATTGCTCATATCAAAGCTGAGGGAGCTGCCGGACATCGCGGTCCGGATGCCGGTCTCGAGCCACGCCAGGAGGAAGGCTGCAGGGATGACGAGTATCGGATTATTCCCGGCGATCAGGGCAACGGCTATGCCGTTCCAGCCGTACCCGGCTGTGAACCCCATGATGGCTGCATACTGGGTGGAGAGTACCATGAGCGTGCCTGCCAGTCCGTAGCAGGCCCCGGTGATGAGCATCGGCAGGATGGTATACCGCTTATGGGGAATCGCCCCGAACTCCGCAAAGGAGGGATTGGTCCCGAAGACCCTCAGTTCATAGCCGCCGCGCATGCGGTAGAGCCAGAACGCCAGTGAAGCTGCTGTGATCACTGCGAAGAAGAGGGCGGAGGTAAGGTTCGATGGCGGCAGGATGGAAGGGAGTCGGAACGCCTGAGGGATCTGCCGGGTCGATTGAAGAAAGCCGTCGGTATCGCGCAGCGGGTTCGAGATGAGGAAATCGACGAAATAGACAAGGGCTCCCGAGAGCAGGAAGGATGAGATCAGTTCATGGATCCTGAACCGATAGAGCAGATACCCCGATACCCCGGCGATCAGAGCCCCGACTGCCGTACCGATGATCATGATCAGGAGGGTGCCGATGATGCCTGTCTGTACCGGCAGCAGCAGCCCGATCACAGCCCCGGCCAGCCCTGCACTGTAGATCTGTCCCTCTCCTCCGAGGTTGAACAGACCGGCCTGGAATGAGATGGTCATGCCAGCCCCGCAGATGATCAGGATGGACATGGTCGCAAGCATGTTCCCGAAGGTGTAGGTGTTTGCGAACGGCCCCCTGATCAGACTGCCGATCGTCCCGGCAGGATCAGGACTCAAGATGGTAAGCAGCAGCACCACTGCAGCAGCTGCCGCACAGAGGGCGGCAGCGGTATCCCGGTATCGTCTCATAGCATGAGCCCTCCAATATCCTTTGCGGTCAGATCCCGATGATTATCGAGGACGGCCGTGAGCCGTCCATGTCTCAGTATTGCGATCCTGTCCGCCTCATCGAGAGCCGTACTGACTTCAGAGGTGAAGAACAGCACCGCCATCCCTCTCCGCTTGTGCTGATCGATCGCTTCGAAGAGGGTCTCCCGTGTCTTGACATCGAGTCCCCAGGAGATATCAGCGCAGACGAGGACCTCCGGATCCTGATAGAGGGCCCGGGCGGTGATCAGTTTCTGGATGTTGCCTCCTGAGAGGCTCTCAAGGGGATGATCCCCTTTCCCCGTGATCCTGAAGGCACTGATGATGCGTTCGGTCAGCTCCCTGAGTGCTCTACGGGAGAAGATCGGCAGCAGCAGGGGCCTGCCACCCGGCAGGGACCAGGTGCTGAGGCAGCGCGTATCGTTCCTCATGTTGATCATGATATTATCAGTCACGCTCATGGTGACCGAGCTGCCGGTCTCAAGCCGGTCAGAGGGGATATACCCCAGGACCTGACTGGAACACTGCCGGGGGCTGCGATCCCTGATCCTGACACTGCCGCTCAAGGGGATGAAGCGGTGCCGGGTCTTACCGGTCACCAGAGCTTCCATGGCACGCAGTCCGTTATCCTTGATCCCGACCACTGCCACGGTCTCCCCGGGATAGACAGACAGCGAGACATCATGGATCTGATCCTGTGACTGCAGGTCTCCTCCGCTCAGGGCGCTGATCCTGATCAGCGGTTCTCCGCTCCGGTCGACCGGGCTCTCATGATTGGACGGACGGTGTCCTTCCTGTCGCTTGACATGCTCTCCCATGATCAGATCAGAAAGCTCATCGCGTGTGAGTCCCGAAGCCGGGAAGGTCCCCTGATTGGCACCTCCCCGCAGGACGGTGATCTGATCGCCATAAGCCAGAGCATCTTTGATGTTGTGGGTGATGATGATGATGGTCTTCCCTTCCTGCTTCAGCATCATTGCCGCTTCTAGTACCTTCTGCGGGGGTTCATCAAGGATGAAGAGTTCTGTACCCCTGCTGATCAGAGACAGGATCGCAGTGATCTGACGAGCTTCGGCACTCATATGATCAACTCGTTCATGGGGATTGCAGTACATATGATAGTGATCGGCGATCTCTGTGATATGAGCATCGATAGCCTCCGGCCGTATGCGTGCATACAGCGGAAGAGATTTCATACCTATCATCATATGCTCACGGACGGTGAGGGTAGGGAAGTAGTGGAGGATCTGATGGATCATGCCGATCCCCTGGTCAAGGGCATCCTCTGGATGTCGGAAGTTCACCTTCCTGCCCTTGAACCAGATGGAACCGGCATCGGGGGTGATGTCACCGGAGAGGATCTTCATGATGGTGGATTTGCCTGCGCCGTTCTCTCCTGCTATGATATGAGTCGTCCCCTGCTGGATGCGTATGTGCATCCCTCTGCAGGCATGGACCCCGTTGGAAGCGTACGTCTTATGGATATCCCTCATCTCGATAAGTGGTGTCTGATCTCCAGTGCTGTCCAAGCGTATCACCCCTCTATGCGGTCACTGCATCATCGACTCGATGAATGCATGCTGCTGATCACGGATCTCCTGCGGTACGAGCTCCAGGTAGAGCTCATCATCTTCTATGAAGGTGATGTATCCCCGTTCGAGACCGACCGTCTCAGCTGAGCCGAAGGGAAGGGTCCCTTCGATGGCTTTGACCACCGTCTCATAGGTTGCCTTGTCCTGTCTGATCGCCGTCGATCCGGCAACGGTCCCCTTCTGCAGGGCATAGCCGTTGGTATCATACCAGAGGACATAGGTCCCGGCATCTGCAGCAGCTGTCAGGACCCCCTGATTCGCTCCTCCTGCGATCGGGAGGATGACATCGACCCCATCGGCTATCATGGCTCTGGCAAGCTCGGAGCCCTTTGCCGCATCATACCAGTTACCCACGACACGGAACTCCACCGTCACTGATGCATGGGCTGTCTGTGCACCTGCAGTGAATCCGGGCAGGATCAGATCGGTCATGTCAGGATACTCCTGACCTGCGATCAGTCCTATCTTCAGCTGATCGTTCGCACCGCTCATCGAGCTTGCGGTGATCAGTCCTGCAAGATGTCCTGCGAGCATGGCCTGCTGCTGCTGGTCGTAGCGCAGGGTGTAGATGGCCTCGTTCCCTTCAAGAGCCCCATCCATGATGGCAAATCGCTGCTCGGGGAACTTCGCTGAGACTGCGGCGGCGATCGCCGGCATCGCGGGGTTGGAGGTCACGATCAGATCATGCTCCTGTGAAGCGGCCAGTGTGGAGATGCTCTCTTCCCAGAGGCCCTGATTGCTGCCTCCTTCGATGACCTGGACCACAGCCTGTTCGTGCTCATCGGCAGCCTGTTGTGCTCCTGCTACGAGCATCTCGTAGATCGGGGACCCTGAGACGATACCCGGGACGAATACCGCGATGCGGTAGGGTTGACTCTCCTGCTCTTTTGCACAGGAGACAAAGGTCATGATGAGGATCATGACCAGAGAAAGTGAGATCATCGTGATCTTTGAGTGATTCGGCGAACCGGAAAACGGACCTTTCATAAGGTTCCTCCATTAAAATGAGTTTTCCGGGAGATGTCATGTCTTGCTGTCTATGCGATATGCATACAGGTTCAGGATATGACGTTCTTCTCCCATCCAGACTTTCACTGTCGGTCTCGGAATTTCACCGTGTCACCCACCATTCGGTGGATTGCGGACTATAACCGCCGGTCGGGACCATGTCCCTCCCTCGAAGTACGTTGCCGCAGGGCTTGTATTCCCCTGCTGCACCTTTAAGATACGCCCGGATGGCAGTTGTGTCAATACATCCGGTAACAGAAGACGGATGAACGTGGGGAGGTGCGGGACGGAAGGATCATCTCCTTATCTGAGTGTCTCAGGTAGTATGAAAAGATATGATGCTCATATCCCCGTGCCGTTGACCTTAAAATTGATGCTGTGGTATTCTCACGCTATGAGTATTGTCAAACCCAACAAATTGGGAGTCATTGCAGGACCGGGTGCAGAACCCTTCACCGCAAAGATTCTAAAGCACCTGCGTCAGCTGTATACCAAGCGTTATAAGAAGCTGTCATCAGCTCTTGCCAAGCGGCATGATATGACCGAAGAGGAGATCCTGAAGTTCGTGACGCTGATCGAGGACGTCAACAACAGGAAGATCCCCCACTACAAGCCCTCAAAAGTCTACCATGCACCGAATTTCGAGATTCCCGTCAAGTTCACTCAGTTTGCCAATGGTGAGGTCAAGGCAGAGATCCTTCAATCTGTCCGCGGCCTGAGGATCTTCATCGTCTTCGATATGGCGAACCAGTATCCGGTGAGTGTATACGGTTCGAAGGAACCTTCAGTACTCAGTGTGAATGATTATCTCATGTTCCTCTTCACTACGATCAGTGCGGTGAAAGTAGCCGGTGCTGAGAGTGTGCATCTGGTCCTTCCCTCCTATCCGTATGCACGGCAGCACAAGAAGAGCGGGAGAGAGGGGCTGACTGCAAGCTGGTTCGGCAGGACCTGTGAGTTCATGGGTGTCGATCGAATCATCACCCTCGATATTCACTCACAGGAGATCGAGAACAGCTTCAGCGATCTGAGGCTGGAGAATCTGCATGCCAGCTATCAGGTCCTGCTGCAGCTCAGACGCCTGGTCAACTTCGATGACCAGAATCTGGTCGTCGTCAGTCCTGATACCGGAGCGGTATCACGAAACAAGTTCTATGCAGAGGCTCTGCATAAACCGCTGGCGATCCTGTACAAGGAACGAGACTATTCCAAAGTCAGTACGAACGCCAAGAATTCCAACATCAAATCCATACGACTGCTCGGTGATGTCACCGGCAAGACGGTCTTCATGGCCGATGATATGATCGGCACGGGCGGGACGCTGCTCTCAGCGATGAGGGAACTCAAGGCACTCGGGGCAAAAAGGATCATCTGTGCGATCAGTCTGCCGTTCTTCAACGGTGATGCCATCGATACCTTCAACAAAGCCTATGAGGATGGTGATTTCTTCAGGATCATCGGTACCAACGCGGTCTACCATGATGAGCGGCTTGCTCAGAAACCCTGGTTCATCTATACCGACGTCACCGATCTCTTTGCCAGGATCATCTCACGGCTGCATCATGGACGAACACTCAGCCCGCTGCTCGATAACAGGCAGTTCATCAACAAACTCATCGATGGGAAGTAGATATGCACTCTCGATAGATGTCGGGACCTCTTCTGTGAAAGCTTCCGTCATCGATAGTGAGGGGAACCTCTGTTCCTACAGCCGGGTACCCCTGGAATCGTTCTATGAGCAGCTCGATCCCGCTCTCTCCTGGGAACGGGCACTCCTGCAGGCCGTCTCCCGTCTGCAGGGCGTCAGTCGGATCGATGCGGTGTGTGTGACCGGAAACGGGCCGACTCTGGTCCCGGTCGATGAGCACTTCAGACCGGCAGCCCCGGCGATCTCATGGCTCACCACCCCTTCAACACCGATCGAGGGGGTCAGGTCTCTCTACCTGCCCAGACTCGTCCATGCCATACACACCGATGAGCACCTGCTGGAGAAGACCCGATGGTTCGCCGGCTGTCCTGAGTATGTGTCGGCCCTGCTCAGTGGAGAGCTCTTTACCTTCCTTCCCCATGCAGCATTCGCACCCTTCATCTGGGATACCGCGCAGCTCGAAGCCTGCTCGATCCCGCAGGAGAAGCTGCCGCCGTTCATCGAAGCAGGTGAACGGGCGGGGAAGGTGACCCATGCTGCAGCGATCGCCTATGGTATACCTGCGGGTACCCCGATCTTTGCCGGTCTGATCGATTTTCATGCTGCACTGATCGGAAGCGGTGTGGTGACCGAGGGGATGACCTGTGACAGAGCCGGGACCTCCGAAGGGATCAATCTGATTCTCAGAGATCACCGCAGCCATCCCGGGCTGCGTACCCTGCCGAACATCATAGACGGGACCTGGACGCTTGCAGGACTGCTGCCGGCATCCGGTGAGGTCTTCGAGTGGTACCGTTCGAACTCGGGACTGGCGGATCTCTCCTATGAGCAGATCACCCGGCAGATCACCATGAGTATTCCTCAGCATGACTACTTCTTCTACCCCGCCGGTGATACCCATGCCGCGCTGCAGGACGGTTTTGTCGGCGGCGTGTTCACTGATGGTAACAGCTGTTCGGATGATCCCGCGCAGCGGGGAAGGGCGGTCGCCGAAGGGCTCGGGTTCTCTGTGAGGCGGGTCCTGGAACAGTTCTCAGCAGCCGGCCACCAGGTCTCCTCGGTACGTCACTGCGGGGGACAGGCCAGATCGTTCCATTGGAACTACATGAAGGCACAGATCCTGAGAATACCGATCGAGGTGCCGAGGATCATCGATGCCGAACTGCTGGGCTGTGCGATGCTCTGTTTCTGCGGATTGAACCTGTATGATGATGTTCCCGGTGCTGCTGAGGATCTGGTGCACATAGATCGAGTCTACTCCCCGATCAGGCGGACCGCCATCCATTATGAATCACAGTATCTGGAGTGGAAGGACAGGCTCGGGCTGAACCCCTATACCTGATTGGCCAGGAATATATCGTTGAACAGCTGATGATGACGAAGGAATATATCCATGATCTTCGGGTCGAACGAACTGCCTGACAGGTCTTTCATGTATGTCAGTGTCTGTTCATGATCCCATGATTCTTTATAGATGCGCTGGGATCTCAGGGCATCATACACATCGACGATCGAGACGATGCGAGCTTCGATGGGGATCTTCTCCCCGCTGATCCCGTCAGGATACCCTGTCCCGTCCCACTTCTCATGGTGATGACGGGCGATGCGTGCCGCAGTCTGCAGGGTAGGGACGGTCGCGAGGATCTCATAGCCGATCACCGTATGGGTGGTCATGATACTGCGCTGTGCTTCCGTATAGGAATCCTGGCTGAGCAGGATCGTATCGGCGATCCCCACCTTCCCGATATCATGGAAACGACTGGACATGGCAATATCTTCGCACTGTTCCTGCGGCAGTCCCATCTTCACTGCCAGAAGATGGGTGTAGAGGCTGATCCTCTGCATGTGCTTGCCGGTATTGTTGTGCCGGGCTTCAGCCAGGTCAGCGATCGCGCCATAGCACTGCAGGCGGATCTCCCGCTCCTGCGTCAGGAGTTTGTCTTCTGCATGGATGAGACGCTTACCTACATCGATATGACTTCTCAGTACTCCCGGAGAGACCGGTTTCGTCTGAAAACAGTGAGCTCCGCTGTTGATCGCCTCTACCAGATTCTCCTCTGAAGCTTTGGCGGTGAGCAGGATGATATAGATCAGCGGCTGAGTGTTCTTCAGGATCGAACAGATCTCGACTCCCGTATACCCATCCATCATCCAGTCGAGGATCGCGATCCTCGGCGGTCTTGCCGAAGTCAGGTAGCCGAGGGCCTCTTCTCCGTCTTCACAGATGATCACATCGTATCCCCAGGACTGCAGCTGCACTTTCAGGATGAAACGTACTGATTGATCATCATCTGCTATAAGGACCTGCATCAATCCTCCAGTCCCGAGTAACTCTTGAGTGTTGAGAGGAACGATTCCATCTCGGTCCTGAACACCGGATAGAGCGTGGTACAGGCACTCAGATCCTGCTGCATGGCAGCTTGCTGGATCTTGTCGGCGATACGGCTCGCACGCTCTCCCCCCACATTGGATATACTCCCTTTAAGGGTATGTGCAAAGCCTGCAGCAGCTTCAAGGTCGTTGGCTGTCAGGGCTTCGAACAGTCTGTCGGCAGTGACCGGGAAATCATCACTGGCGATCGAATAGATCTCCTGTACCATTGACAGGTCCCCTCCGAAGAGCATGTCGATACGATCTGTATCAAGAATCTGCAGTTTTTCCATCCCATCAGTACCTCAGTCTGTATGATATCACGATCAGGCAGTGCTGCACAATGAAAAGGTGCAGCACTGCCTGCCTCTTTATAGTCTATCTCTTACCCTGCGTTATGAGTGTCCTGTCGAGTGGATAGCCCCAGTAAGCCGCTTCGAGCAGGTTGAGTACGTCCTGGTACTCGAACTGCTCAGGATTGTAGAATTGCAGGGGGTCCCCGAGTACTCTGCGGGCGACGAGCGGGAGGTGCTCGGGTCTGACTGCCGCCGCTCCCGACTGATCTGTGATATCATGCAGTCGGGTCTTGTGAGCTCCCTCTGTGGTCGCTGAGAGCTGCTCATTGAGGGCTCTCAGGTAGGCGATGGCATCTTCTGCTGATGTCCCTCCTGTGATCAGGCGGGCAAGCTCCTCAAGCTCGCCGGTGATCTTGTGTTCGTTGTACTCAAGTCCGTAGGGCAGCAGGATACTCACAGAGCTCCCATGATGTACCCCGCACAGATCTGAGAGGGCATGTGCGATCGCATGGGTGATCCCGGGAGGGGAGTTGTCACTGGCCTGCCCTGCCATCGTCGATCCCACGGCCATCGCCATGCGGGCGGTGAGGTCAGCCGGTTCTGTGGTGACCTGTTCGAGGTGGGCGGAGATGAGTTCGATTGCCTGAACCGACAGGCCGTCGCTCAGCGGGTTCTTTCCCAGACCTGTGTAGGCTTCAAAAGCGTGAGAGAGGGCATCCATCCCGGTCGATGCGGAGAGCACAGAGGGAAGGGTCGTACTCATGCGGGGATCGATAAGAGCTGCGGAGCACTGAAGGGTCTCTGAGGAGAACCTCAGCATCTGTGTACCGGGGGTATCGGTGATCTCTGCTGTTCGGGTCACTTCGCTGCCGGTCCCGGAAGTCGTGGGGATCGCGACACATGGGATGGTCGTGAGGTGGGAACAGCTGTGTCGGGCATACGCTCGAATATCAGAGATCTGCGGGTCACAGGAGAGCAGGAGGGTCACTCCTTTTGCCATATCGATCACCGAACCCCCACCGAGTGCGATGATCCCGTCACAGTCTGCTGCCGCATAGGCGGCGGCTGCTGCATTGACAGCCTCAGCCTGTGAATCAGCAGGAGTGATCATACGCGTGCAGGCGCTGCTCACTGCTGCCCGGGTAAGGACATTATCGACAAGTTCAAGCAGTCCCGCTTCGGTGACGTTCTGGTCGGTAAGGATCAGGGGATGCTGGCAGGAGAGGTCACTGAGCAGCTCAGGAAGTCTCTCAAGAGCCTCGTAGCCTGCGATGAGTCTGACGCGCATGCTGAAGTGGAAATAGTCCGGGAGTCTCATATCAGACCTCCCCTGGCAGTCTGAGCTGCTGTGTGTGTGACGATCGTATCGAGAAGCGTGAGCAGTTCGTGCTGATCATCAGCCGAGAGCAGCCGTCTGGTCTGACGGATCATCGATTCGATGATCGGCCGCTTCCCGGTGGTCGAGGCTCTCTCCTCATTGGCTGCAGCCAGTGCGGTGAGTGCCTGTGCAAGACTCTCATGCTGACGGAAGGATCGATCTGCCTCTGCAGAGCTCAGCGTGCTGATCTCACGGAAGACTTCGGTAAAGAGTGTGCTGCGGGTCTCTTCGAGCTCTCTGATGTAATAGGGGAGTACCACTGCAGTGAGTTCTGCTGCACTGCAGAACTGCGAGACCTCGAAGAGCTCTGCAAGCGTGGAGATCGGTCCGAACCCCACGGTGCTGTGAGCGATCTGTGCATAGACTGCGGCATTGAGGTGGGCAGCCCGTGCCTTCTTACCGGTACTCCTGCTCTGATGATCGCCGAGAAACCGGAGAGCAGGGTTGGTCCATGCCTTGATCATGGGGGAACTGGTATGTGCCCGGTAGCATTCACAGATCTGTGCAAGGGAGATGATCGCTGAATCAGCGAGTTCTCTCATAGTGCAGGAGCCGCAGATCCGTTCATCGATCACGATCGTATCGGGATAGATCGCAGGGTCAGACAGTCTGAATTCGTCAACAAGGAGTCGGCAGGCAGCCTCCCTGCCGTCAGTCTGTTCATCGAGGATGGCTATATGGGGCAGAAGCGGTTCTCTGCTCTCCGGGAGCTCAGGGAGCTGTTCGATGTCGACAGACCTGCTGTACATCAGATTCAGCAGCTTCGCGGTTGACTGAATGCTGCCGCTTCCCAGGACCAGCAGTGCATCGCAGCCTGAAGAGCTCATGAGCGTCAGAATCTCCTTGAATTCCGAACGGCTGGGGTGATCCCCCATCCTGCATACCGCAGCAGCTGCTGCGGGAGACTCTCCCAGTGCCTTCTTCAGTGCCTGCAGCTGCGAGGAGCTCCTTCCTGCATACCACAGGATCAGCGGTGATTGGATGCCAAGGTGCTCAAGTTCTCCCACGATAGCCTCAAGGGCTTTCGATCCTGATATGATCCTCGGTCGTGCGAAGAAATCGAATGAGAGGTACTGATCCAAGAGGAACTCCTTTTATCGTCCCGCCCATGCGCAGAGATACAGCTTTGCCCGCATGGCGTGTTTGTGTGTGGGTGATAGATACCGCTTGACGGCTTTCTGTGCCAGAGACGAGGGCAGCAGTATCACTGCCAGGCGATCGAGCATGCGGATCACCGTGCAGCCGTGCTGCTGATCCCCGATGAGCTGCAGTCTGTCCCTCACCAGGGCATGAGCGGTACTCTCTCTGCAGGTGAGCATCAGCAGGGCTCCCGCGATGGTATGAAAATCGAGCAGGAGGTCGATGGACCCGCCGGGTCTGATCCTGCCTCTGGCAGAGAGGGTCCCTTCGGGGTTCTTCTCGATGACCACTGCAGGATTCTCCTGTTGCACCGACAGCGCGAGCACATACCGCTCGGGCAGCCGGGCTGTCAGCTCTCTGATCATCGGGTCGATGACCGATGCAGTCTGAAGACTCCTGCCGAGAGACCAGAGGATCGTCTGCAGAAAGATCCGCTGTGTTCTGTGCTTTCTCGGGGTCCCGGCCCTGTGGATGTCCATGAAGTCTCCTTTCCTACCGAAGAGCATATACATGATATGCCAAGCCCTATTGTAATATGCATAGTCCATATGTCAAGGTTTCCTTAGCTCAGGCTACTGCAAACTCGTATCATTGGCAATATCATATCTATCTTTGCACCGGACCCTGTGGTAGTATATACTGTTTGTATCAGTCGGGTACTCACCCTCTGTGCAGAAGTGTTCTGATTGACAGCAGCATGAGCAGATAGTAGAGTTGTGTGAAAGGAGTGCTGATCATGGCATTGTGTATACGAGATCGCTGTAACGGCTGTACGGACTGTGTGTCGGTATGCCCGGTATCGGCGATCAGCGGGGAGCCGGGGATGCTGCATCATATAGACCGGGCGCTGTGCATCGAGTGCGGAGCCTGCGGCAGAGTCTGTCCCCTCGGTGCTGTCGAGGATGTCCAGGGGCATGTCATCGAGAAGGTTACCCGATCGGAGTGGCTCGTCCCTCATATATCGATCCAGACATGCCTTTCGTGTGAGAACTGCGTCCTTGCCTGCCCGGTGGATGCGCTGGTGATGGTCTTTGACGAGTACCATGGACGAAGGATCCCAGCACTGGCCTTCCCCAGATCCTGTGTGAGCTGCAGATGGTGTGTCGAGAGCTGTCAGTTCTCTGCCATCACCATGCATAGACTAGTACTGTGAAAGGTCTCAGATGATAGAAAAGAACGGGATGAGCAGCCATTATCTCCATATCGATCTCACGAATAGAAGCTGGTATGTCACACGGCTCACGCGGAGGGACCAGCATCGGTTCCTCGGCGGGAAAGGTGTCGGACTCAAGCTCTATCATGATCATATGAGCGATCTGAGCAGGATCGAACCGCTCTCACCTGAGAACCTGCTCTGTTTCATCATGAGCCCTCTCCTCGCTTCCGGGGGGCCCTGCAGTGCCCTGTTCGAAGGGGTCTCCCGCTCGCCTCAGACCGGCTTCATGGCAAGTTCGTCCTGCGGCGGCCCGTTCGGCTATGCCTGCAAGACTGCCGGCTGGGACGGGGTACTCATCGAGGGACGGTCAGAGACTCCCGTCACGCTCCTTATCCATTATGAGGGTGTAGAATTCATCGATGCCCGGGAGCAGTGGGGCTGTACCACGCGTGAGACTCAGCAGCAGCTGAAGCTGGGACCCAAAGAGGGAGCACTCGTGATCGGCCCGGCCGGTGAGCACTGTGTCCCGTATGCGAGCATCTGCTCAGGTGACCGGTATCTCTCCCGCGGAGGACTGGGGGCGGTCATGGGTTCCAAGAATCTCAAGGCTGTGGTTGCCAGGGGCAGAGACTACCGTATAGAGCCGGAGATGGGACGGAAGTTCAAGCAGACGGTCGGCAGGGCCATGCGTGCTCTGGAACGGGATACCATCACGGCACGGCTGAGAGCCTGCGGGACGAACTCTCAGATGCGCATCAGCATGGAAGAGGGGTATGCCCCGGTCAATAATTTCCAGGGAAGGACCGATCCCCGTATCGAGCATCTTGCCGGTGAAGTACTTTCGAGAAGGTATCGTCAGACCTATTCCACCTGCAGACACTGTGCCGTGCTCTGTGGTCATAAGGGCAGGTACCCTGACGGGGTGACCCGTCAGATCCCTGAATATGATACCATGTCCATGTTCGGTCCCAATATCGGGAACTATAATCCGGATGTGATCGGACAGTGGAACGATCTGCTCAACGATCTTGGTCTTGATCCCGTCTCGACCGGAGGGACGATCGCCTGGGCGATGGAGGCCGCTGACAGAGGGCTGTTTTCCAGTGATCTTGCCTTCGGCAGACCTGAACAGATCAGCGCGGTCCTCAGACTCATTGCCCATCGAGAGGGTATCGGTGATGAACTCGCCCGGGGGACTCGCTGGCTGAGTGAGAAATACGGTGGTACGGAATTCGCCGTTCAGGTCAAAGGGATGGAACTCCCCGGCTATGATCCCCGCGGGTCCTGGGATCGCGGGCTCGCCTGTGCGGTGAACGGTGGTGGATTCTCTGGTGCCTTCCTTGAAGGGATCCAGGTCTCTGCAGATCTGTCGCGCATCAGCAGTCTGCGTGCGAAGGCCGTCTGGACGGTCTTCTTCGAGAACATCGCATCAGGTGTGGATTCACTGCAGAGCTGCCAGCTGCTGAGCTATTCGGTACTGCTCGAGCATCCGAAGGTCCGTCTGTGTTCGGTACCGGTCCTCCTGTCGCTGATGAATCGATTCCCTCAGGCGGCGAAGAAGCTGCTGGACTGGGGGATCTACAGTGACCTGTTCTCTTCGCTCACAGGATTGTCGCTGACCCGAAAGGAGTTCCTTGAGGCCGGAGAACGGATCCATGTACTCGAGCGATGGATGAATGTGCAGATGGGCCTCACTGCAGAGGCTGACACCCTTCCGCAGCGGTTCCTCCGGGATGAGGTCTACCATGGTGAGCAGATGACTCCCGTAGAGCTCGAACCGCTGCTCAAGGTCTATTATGAGCTGCGCGGATACGATGAGAACGGTATCCCGCAGCCTGCGACGCTTCAGAGGCTAGGACTGGCTGATTAGCACCTCTGTGAGGATTCCCATCGCCTGATCTATATCTGCTTTCGTGACAGTCAGCGGCGGCACGAACCGTACGACATGAGTCCCTGCGCCGACGAGCAGCAGTCGGCGTTCAAGGCATGCTGCGATCAACGGTCTGACTGGCTCCTTCATAGCCAGGCCCATCATCAACCCCATACCACGCACCTGTGTGATCTGATCCGGGAACTGCTTCTGCAGTCCCGTGAGCTGTTCTGCCAGATAGGCTGATACACCGGTTATATGAGAGAGGAACTGAGGATCCGAGAGCTTCTCGGTCATACAGGCTGCGGCAGCCCCTGCAAGGAAGTTCCCGCCGAAGGTCGATGCGTGATCGCCGGGGACGAAGGTATCTGCCGCCTGTTCACCGATCACCAGGGCACCGACGGGAACGCCCGCACCGAGCCCTTTTGCAAGTGATACGGCATCAGGGGTGACATCGAACTGCTGGAAGGCGAAGGGCATGCCCAGTCGCCCCATGCCGCACTGCACCTCATCGAAGATGAGCAGGATATCCTGCTCATCACACAGGGCTCTGAGCCCCTCGAGGAACGCACGTTCTGCCGGGATGATCCCTCCCTCTCCCTGTATCGGTTCGACGAGGATGGCACAGGTCCTTTCGCTGACGAGCTGCTTCACACTCTCAAGATCATTGAACTGTGCATAGGCGATGTCGGGCATCATCGGGGCAAAGCCCTTGTGATACTTCTGCTGACCGGTAGCCGTGACCGCGCCGTAGGTCCTTCCGTGAAAGGAGTTCTGCATGGATATGACCATGTTGGCGTTGGGGCCCTTGTGGAGATGTCCGTATTTTCGTGCAAGCTTGAGGGCTGCCTCGTTCGCTTCAGCCCCGCTGTTGCAGAAGAAGACCTTCTTCAGGCCGCTGAGCCTGACCAATGATGCTGCAGCGGTGACCGCCGGAGTGTTCCAGTAGAGGTTTGAGCAGTGGGTGATCCCAGCATCGATGACAGCATGGAGAGCTTTTGCCAGGTCTGTATCCCCGTAGCCGAGGGCGTTCACGGCGATACCCGCCACGAAGTCGAGATAGGTCTTCCCATCGGTGTCGGTCACGGTGCAGCCTGCTCCGGAAGCTATGACGATCGGCAGCTGTGCGTAGGTCTGTGCGAATGCCGATGTGCCTGTTGCGATGATATCTGATGTGTTGTCACTGTTCATACGGGTTCTCCTCCTGTGAAGTGATCATGGTCCCGATACCTTTGTTGGTGAAGATCTCAAGGAGCATGCTGTGTTCGGTCCTGCCGTCCAGGATATGGACGCTCTTCACGCCTTTCTCAATACCGTCGATGCAGCAGAGGGTCTTGGGGATCATACCGCCTGCGATGATGCCCTCATCGATCAGCCGCTGTGCCGAGAGTGATCCGATCTTTCTGATGATGGATCCCGGGTCATCGATGTCTTTCATGATCCCTTCGACATCGGTGAGGAACACCAGTTTCTCAGCCTGCAGGGCCCCGGCGATGGCAGAGGCGGCAAAGTCCGCATTGATGTTATAGGTGTTTCCCTGCGCGTCGGTGCCTACCGGTGCGATGACCGGGATGAAGTCGTGAGCGATGAGGGAGGAGACCAGGGATGTCTCCACTTTCACGATATCCCCCACAAACCCCGTATCCCTGCCGTTGACCAGACGTTTCTGTGCCTGAAGGGTGTTGGCATCCTTCCCGTTGATACCCACAGCGTTGATCCCGTGGTTCTGCAGGGTCTGTACGATGTGCTTGTTGATGTTCCCTGAGAGCACCATCTCCGCGATCTCCGCGGTCTCTTTGTCCGTGACTCTCATGCCGTCGATGAACTCGGTCTTCTTTCCCAGCCGTTCGAGCATGCTGGTGATCGCATTCCCCCCGCCGTGCACGATGACAGGCTTCATGCCCACGAGCTTCATCAGGACGATGTCTTCGATGACTTTCTCCTTGATGCGTTCATCGGTCATGGCGCTTCCGCCGTATTTTACCACGACGATCTTCTCATAGAACCGCTTTATGTAGGGAAGGGCCTCTATGAGGACGTTCGCTTTCTCAATATATCGTTCCATCACGCTATCTGCTCCTTTAGGATCGGTATTCACCGTTGATGCGTACATATTCATAGCTGAGATCACAGCCCCAGGCGACGGCACTGCCGGAACCTTGGGTGTTCATCTCTATGATCACCTGGATCTCGTGCTCCTTGAGCACCTGAAGGGCTTGCTGCTCATCGAAGGCCAGCGGTGTCCCGTCTTCGAGCAGCAGGATGGTCCCGGCGCTGCTGTTCAGGGACAGGGAGACCTGCAGGGGATCGAACTGCACTCCCGAATACCCCATGGCGCAGAGGATCCGTCCCCAGTTCGCATCTTCGCCGAAGAACGCGGTCTTCACCAGATTCGAGGTGATCACTGACTTGGCGATGATCTTTGCATCCTGATCGCTGGATGCCTGGTGAACGACCACCTCGATGAACTTCCCGGCGCCCTCTCCGTCCCGTACGATCTCTTTTGCCAGATGGGTGTGCACCGCATCAAAGGCCTCTTTGAAGATCTTCGCCTCTTCGGTCCCGTCGATGATCTCTTGAGCTCCGGAGGCTCCGTTCGCCAGGACCAGGACTGTATCATTGGTACTGGTATCACCATCGACGGAGATCATGTTGTAGCTCTCAGCGATCGAGGAACCGACGTACCGCTGCAGCAGGTCCTGTGAGATCGCCGCATCGGTCACGATGAACGAGAGCATGGTCGCCATGTCGGGGTGGATCATCCCTGACCCTTTCGCCATCCCCGCGATGCGCACAGGCTGGTTCCCGATCATGATCTCTACGGCGATCTCCTTGGTGAAGGTATCTGTCGTGCAGATAGCTGTCGCCGCATCATCGGCATGCCCGGGGGTGCTGCCCGTCAGCGGGGTGATCGTGTCGATCCCTCCGGCTATGGTGTCCATGGGCATCGGAACCCCGATGACTCCCGTGGAGCAGATGCATACCTGCAGGGGGGAGACCTCGGAGCCCAGCTGGTCGGTGAGCTTCTGTGCCGTGAGTTCCGCCATGGCGGTGCAGTCGTGCATCCCCTGATCCCCGGTACATGCGTTCGCATTCCCGCTGTTGATCAGGATGGCCTGTACGGTGCCATGCCCTTCTACGATCCGGCGGTCCCAGATCACCGGTGCAGCCTGCACCACGTTCCGGGTGAAGGCGCCGGCACAGACTGCCGGCGTCCTGCTGATGATCAGTGCCAGATCCTTCTTCGCCTTCTTGATGCCTGCATGGATCCCTGCAGCAGTATATCCTTTCGGGGCGGTGATACCGCCTTGTATGGTCTTCATGATCTATGCTTCCTTCCCGTCATTCATACAGGTGCTGACGGATGATTCATTTCAGTAGGGGAATCCTGCGACCTGGTGCAGGCCGGTATCCTCGGGCAGTCCGAAGAGGATGTTCATATTCTGTATCGCCTGTCCCGAGGCTCCTTTGATCAGATTGTCGAGGGCCCCGCCGACGATGATCCTTCCGGTGCGTTCATCGATCACCAGACCGATATCGCACATATTCGAACCCTTGACCCACCGGGTCTCGGGGAATACCCCATAGGGCAGCAGCCGGATGAACCGTTCGTTCCCGTAGTACTTCCGATAGGCCGCGGTGACCTCATCAGCAGTGACCCCGTCTGTGAGTGATGCATAGGCTGTGGTGAGGATGCCTCGGTTCATGGGAACGAGGTGAGGGGTGAAACTGATCGTGATCGGGGTACCGGCAACGGTGCTCAACTGCTCTTCGATCTCAGGGGTGTGTCTGTGGGAGGCCACAGCGTAGGCTTTGATGCTCTCATTGCATGCTGCATAGTGTGTGCCCTGTGAAGCCTTTCGCCCGGCTCCGGATACTCCTGATTTCGCATCGATGATGATCGTATCAAGCTCTATGAGCCCTTCTTTGACCAGCGGAGCGAGGGAGAGGATGGAACAGGTGGTATAGCAGCCGGGGTTGGCGATCAGCCGTCTCTGTGCGATGGTGCTTCTCTCCCATTCACACAGGCCGTAGACTGCCTGATCCAGCAGTTCCGGCGAACCGTGTTCGGTATGATACCAGGTGGTGTAGATCGCGGGGTCCTGCAGTCGGTAGTCGGCTCCCAGATCGACGATCCTGCAGTTCTTCAGGATCTGCCCGGTGACGTGGTGGGATGCGATCCCGTGGGGGAGTGCAAGGAAGAGGATATCGCACTGCTGTGAAGCCTGTTCGATCCCGATATCCTGACATATGAGATCACAGCTGCCCCGCAGGTTCCCGTAGATGTCACTGATCGCCTGTCCTGCATAGGTCGTTGAGGTGATCAGGGTGATCTCCACGTTCGGATGGTCCTGCAGGATCCTGATCAGCTCACCTCCGGTGTACCCTGTAGCTCCGATGATTCCAACTTGTATCATACTACCCTCTATCTTTGGTTTATTGTATAAATATACGTAATAGCACGTTGTTTTGGATAATTATACAGATATATGGGAAAAAGTACAGTATTCATGCATAAATATTTACATATTTACTGCAACACATCAAAAGTGATCGAGCTGATCCGTCTGGCACGATACAGTTCTCTGATCTCGATGCCTGAAGCGGTTATCACGGCGTAGGAAGCGGCACCTCCCCCTCTCGGGGAGGTGACAGAACCCGGATTGAGCATGAAGATACCGCTGGTCTCCTGCAGGTAGAGCGAGGGGGTATGGGTGTGACCGGAGATGAAGATGTCCCCGGGGGAGAGCAGCGGTGGATGTGACGGCCTGATCTGATCACCGTGGGTGAGAAAGATGGTGCGTCCTGAGAAGCTGATGCGCTGGTAGACCGGCAGGGGGAATCGCAGCAGCTGCTGATCGTAGTGGGTGTCACAGTTCCCGTGGACTGCGGTGATCCGGTCGCTCAGGGCGTTGAGGTCTCCGACCAGCCCTTCACTGTAGCGCGGGGCGATATCACCGGCGATGAGCAGCAGGTCCCCGTGGTCTCTGCTCAGGCGCTTCTGTACTGCGGAGAATGCTGTGCGGTTCCCGTGAATATCAGAGATGACCATGATGGTGTGTGCAGCTGGCTGTTCCATGAGTCCATAGTAGATAGGTATGCTTCGAATGACAAGTGGTATCGGCAGAAAGTCATCAGGAAATGACTGGGATGCAGGGTCCCGCGGTACACCAGCACACGTGCCGGGGTACCCTGTCCCCAGGAACGAGATGAGAGGGGGGATGGTAGCGCATCGGAGAGAAGACGGAAAAGAGTTCTCATCCGGTCCCGGATACGGGTATCCTGACTGATCTCATGACGATCCTGCAGCCATCGGGTGAGAGGTCTACTGTCTTCTGCTCCCGCAGCAACGCCCACCCTATACTCATAGAGGGGGATCTCCCATATTGGACTTGCACAATACGGGAACGGGTACTACAATGAGTAGTATCACTGTCTCCTCCTGCATGTATCGGTGTCCACTGATGTGCGATGCCGTTGTATATATGATATACGTGTATCGTTATAACCACTCACCCACTTTAGAGGAGATTCCTATGGCCAGAACAGTATCATTCACCGCAAGTGATGGGAAACGTATTTCCTACTACTCATGGATACCCAGAGGTGATATCGTCGGCGTGATCCAGATCGTACATGGTATGGCGGAGCATGCACTCAGATACGATCACTTTGCGACAAAACTGCGGACGAAGGGGTATGCAGTCTATGCCAGCGACCTGCGCGGACATGGCAAGACCATCGAAGCACCTGATGAACAGGGGTACTTTGCAGATACCAACGGATGGTTCCGGACCGTAGAGGATATCCTGGAACTCACAGAGATCATCAAAGTGGATAATCCCGAGAAGGATCTGTTCCTGATCGGACACAGCATGGGATCGTTCCTGGCCCGGACGCTGATGATCGACCATGGCGATCAGTATCAGGGGGTCATCCTCTCAGGAACGGCCTCACACCCGGGGCTCACCGGGTATCTCGGAAAGATCATAGCATCGTTCGCAGCGAAGAAAGACGGCGGCAGGGTCCCCAACAAGCGGCTCAACGATATGAGTTTCGGCTCCTATAACAAAGCGTTCATGCCCAATCGCACGGAATTCGACTGGCTCAGCCGTGATGAGGAACAGGTGGACCTCTATGTCAAAGACCCGCTGTGCGGGTTCATCTGTACCTCGAAGCTGTATGAGGATCTGCTGACCGGTCTGCTGTATGTCAATGATCCCAAGAAGGTCAGAAAGATCCCGGGGGATCTTGCGACTTTGATCATCAGCGGCAGTATGGATCCGGTCGGTGACAAGGGAGCGGGCGTTCGCAAGGTGTATGAACTGCTCAAGGCTGCACCGCTGAAAGACGTGAGCATGAACCTCTATGACGAAGCCCGACATGAGATCTTCAATGAGACCAATCGTAATGAGGTGGAGAATAACTGTATTGCCTGGATAGAGGAACATCGGCGATAGACCGGCCTCAGGCGTTCGATCGTACGGGAGTCGATGGTGCATCTGCTCCTGTCTGCAGGCTCTGAGTGTTCGCGTCCCATGCATCCCATCGATCGGCATGGAACAGCACCATGGGTCTCTGTAGAGGTCGATCACATGCTGACACGGTTTACAGCTGCCCTCAACGTACCATGGCGAGTCGCAATGGGGGGGCTGTTCAGCCCTGGATCAGGACATATCCGCCGGTGGTGAACAGCACATAGAGCAGCAGCATCACCGAACCTTCGATCCGATTGATCTCCGCTCTGCCGGTGGAGAGAAAGGTCTTGAAGAAGATGAGAATGATCATCATGAAGGGGAGATGGAAATAGTAGAAATACCTCGGGACCGTAAGACCTGAGGGAGTGACCGCGGCGGCGGCACCGGTGACAAAGAGGATGTTGAGGATATCTGCTCCGATGATATTCCCCACCGCCAGTTCCCCGTGGCCTTTTCTGGAGGCCTGAATCGCAGTGATCAGTTCAGGCAGGGAGGTCCCGAATGCGATGAGCGTCGCTGCGATGATGCTCTGCGGTATACCGATGCGCACTGCCGTGACCTCCACGGTCGGCAGCAGGATCTTTGATGCGAGAATGATCAGTGACAGACCTATGATCATCTTCACCGCCACGATCCCGATGGGTGCCGTGTCAGGTTCGGCAACGGGATCCACTGCAGCAGCAGGCTCTCTGATCCCGCTGCGTGAGTGGTTGAAGGTGGTGTACAGATAGAGGGCCAGCAGGACCAGGAAGAGGAATCCTTCCCACTGCGGGATAGTTCCTTCGGTCGTGAACAGTCGGGAGAGGTTGGACCAGGGCAGCGCGGCTGAGATGAGCAGAGCGCCAGATCCGAGCTGGATCCAGCTCTGTCTGCCGGTCGTACTGCGGTGCACCGGAAGAGGCCGTATGAGACTTGCGATACCGATGATCAGACTCGAATCACAGATGACCGAACCGATGGCATTGCCCAGAGCGATATCTGGATTACCGCCGACTGCCGCGGCTACTGAGACCGAAGCCTCCGGCAGGGTCGTACCGAGACTGACGATCGTTGCTCCGATGACGACTTTGGGTACTCCCCATCGCACGGACATCGTGACCGCTTCATCCACCAGGATATCAGCGCCCTTACTCAAGCAGATGAGCATCCCGACGATGATCGTGAACAGCAGGAGCATAGGGTAGTTCGGCAGGTTCTGATAGAGCCAGTGTGTCATTGCAGCCTCCGGATGCGAATAGACTCATACAGGACCATGGTATGCTCATTCGTATGACCCTTCAATAGGTCAGAACCAAATTATGTTGAATATGATACTCTTTGCCGGTAAGATGGAAGCATGGTATCGGAGTCAAAGGAGTCATATGGTGGATAACAGCAGCAAGCAGCAGAAGGAAGGGCCGGTGTACCGGTTCGTGCTCTTCTCCCAGATGGTCATACGGAACTTCACCCGTGATAACTGTTTCATCCTCGCATCCAGTGTCGTCTATTCGACCCTCATTTCGGCGATCCCCTTCCTTGCCTTCATCATTGCCATGCTCACCGCCTTCGGGGCGTTCAATATAGCCCAGGAGGTCTTCCTCGAGTTCTTTGCCGAACAGTTCGGTACTGATGCAGGTCAGGGCATGATCGAGATGCTTGACGGGTTCATAGAGAATGCCGGTAATCTGGGAGTCGTCGGTTTGGTCTCCTTCCTGATCACCTCGGTGATCCTGATCAACCGGGTGTGGGTGACGATCAATCAGATCTACCACACCTCGATGAATCGTAACCAGGTTGCCAGGTTCGCCCAGTTCATCACCGTATTGATCGTCTCCACCCTGCTGCTCAGCGCCTATTTCAGTGTGAACGCCCTGATGAGCAAGTTTCTCAGTCAGTTCTTCGCCTTTGGTCTCTTCATGCAGATCCTCGGTCTCATCGGACCCTGGGTGATCATCTTTCTGGTCTTTTTCCTGCTGATCTTCGCCATCCCCAACACCAAGGTGAAATGGTCATCGGCTGCCATCGGAGCTGCTGTGGGGACTCTGGCCTTCCAGATGGCGAACGCTCTGTTCAATAATGTGGTACTCAAGGTACTGAACTACTCACTGATCTACGGGTCTCTTGCCACGCTGCTCATCGGGCTGATCTGGATGTATCTGTGGTGGGTGATCATCTTCGGTGCTGTGGAGATCGCCTACGTCCATCAGTACCGGCCTGATGAGAAGCGGCATAAGGGACTCGTGCATCCTCCTGCAGAGCAGATCGCCTACGGATTTGACATCCTGCATGCGTTGTCTGTCCACTTCAAAGAGGGCAGGGGCGCAATGAGCATGAGGGATCTCGGATTGAAGCTGAAGATCCCGGACAGGGCCCTCTATACCTATCTGGAGCTGCTCGAGCAGGAGGGGTTCATCATCAGGATGGAGCGATCAGGACGGCATTTCATACCCGCACGTCCCCTGGATGACCTGCGTATCGTCGATGCGGCACGCATCATCTATGGAGAGCAGAAGAAGAGGTCCGGCTTGAGTGCGGGAGAGAGACTCTCTGAGGAGATGCTGAAGCTCGGGATCTCGAAGATGGGATCCCGCAGCATCAATGATCTCGGGGGTCTCTGACCCTGCTTCAGATCCCTTCGTTCAGGAAGGCATCGTACCCAGCTTGATCGATCGCCTGGATCAGTGCTTCGGGATCCCCGTCACTGATCACCTCCACACGTTTCTCATCCAGATCTATGTTGATGTCCTTCACCTCGTTCAGGGCATCCAGTGCTTCGGTGATTCGCTTTCTGCAGTGGTCGCAGCTCATGTCAGGTACCGAGAATATGTATCTCATGATCGTTCTCCTTCTGTATCGTTGTGTTTCCCCGCTGAAGCAGTCGGGTCGAATGAACGTATCCTCATCGAATTAAGGATAACATTGATCGAGCTGAAGGTCATAGCTATTTCTGCCATGGCAGGATGCAGCAGAGCTGCTGCTGCTACCGGCAGGGCGATGAGGTTATAGACGAAGGCCCAGAACAGATTCTGCCTGATGGTCCTGAAGGTCTTCTTCGAAAGCATGATCGTCTCGTAGAGTTTGCTCAGAGCACCCGATACGATGATGATCCCGGCGCTGTCGATCGACAGGTCTGATCCGGTCCCGAGTGCGATCCCCACATCAGCGGCTTTCAGGCTCGCTGCATCGTTGATGCCGTCTCCCACCATCGCTACCACATGCCCTTTCTTCTGATACGAACGCACGATATCGAGCTTCTGCTCGGGATGCAGGGATGCATGGACTTCGGTGATGCCGACCAGGGCAGCAGCGGCATCTGCAGTCTTCTGCTGATCCCCTGTGACCATGACCGGTCTGATCCCTGCATCTATGAGCTGTCTGATCGCCCGATGTGAATCTTCCTTCACGGGATCCGAGATCGCTGCGAACCCTGCGGGAACCTGATCGATCGTCACTTCGATGACCGTGGCCCCCTGACTCATATACTGCTCCATCTTTGCATCGATGTGCTCAGGCCTCCCGGCGTGATAGGTCCTGCCATCAACGATACCGGAGACCCCGACACCTGAGATCTCCTCTGGCTTCGTGACCTCGGGGATACGCAATGATCGTCCTTCGGCATACTCCCGGATGGATGCGGCAAGCGGGTGGATGGAGTAGGCCTCTATCGCAGCAAGGGCCGCAAGCTGTGCATCGGTGAGGTTCGTGTAGGTGAGCGACGGCTTGCCCTCGGTGATCGTCCCGGTCTTGTCCAGCAGGATGATGTCGATATCCTTTGCAAGCTGGATAGCCTCACCGTCTTTGATGATCATACCCCGTTTCGCCGCAGCTCCGCTGCCGGCAACCAGGGCCATGGGGGTCGCCAGTCCCAGCGCGCAGGGGCAGGCGATCACCAGGATCGAGATCGCCACAGAGAGGGCCGTGGAGAAGGCTCCTCCCTCGAGCGATATCCAGGGAAGGATCTCTGCCATGGCAGAGAGGTAGGGCAGCAGCTGCTGGTAGAACAGTCCCCACAGCAGAGCTGTCAGGATCGCGATCGAGAAGACGATGGGGATGAAGACCTTGGTCACCTGATCGGCGAGCGCCTGGATCGGCACCTGAGAGGACTGTGCCTGCTCCACGAGTTTGATCATGCGGGAGAGGAAGGTGTCCTCACCGGTATGGGTGACCCTGATGGTGAGGGACCCCTGTACCAGGACCGTTCCTCCGATCATCTGATCCCCGGCAGCTGCGGCAGCGGGTACCGGTTCCCCGGTCACCATGGAGGCGTCGACAAATCCTGTCCCCTCTACGACCTCCCCGTCAAGGGGGATGCGCTCTCCAGTCCTGATCAGCACCAGGGCATCCTTCTTCACCGTATCGATCGAAACCTGACGCACCTCAGGAGCTGCCCCCTCTGTGGAGATGATCAGATTGGCACTCGAACTCTGGGCTGACAGCAGCGCTCTGATGTCAGTGGAAGCACGGTATTTGAGACGTGACTCGATATAGCGTCCTGCCAGATGGAAGGTGATCAGCATGGATGAGAGCGCCCCGAAGCTGGCAATGGGCATCCCGAACAGCAGCAGCGGGACGGTCAGCCAAGCCACGACGGCACCGATGGTCACCAGCGTGTCCATGTTGGTATGCCGGTGTGTGACGGCGATGTAGGCCCCTCTGACGACCGATCTGCCCGGGAGTGCAAGCACGAAGGCTCCTGAGATCAGTTCGAGGTAGTGAAACCCCGGGATCATGATGCCGGCCATATGCCCGATCATGAGGATCATGATCGGTACGGTCGCCGACAGTGCAAGGATCAGATTATGCTTCGCAGCAGCGAACCGCTTCAGGAGCAGGTCTTCAGTGGGGGCATCCTCCCGGTAGGTATACCCGGTCTCGCTGATCTTCTCACGGATGAAGCCCTCATCGATCGGCTGCTGTGATATGATCAGGGCCTTCTCGGTAGCGAGATTGACCGATACATAGGAGATCCCTTCGATTTTCTTCAGCTGGCGTTCCACGATGCGTACACATGAGGCACAGGTCATGCCTTCTACGGAGAAGGTCAGCTGCTGTTCTTGTTCATCTTTCTTGTGTTCCATGCTGATAATATACTATCTGGAGAAGACCCCGTACAGTCTAAAGTTCATAAAAGTTGTAAACTTTAAGGATACGGTCTCTGATACGGGCTCATTTCTGACCTCTTGAGCGTAGATAGTTGTGAGAAATCAGCTATTTCTTGCGTGAACAGAGAGTAACCTCTTGCTATAAACCAGCCGATGCTGTAGGGTCTTCTCTGGGTTCTCTCGGGAAACAGAAGAGCAATCAAACCCCCCATGTAGGAAGTATCATGACAGATAAGCAATCAAGTCTCAATCTAGTACGTAATAAGTCTATTAGAAATATAGCCATTATTGCCCATGTAGACCATGGAAAGACCACCCTGGTAGATTCGATGTTCAAGCAGAGCGGACTGTTCAGACTGAACGAATCAGTCGCTGACCGGATCATGGACTCCGGTGATATCGAACGGGAACGCGGGATCACGATCTCTGCGAAGAACTGCGAAGTCCTCTGGGACGGTATCAGGGTGAATATCCTCGATACTCCCGGGCACGCCGATTTCGGCGGAGAGGTAGAGCGTGCACTGTCGATGGTCGATGGTGTGGTACTGCTTGTGGATGCGGCTGAAGGTCCTCTCCCGCAGACCCGTTTCGTGCTCCTCAAGGCCCTTGCGATGAACCTGGAGATCATTATCCTGATCAACAAGATCGACAGGCAGGATGCCCGTGCGGAAGAGGTCTATCATGAAGTCCTTGAACTCCTGATCGATCTGGGAGCGGACGATGACCATCTTGAATGTCCGGTCATCTACTCCAACGGACGGGAAGGCATCGCCAAGTTCTCTCTTGAGGATGATTCGACTACCCTGAAACCACTGATGGATACCATCATCTCTCATATACCCGGTCCTGAGTACGATGCTGATGCCCCATTCCAGCTGCTGGTATCGGACCTGGACTATTCGGACTATCTCGGGCGTATGGCCATCGGCCGCGTACACAGCGGCAGGCTTTCGATCAAAGACCGTCTGATCTGCATGGGAGACCAGGGGATCCAGCGTCCGGTCAAAGTCTCCAAGATCCAGGTCTATCGCGGACTGAAGCTCGAGACCGTGGAAGAGGCGGAACCCGGCGATATCGTGATCCTGTCGGGTGTCGATACGATCACCATCGGTGATACGATCTGTACGGCTGACAACCCGGTGACGCTCCCCAGGATCCAGGTCGATGAACCGACGGTCTCCATGCGGTTCACTGTCAGCAACTCACCGTTCGTGGGTAAAGAGGGCAAGTATGTCCAGAGCAGCAGGATCTTCGATCGATTGAACAAAGAGGCACTGAGGAATGTCGCCCTTCAGATCGAAGAGGCACCGGACGGTGACGGGTTCATCGTGAAAGGCCGTGGTGAGTTCCAGATGGCCATCATCATCGAGACCATGCGAAGGGAAGGGTTCGAGTTCTGTGTCGGACGACCCCATGTCATATTCAAGACCGATGAACACGGAAAGAAGACCGAACCGATAGAGAATCTGCTTATCGATATCGAAGAGGATTATTCCGGTATCGTGACCGAGACGCTGCTGCAGCGAAAGGGGATCATGATCAGTTTTCAGAATGATCACTCAGGCCGTGTACGTATCGAGTTCTCCATCCCATCACGGTCACTGATCGGGTATCGTGATAAGTTCCTGACCGATACCAAGGGTACGGGGATCATGAACTCCTACATAGACGGGTATGAACCCTACCGCGGCGATCTGCCCGGACGAAAGACCGGTTCTCTGGTCGCTGACAGGGCAGGAGCCTGTGTCGCCTATGGTATCTTCGGACTCGAGCCGCGAGGAAAGCTCTTCGTGATCCCCGGTGATCCGGTCTATGAAGGGATGATCGTCGGTGAACATAACCGTGAGAAGGATCTTGATGTGAACCCCACCAGAAGCAAACAGCTTTCGAACATGAGAGCAGCCGGTAAGGACAATAACATCATCCTCACTCCGGTCACCCCCATGACCCCCGAGTCAGCACTCACGATGATCAGGGATGATGAACTCGTGGAGATCACCCCGCTGAACATCCGTCTGAGGAAGAAGATCCTGCCGAGAGCACAGAGAAAGATCGCAGGCAAGAACTGACAGCCTGCCGGCAGGATGCCGGAAGAAGTATAGAAACCGAGAAACAGAAAGACAGAGAACCATAGATGGTACGAAAGAGGGAGCGCGGTGAGCGCTCCCTCTTTTGTGCTGTCTGTACTTCATTTGAATAAGATCTTTAATCCTGTAGCCCGAATATGATTATTTCCCCCATGTTAAAGCCATCTACCGAAAGCATCCCGGGGTTTTCCGTGTAATCTCTTCCAAGCTCGAATGAT
>JAIPFY010000035.1 GCA_021736385.1 Spirochaetia bacterium | reverse complement strand
GATATTGATTTTCGAGAAATGGATAGGCTGGGTGGGAACTTCTGCAAACTGCGACGATCTTCTCATTCCCGTTAGACAAATAAAGGGTGAAACACCTGAAGGTGGTTCACCCTTTATACGCCCAAGAGGATTCGGAACCTGCCGCAAACCTATGGTTTGCTTCTGGCAGTTTGGCAAGGGAGTTCATTCGGGAGGGTAAAGATATTGATTTTCGAGAAATGGATAGGCTGGGTGGGAACTTCTGCAAACTGCGACGATCTTCTCATTCCCGTTAGACAAATAAAGGGTGAAACACCTGAAGGTGGTTCACCCTTTATACGCCCAAGAGGATTCGAACCTCTGACCTACGGCTTAGAAGGCCGTTGCTCTATCCAGCTGAGCTATGAGCGCAAGTTTACCGCAGCCGCTGAAACGGCAATGGTTTTCGGGGTGAGAGGACTCGAACCTCCGATCTCCTGCTCCCAAAGCAGGCGCCTTAGCCACTAGGCAACACCCCGTCAACCGAAATCAGATTATATCCAGATCGTATGGCAGGGTCAATAGATACCATCCCTTTTTTTCAGATTCACCAAGTGAGCCCGCTGAGACACAGCACATCTAAAACCTACACAAGTACCGCTTACAGGAGCGATCGCCCCAGTGGAAGGCCTTGCGTGTCTGAGCAGGTGTCACACGATGCTCACCGTCTTGTCCCTACAGCTTGATCACCGTCTCCCAGGCTCTGCTCTTCATAGAGCGATAGATCGCATCGATCACGCTCTCATTGGCAAAGGCATGTTCAAGACCGCCTGCAAAAGGGGTATCGTGCAGGACACTCTCCCGGAACGCTTCAGCCTGCAGGGTATAATGATTACAGGCAGGGATCGACTCCAGAGAACAACACTCCTCTGGCCTGATCCCTGTTGCTATATCGATGGTCAGGTCCTGATCATCCGGGGGATTGAACGGCATATTGATGCTCATGACCGATGCCTCACCGAAGAACCGCATCTGCTGGTACGCAGAGATCTGCATGGAACAGGTAAAAGAGGCAGTGAAGGTGGGAAATCGCATCAGGACCGATGAGAGGGTATCGACCTTGAAGGCTGGATCGAAGGATCCAGAGGCCATGACTTCGATCGGTTCCTCGCCTGTTGCCATACGGGTGGTCACCACCGGATAGACCCCGATGTCATAGACACTCCCACCGCCGTATTCGGGATTGTTGCGTATGTTGGAAGCATCTACATTGAAGAAACTGAAGAACCCGTCCACATGCCTCAGGGTCCCCACCAGCTCCTCATCGATCAGCTGTCTGACCCGCTGCCACCTCGGGTGATGGAGCACCATGAACGCCTCCCCTATCACCACCTGATGCTCATCCCTGAGAGCGATCAGTTCCCTGATCTCCCCGGCATGCAATGCCAACGGCTTCTCACACAGCACATGCTTGCCGGCCTGTGCGGCTCTTTTTATCCAGGGAACATGCATATGATTGGGAAGCGGTATATAGATCGCATCGATCTCAGGATCAGCCAACAGCTGCTCGTACGACCCATAGGATCGTTCGATACCCAGCTCGGCAGCAGCCTCTGCAGCCCTCTCGCCGTCACGCGAGGCTATCGCGGCGACAACCGTCCCCTCTGCCTTCTGCATCGCAGGGATCACCTGCTTCATCCCGATCTTCGCGGTGCTGAGCACCCCCCAGCGTATCACATCATCCATAACGGCCTCCACATTGTCTCTGTCATTCTCATATTAGTATACCACAGACCCATCAGCTGTCGGTAGAGCGGGACCTCTTCTTCACCGAAAGAAGCCCCTACGACAAAACAGGCTATCCCGGAGGGATAGCCTGTGTATGACTCAATTACGATACAGCTGCTTATTTAAGAAGCATCATATCCTTTTCCATTCCTCTCTTAGCCCAGATGATCGGGGATGCGAACCAGTTGTTATCAACTTCAGGTACGATCTTTCCGAGCATCTTGTCGCCCATCATGAAACCTTTCATCAGGTCCACTGAGTAGGAGGAGATGACTCGTGAACTGACTTCTCGAGCTGAGAGTCCGACACCCTTGGAAAGGAAGCCGCCAACATCGTTTGCTCGGTAAGCATTCATGACTACCGTATAGGTCTTGTCCATATCGAACTTCGAACCGTCTGCGTTAGTGGTGATCTTGACTTTCTCTCCAGCAGGTTTTCTGACATCTACGATATAGTTGATTCCAGCAGCGCTGTCCCAATTGTAGTAGTCAAGTCCGCCAAGGAGGCTGTCTCTGATCGTTTTCATCTGGTTGAACCAGTTTGCATAGGAGTATTCGAGGTACGCATCGATCTCGGCACCTGTCATCTCTCCGGTATATAGCCAGGGAATATTGTCTTCAACATTGAACATATCCTGTGCGAACAGAATATCCTGTACCGTGATAGGTCCTTTCAGAAGCTTAACATTAGCTACTGGAGGGGCTGCGAACGATACATCAGCACCGGTCATTTCCAACTGGAGGTTATGGATCAGGTCTACCATCGCTGAATCACCGAACAGTGAATCGTTTGCGAGAAGTGTCTCTTCAAGGTAACCGACAGGAGTCTTGACTGCTGCTTTGAGTTCATCGATAACGTATCCGAAACCAGCTGTTGCAGCTTTGCTTACAGGGTATGAAGCCATTGCCTGAGTTCGACCCAGTACCTTGGATACCATATAATCTCCGCTTGCCTTGTCCCATGACAGTGTGATATCTGCAGTTCCTACAGATTTCGCATCGCCCTGAGCGCCGACTACATAGATACTCTTTCCATCAGGATTTCGTGTGAGGGAGGTCTTCTGACCGGCAAAGATCACATCGAACCCTCTTACCTGCTGAGCTACATCCAGACCGGCTTTTGAACCTTCTGTCTGGAACAGACCAACGATCACATCAGGATTCTCTCGTACTTGGATGATCGGCAGCCACTTCTTGGCGGTTGTCACCATATCCTCAAGTTCGATACCTGCGGGGACAGCGATCTCAGGTGAAGACATACCCAGGACAGCGACCTTGATGCCGTCTTTCTCTATGACGGTATAGGGCTGAGTGAGGGGCTTTCCTGTTTTCGCATCGACGGCATTTGCTGCCATCCAGGGGAAATCTGATTCCATTCCGACTTTTACGAACAGATCCTGTCCGACTGCTACATCATCTGCACCAGGAACAGCGGCATCATAGCCCATCGCATTCATCACTGAAGCGACAATGTGTTCCGAACCTGATTTGAAGTTGTTGTAATAGTCTACAACGAGATCACCCTGAAGTACATTACCACCGTCCAGGAGGACAACTGCCTGATCTTTGTCCGCGCGGTTATCAGCGACAAACGAATAGATCTGAGCAAGTGATGTGTCAGTGGACTTGCCGTTGACTACATCGTATGGAAATAACTTACCATTGACATCACTTGTCATGATCAGCTTAACGCTGAGGTCTTCCATGACAACCTCTTCCACCACTTCGACGACGGGTTCTTCAACCACAGGCTCCTCAGCAACAGGTTCTTCAACAGGTGCAGGAGCTTCGACGACGACTTCTTCTTTTGCAGGTTCAGCAACCACTACCGGCTTTTCAGCCTCGACCACTGCCACTTCGGGTGCCTTTGTCTGGCAACCGACAAGGGATATGATCAATGCTAAGCCGACCATAAAACGCAAAAGTGTTTGCTTTTTCATATATTCCCCCTAATTACATTGTTGTACTGTAGTATATCATGCTTATGATATAAAGCATATACCATATAATCAAGCTCTTATTGATGGTTTTTGCTGTTTCTACAGAATTCTCACCTAGTATTATCTATCTTAACAGATGATTTGTAAATCACTAATACAAAAATTTGCCTTATTGCACCGTGATTTATATATTAAAGCTAGTATACCATCGGAGGTTACAGTGAAATGAAAGAAAATAGGACCGCATTCATGCATGGAGAACCAATCACATTGTTGGGAAAAGAGTTATCTATCGGGGATCCAGCACCCGATTTCCTGCTTCTGGATACCGGCAAGACCAAAAGGAGCCTGAAGGACTATGAAGGTACCATCAAGCTCATCAGTGCCGTCCCGTCACTGGATACCGGGGTCTGTGATGCGCAGACACGAAGATTCAACAAGGAAGCTGCCGACTTCTCAGACCATGTCACTGTGCTCACAGTCAGTATGGACCTGCCCTTCGCGCAGTCCCGCTGGTGCGGAGCCGCAGGGATCGATCGTGTGATCACTCTGTCAGACCATTATGATGGGAATTTCGGACTGTCATACGGGATCCTGATCGAAGAGCTCCGGCTGGAGAACCGGGCCGTGTTCATCGTCGACGAGCAGAACATCATCCGCTATATCGAAGTACTCTCGGAGAATACCGAACACCCTGACTATGACCGCGCCATCGCTGCATTGAAACAGCTCATCTGACGGGAGGGAGATCCTCCCAACGTGTCGTGCAGCACCCTGAGAGCATCTGCCGCTTCATGGTCCAGGGCTCTTCGGATGCTGCCGCCCTGCAGGTGAGGATCCTCTTCCCGTACCGGGACTGCACCTCATGCACCGCCTGCGCCATCTTCCGCTTCTTGTCCCTTCCCTCATCGAACAGATCCCCCTGATAGCGGTCAAGCCCGTCGATACCGGAGAGGTAGACTCCTGCCTTCGCATAGGTGAGCCCCTCGATGAAGATGCACTGCAGCCCCTTCAGTGCCGGCCCTATGATATCAGGCAGATACGCGGTGGGCATCGGCAGTCTGAGCGTGAGGGAGTTGCTGTAGAAATCATCCTTGTACCGGTGGGTCTGCACGAAGACTGTGACCGACTGAGTCTCTGAACGCTGCTCCTGCAGTTTTGTCACCGCCGTCTGTGCATAGATCACCACAGCCTGTCTGAGGGTCTCAAGATCCTCGACCCCCTGACTGAATCCCAGGGACGAGAGGATCCCCTTGCGCGGCAGCGGAGAGAGATCTCGTTCGATCGCGTCGATTCCCCGCAGTTCCCAGACGGTCTTGAGGGTCACCAGAGTCAGATGCTTTCTGATCCAGTGATCCTCGCAGCGGCTCAGATCATAGGCGCTGCGGATCCCTTTGGCATACAGATATCTGGCCTTGCGGGTCCCCACTCCCCAGACATCCACCACATTCACCTGCCTGAGGACCTCCTGTTCATGCCCGGCATCAAGCAGGAAGACCCCGTCAGGCTCATGCTTGGCGATCTTCCCCGCCAGTTTGGCAAGAGTCTTGGTCCTGCCGAACCCCACCGATACCGGGACCCCCGTGAGCCGGGAGACCTCGCTCCTGATCGCTGAACCGAGGGCTCTGAGCCTGCCTTCAGGACCGGTCGGGAAGATGAACGCCTCATCGATCGAATAGACCTCGATCGGATCCCCGAACGAGCCTATGACATCCATCACCCGATCCGACAGGTCCTGATAGAGCGTATAGTTCGAAGAGAACACCGCTGTTCCCAGCTGAGCCAGGCGATCGCGTACCTTGAAGTACGGTGCACCCCGCTTGATCCCGAGAGCCTTGAGCTCACTGCTCATCGCCACGATACAGCCATCATTGTTCGAAAGCACCGCCACCGGCACCCGCTGCAGATCGGGACGGAAGATCCGCTCACAGGCAGCATAGAAGCTGTTGCAGTCGACCAGGCCGATCATCACTGAGCTCCCCGGTACTGACGCACCACAGCGGTGACGACCCCGAACATACTGAAATCCTCTTCAGGACCGATGATGATATCTTCGAACATGGGATTCTCCGGTCTGAGGATGATCCGCCGGTCACGGTGGAAGAACCGCTTGACGGTGAACTCACCATCAAGGGAGGCCACCACGATATCGCGGTCAGCCGGCGTGAGCGAGCGATCCACCACCAGGATATCATCGGGGAGGATCCCCGCACCGATCATGGATTCACCGGCGACCCGCAGACAGTAGGTCGCTGCCTTGCGGTGGATGAGCAGTCTGTTGAAATCAAGCCCCTCATCGGCATAATCAGCCGCAGGAGAGGGGAATCCGGCATGGACAGGCGACAGGTAGCAGGGGACACTGCATTCTGAGAGCTCGTCCTGTATGGGTATGCTTAACATACGATAAGTATATCATCGAAGAGCGATCCTATCAACCGCATCGATACCGGTAAGACACTGCTTCTGCACCGAAGGCTCCAGAGCGGCAGGGGTCCTGCTGTAGAGCTGCTTTGACACCGGGTGGGCGAACAGTTCCGGCAGCCTGTCATCGCCGAGCATCTGCCTCACCTGCTCCTGCGAAAGATCTGAATCCAGCCACCGGGGATACTGCTGCGCCGTGAGGATCAGCGGCATGCGGTGCTTCTTGTTATGGATGGTATCGATGAGCCCCGCGGCATCGGCGGTGATGATCGAAAAACTCAGGTACTCCCTGCCGGTCTGCGGACCGACCCATCGGTCATAGATCCCGGCCAGAGCGAACAGCTTGCCCTCCCGATGGATATAGAACGGATAGCTCTTCCCCTCATGCTCATGCGGTTCGAAGAACCCGTCCACCGGGATCAGGCAGCGCTGAGCATGTGCTGCGGCACTGCGGAAGGAGGGCTTCTCCCAGATACTCTCACCACGTGCATTGAGCGTCATATCCTGCAGACGCAGGGCACTCTCCCGGTCTTTGACCCAGGAGGGGACCAGCCCCCAGTGCGCACTGGAGAAATTCCCGGGATCCTGCACCGTGACCACCGGCCACAGGGGATGGGAGAACCCTGAGCGGTTGTAATACTCGATCGACGGGGTACTTCCGCCGCTGTATGAGGGGAACTGCTCGAAGACCGCACCGAACTCACCCTCGAGCGCCAGCCGGTCAGTCACCAGAGACATATTGAAACACATCACAGAGCCTCCTTCTCCTATCATAACATGTGTGATCAATGGATGCAGTAAAGCTCTACCTGTTCTTTTCCAGTTATGGTATACTCGAACCCATGTATAGACCACAAACGATCCTCTGGTATGACCTCGAGACCTTCGGCATCAACTCACAGTACGACCGCATCGCACAGTATGCAGCCGTACGTACAGATATGGACCTCAACATCATCGAAGAGCCTTCGGTGCTCTACTGCCGTATCACCCCCGACTACCTGCCCGACCCCCTCGCCTGTCTGGTGACCGGCATCACCCCGCAGAAGACCCTCGAAGAGGGGATCTGTGAGGCAGAGTTCATAGAGCAGATCAACAGGGAGCTCTTACGACCGGGTACCTGTACAGCAGGCTTCAACAGCATCCAGTTCGACGATGAGTTCATCCGCAATGCCCTGTACCGTAACTTCCATGACCCCTATCAGCGGGAGTATGCCGGCGGGAACAGCAGGTGGGACATCCTCAACGTCCTGCGGGCAGCCCATGACTTCAGACCCGAGGGCATCATATGGCCGAAGAACGAGAACGACCGCCCGAGCTTCCGGCTCGAGAAGATCACCGAAGCCAATGCCATAGCCCATGAGGATGCACATGATGCTCTGGCTGACGTCTATGCGACGATCAATGTGGCACGGCTGATCCGCGAGCAGCAGCCGGAGCTGTATGCCTACGCCTATAGTCACCGTCAGAAGCGTGCTCTCAAGGACCTCGTACAGCTGCACGAACAGAAGCCGTTCCTGCACACCGCAGCGATCCATACCACTGAGCACGGCTGCACCGCCCTGCTCATGCCCGTCGCCGCTGATCCTCACAACAGCAACTCGGTACTCTGCTTCGACCTCTCCCGCGACCCCGGGCAGCTGCTCGGCGCATCCGAAGAAGAACTGCTGAGCAACCCCCAGCTTACCCGGATCGCACTGAACAAGTGCCCCTTCATCTCCCCCGCATCAGTGCTTACCGATGAGATAGCCGAACGTCTCCATATCGACAAGGGACTCTGCAGAGAACACTACAGCGCCATCCGGGCACGGAAGGACCTTGCTGGGAAAGTCCACAGCGCTCTGAGCAGACCCTATCAGGAGCAGGTCTCTGATCCTGATTTCATGATCTATGCAGGCGGTTTCTTCAGCGACAGTGATAAAGACCGGTTCTCCATCATCCATGAGACCCCTGCAGAGGAACTGCTGCAGCTGCCCCTCCGATTCGATGACCCACGAATCCCTGAGATGGTGTGGCGGTATACCTGCAGGAACTTCCCCGAAGTGCTCAGTGCACAGGAACATCGTAAGTGGCTCAGCTTCTGCTCGAGCAGACTGCTCTTCCCTCCCGGTGATATCATGGTGAGCTATCAGTTCTATACCCGGAAGATCGCAGAGAAGGCAGCGAGCAAAGATACTTCGAATGCGGACCGCCTCATCCTCAAGGACCTCATGGAGTACGGCAGACAGATCGAGAAGGACATCATCAAAGCAGTCTGACGGAGAAAGGAGATACATCAATGCATCGAAACACTCATTTCCGGGAGATCACAGCAGGATTCGCACAGGAGTTCAGACGCCGCCTTGCCGAAGAGAGGTCCCCCATCATCTTCCACATCTCTGAGGACCTCAGACTCATGAACGTCTCACCTCAGTTCGATTCCCTCTACTACTTCCCCCACGCCATGCTCGATCAGCCCATCAGCTTCTACCATGACCCGCACAACATGCCAGAGTCTGTCTTGCAGATCATCGGTCTGATCAAGCAGACCTTCAGGACACAGAAGGGACACACCTTCGAATGGACACTCTTCAACGATATCCCAGTCAGGATCTCGATCATGCCCTTCTACACCTCGCTCAACAATCTCACGGGGGTGGTCATATCACTCATATGCATCTCCGGTGAGCTCGAAGACAGGAACCAGCTGGAGAAGCAGAACAGACGGCTTGAATTCGCTCTCAGCCACTCGCGCATGACGATATGGGAGGCTGACTTCACCACCGGCACGCTCACCGTCGATACGAACTTCACCCCGGTCATCGGCCTCCCGCTCAGGGACGGGACGCTGCAGCGTCCCATCCCCTCACGAACAGAGCTGATGAAGCTCTGTCATCCTTCACAGGCCGATCAGATGCACAGCCATCTGGGGCAGCTCTTCAGTCCAGACAGGACCCAGATCGATGCCTTCGAGTTCAGACTAAGACATCAGAGTACCGACAGGTGGGTCTGGGTGCGAAATGGGGGGATCGTCGTAAAGAGGGATGAACAGGGACATCATGAGATCATGATCGGGTATACGATCGATATCACCAGAGAGAAAGAACGCGAACTGCAGCTCGAACATGAGACCTTCTTCCTCAACGAGACACAGAGGACGACTCACATGGGATACTGCCTCTCCCCGATCAATTCGGAGACCATGCACTGGTCTGAGGAGCTCTACCGCATCTTCGGGTTCGAACCCTATGGGATCAGCCCCTCATTCACTCTGGTGGAGTCGATGATCCACAACAGCAGTGATGATACCGAGGTCTTTGCCAACCTGCAGGCGACAAAGACCACGACAGAGGACCTCTCCTATACGATGGAGATCGAACGGAGAAGCGGTGAGATCCGTATCCTGAGAATGAGGGTCCATCCGGTCATGGGAGATCTGCACGAGGGTACCCATACGCTCACGGTCGTCAGTGATATCACCGACATGGTACGAAAAGAGCAGCAGATGATCAATCAGAAGGAACAGCTGGAAGCTATCCTTGCCTACACCCATACCGGCTACTGGTCATACGATCGATACACGGGCAGGTACACCCTCTCCCCTGCGGCGAAGGAACTCTACTTCGGCACCACCGATGTACCCGATGAGCTGATCGATGCGGCATATATCAGACAGGTGATCCATCCTGATGATCTGATCCTCTGGGAAGATGACCACACGCTCTCACGATCGACACCCGGCAAGAAATATTCCCACAGCTGCAGGGTGATACGTCCCGATCGTTCGGAGGTGACCCTGATGGTCACCGCAAATCCCCAGCAGGACCAGAGGACCGTCTTCGGATACTGGGGCCTCATCCAGAAGCTTCACGGCTGATCAGGCAGGCAGGATCCCCATCACTCTGCCCACCTTCTCGAACGCTGCGAGGGCGGTATCGAGATCTTCGGGTGAATGGGCTGCTGAGATCTGCACCCTGATCCGTGCAGATCCCTTGGGAACCACCGGATAGACGAACCCGATCACATAGATCCCCTCCTTGAGCAGCAGATCAGCCATGGTGACAGCCGTCACCTCATCATGGAGCATGACCGGTACGATGGGCGTCTCGCCGTCCACGATCGTGAACCCCATCTTCTTGATGGCGCTCTTGAACCGTGCCGCCGATGCCATGAGCCGGTCGCGTCGCTGAGTGGACGCTTCGAGCAGATCCAGGACCGCGAGCGTGCCGCCTGCTACCGCAGGTGCGAGCGTGTTCGAGAACAGATAGGGCCTCGAACGCTGTCGGAGCAGCTCGATGATCTCTTTGCGCCCCGAGGTGCAGCCTCCGCTCGCACCTCCGAGGGCCTTACCGAAGGTCGTGGTGATGATATCGACCCTGCCGAGGACACCGCAGTACTCGCTGGTCCCCCTGCCGGTCTCTCCGATGAAGCCGGTCGCATGGGAGTCATCCACCATGACCAGTGCATCATAGCGCTCTGCAAGATCACAGATCTCATGCAGTCTGGCTATATCACCATCCATGGAGAAGACCCCGTCGGTGGCTATGAGCCGGTAACGTGCGTCACCGGACTCCTTGAGACATCGTTCGAGATCCTTCATATCCGAATGGGCATATCGGTACCTGCGCGCCTTGCAGAGTCTGACACCATCGATGATGGACGCATGGTTGAGCTGATCTGAGATCAGGGCATCCTCAGAGGAGAGCAGCGGTTCGAACAGACCGCCGTTCGCATCGAAGCAGGCGGCATAGAGGATGGTATCCTCGGTACCGAGGAATCTGCTCATCCGACCTTCCAGCTCCTTATGAAGCCCCTGCGTACCGCAGATGAACCGCACTGACGACAGCCCGTACCCCCAGCGCTCCATCGCCTCTGCAGCACCTCTGATCACCGCCGGCTCATCGGCAAGTCCCAGATAGTTGTTCGCACAGAAGTTCAGCACTTCCGCACCCTCCTGCACCGTGATATGAGCTCCCTGAGGAGAATCGATCACCCGCTCATGCTTATAGAGTCCCTGCTCCTCCAACTCGGTGAACAGTCGCTTCAGATCATCCTTCATCGTCCCGAACATCATTCTGCCTTCCTTTTTTCTGCCTGCCAGTTCAGCGGCAGTCCATTCGCCTTGCGTTCCCGCAGTGTCCTGATCATATCATCAGTCATGGAAGCAAGATCATAGGTGGGCTTCCATCCCCACTCCACCTGAGCCGCATAGTCCTCGAGCGAGTTCGGCCAGGAATCAGCGATCGCCTGTTTGACCGGATCGATCGCATAGGTCAGCTGAAAATCAGGGACATGGTTCCTGATATAGGCAGCCTGCTCTTCCGGACAGAAACTCATGGAGGTCACATTGAATGCATTGCGGTGCCGCAGGGCATCAGGGTCGGCCTCCATGATCCTGATGGCAGCCGACACCGCATCAGGCATATACATCATATCAAGATAGGTGTTCCCTGCAAGAGGACACTCATAAGACTTACTGGTCACCGCCGCATAGTAGATCTCCACAGCATAATCAGTCGTACCTCCACCGGGAGGGGTCATACTGGAGATGATCCCGGGATAGCGGACCCCCCGGGTATCGACATCGTACCGGTGATGATAGTAGTCACACAGCAGCTCTCCTGCTACTTTGGTGATACCGTACATGGAGGTAGGCCTCTGGACGGTGTCCTGCGGGGTGAAATCCTTCGGGGTGGTCGGTCCGAAGGAACCGATAGAGGACGGGGTGAACACCGCACAGGAGGATTCGCGGGCTACCTCCAGGGCAGTCATCAACCCGTTCATGTTTATGTCCCACGCCAGAAGCGGATCCCGTTCAGACGTAGCAGAAAGCAGGGCTGCCAGATGATAGATGGTATCGATCGAGTGCTCGTTCACGATCTCACTCAGACGCTTTCCATCCCTGCAGTCCACTTTGTAAAAGGGTCCCTGCTCGATCAGTTCTGTGTTGATATCATCCCTGATATCGGTAAGGACGACCTGGTCGGCACCGTACCGCGTACGAAGAGCGACAGCGATCTCCGATCCAAGCTGTCCGAGTGATCCGTTTATCAGAATACGCTTCATAGAGCTGCTCCATGGACGATCAGATTTTCTTGACTATTCTCTCAGCCAGAAGTACAATATAGTGAACTGATTTCATTATAGTGAATCTTATTCATTATGTCAAACTTATTTCACGATATGGAAAACGCATGAGCGTCATCAGGAGGGATCATGGAAAAGCCACCGATGGTCGGGAAGAACATCCAGCAGCTCAGATCAGATCAGAAGCTGACACTTAACGTGCTCTCAGAGCGCAGCGGGGTCTCAAAAGCGATGCTCAGTCAGATTGAATCAGACAAGGTGAACCCCACGATCGCCACGATCTGGAAGATCGCTCAGGGTCTGGGAGTCGAGATCCATACCCTGCTCGCCGGTGCTGCAGAGCCGAAACGGAAATTCAAGGTACACCGGTATGAGAACATCACCACCCTCGATACCGAAGAGGAGGGAGTGCACATCCATGTGCTCTCCCCTCTGAGCATGGTCGAAGACCTTGAGATGTACATGATGACCTTCGCACCGGGAACCAGCCTGCCCTCTGAGGCCCATTTCCCCAAGACAGAGGAGTTCCTGACCGTGATCAAGGGACAGGTACGGGTCACCGCAGGAGAGAACATCGCAGATCTGCGTAAGGGAGATTTCATCTCCTATCACTGTGACATCAACCACACCATAGAAAACATCGGCAGATCAGAGGCGGCCGTCCATCTGGTGGTCCGGTACAATCAGATGATCAAGAAGACCCCGTAGAGACACCACCGTACTACACAGAAGAGCCGCTGTGCGATCATCTCGTACAGCGGCTCTTCTGTGTTTCCGGGGACCTTCAGCGAAACTCAATCCTGATCACTGCCATGCCTGATGAACTGCTGCACGGCATCAGGGTCTGCCAGGTCCACATCATGTCCCTCACAGTAGCGGGTAAAGAACTCCTGCCAGGGCATCCCGCTGTGATCGGTATCGAACAGGAGCCTCATGAGCTGGATCACCCGCTTGAAGATATGGTCGTTCATACCGTGCTCCATCAGGCAGGCCTGGCGGGCGGCCTCATCACTGTCGATCCCGAGCACATGTTCGAAGAAGTCCTGGATGACGCAGTGTTTCTGGTAGATCATGAAGGCTCTTCTGCGGCCTGTCTCGGTAAGCGTGATCACCCCGTACGGTTCGTAGTTGATCAGCCCTTCGCGTGAGAGGGTCTGCAGAGCTGAGGTGACACTGGGGTTTCTCACTCCCAGGTCCTCAGCGATATCCTTGACCCGTACCGCCTCCTTCTGATGGATGATCTTGTAGATCGATTCTAGATAGTCTTCCTGATTACTGGACATTTCCAACGTCATCATCCACCTCTCTTCACCTCTTGCCTTCGGCGGCAGATCGTATCATCATAACAGGAGCCATGCGGTATGTACAGCAAGCTTGCATCTGCTCACACATTCCTATATACTCCCGCCATCATGCATAAGAACTATATCAAAGCCATCATAGCCTGCCTGCTCTGGTCCACCGCCTTCGCCGGAGTGAAGGTGGGTCTGCAATACGCTTCCCCGCTCTATTTTGCCGGCATCCGATTCTTCATCGCAGGCATCATCGTACTGATCATCTCCGGTAATCCCTCAGGACTCATCCCCTTTCTCAAGGAACACTGGGCCCTTGCTCTGCTGGTGGGAAGTCTGCAGACTTCGATCATGTATGGACTCTATTTCAACGGTATCAACCTGCTGCCTGCAGGGATCGCCGCGATCATCGTCGGAGCAGGTCCGCTGATCTCAGCGATCACCGCCCATTTCACGCTGCACGACGATCGGCTCAATGCACAGAAGGTGGTCAGCCTCACCGTCGCGCTCGCCGGGGTGGTCCTCATCAGCCTGGGAAGGAACACCTCCACCGCTGCCGGAAGGACTGAACTGCTGGGGATCCTCCTGCTGCTCTCATCGAGCATGATGAACGCCTTCAGTCAGGTCATCGTCAAGAAGAACCCGGTAGACCCGATGATGCTCAATGCCTCACAGATCCTGATCGGCGGGATCATGCTCCTGATCGCATCGTTCTTCATCGAGGGCATTCCCTCCCTCGCGCTCCCTGCGGTCTTCTATATCGCCCTCATATGGCTCAGTGCGGTCTCAGGGTTCTCGTTCTCCATCTGGTACACCCTGCTGCAGAAGCCGGAGATCAAGGTCTCTGAGATCAACATCTTCAAGTTCATCATTCCCGTCTCAGGGGCACTTCTCAGCTGGATCATATTCCCCGCGGAAGACCCGGATCTGCTGAGCGTCATCGGTATGATCATCATCGCATCCTCGGTGATCATCTTCTATGCCAGAAGGAGATGAGCTTCACATCCAGTCAGAATCCTCTTTTTAGAACTCGACCCCTTTCTGGGCAGCGACCTGCTGGTCGGTGAAGTGGTGTTTGATCTCCTGGATCTCCGATACCATATCAGCGAACCCGATCACCGCTTCAGGCATATCCCGTCCTGTGAGGATCATCGTAGGGAGCTCCTGCCGATGCTCCTGCAGCCAGCTGACCACCTCAGCGGTATCAAGCCAGCCATAGCTCATACCGTATGATATCTCATCGAGCATCACCAGATCATAGCTATGCGATCCTATGAGCTCTTTTACCCGTTCCCATCCGCTTCGGTAGTCCTCGATCGACTGCTGCTGGTCCTCCTGCTTCCAGGTGAACCCGTGACCGAAGTTCTCCCAGACGACACCGAGTCTCTCTGCCGTCCGGTACTCTCCCCAGTGACTGGGGTCGCTCTTTATGAACTGGATCACCGCACACTTCTGACCATGTCCCGTAGCTCGGAAGACCATCCCGAGTCCTGCAGTCGTCTTACCCTTACCGTTCCCGGTGAACACACATACAACCCGTTTCTTAATCATGCCGAAGACTATAACACATTTCACTTGCAGTTGCCATCAGTTGACCATATACTCTGTCCATGAAGATCAAACGAATAGACATCGCATCGAGTGCCGCGCTGTTCATCTATGCGGCGAGCATGGTGATCACCCCCATCTGCCTGATCAGCATGGCCCGGGAGTTCTCTTTCACCTACTCCGGAGGGGGAGCTCTCGGCGGAGTGAAGAGTTTTCTCATCCTCGCAGCACTGCTTGCCAGCGGGTTCATCGCCTCTCTGATCACCAAGCGCATAGCCGTGGGACTGGGAATGGTCATCGTCGGGCTGTCACTCATCGGTGCGGGACTCTCACCAAGCTACGAGATGGTCCTCATCTGCATGGTCATCATGGGACTGGGCAGCGGTCTGATCGAAGCCCTGACCAATCCCCTCGTCCACGATGCACACCCGCTCGAGTCCAACAAGTACCTCAACTATGTCAATGCCTTCTATTCCATCGGAGTCGTCGTCACGGTCATCCTGACCGGGTTCCTGCTCTCCTACCAAGTCCCCTGGAGAGCGCTGTTCATCGGCACGGGGATCATCGCGGTCCTCTCTTCGATCCTGTTCTTCCCCCCTGATGACCAGATCACCGAATCGGGAGAATCGGTCAGATGGAAGGACTGGGCTCAGTGTTTCAGTCAGCCGATCTTCTGGGTGCTCGCCCTCGCCATCTTCTTCGGCGGGGCTGCAGAAGCGGCGTTCACCTTCTGGAGTGCAAGCTATATCCAGGTGCACTTCACCACCCTGGCAGATGCCGCCGGGATCGGGACCGGTATCTTCGCCCTTGCCATGGCCATCGGCAGGATCGGTACGGGAAAGATGACCCGCGGTCACCACGGAGACCGATGGCTGCTGCTCTGGGCTTCGGTCCTGGGATTCATCGTCAGCATCGGGGTCTATCTGACCCCCTCCATCGCGGTGTTCTACCTCATGCTCTTCTTCTCCGGTCTGGCAGTAGCACCCTACTGGCCTACGATCCAGTCGGTATCCACCAGTTTCGTCTCAGGCGACCATACCCTGCTGTTCATCCTGCTCTCATGTGCCGGGATCCCCGGGATCGGGTTCGCTACCTGGATCATGGGCTATTTCGGGGACCTCTACGGGCTGCAGAAGGCCCTGATCGTGATCCCGGTATCCTATGCGATCCTGATCGCGTCATTCATCCTCCTGCTGCATATGACAAAACAACAGCAGAAGTCCTGATCCTCACCGATCCCGCTTTACCGGCAGTCCACCCCGTGGTACACTAATGTTACATTTTGTAACACTAGTGAGGCACAGCATGAGAGACCGGTACCGATGGGAGGATCCTGCAGTATTCGCGATCGCAAAAGAGCGATCACATGCGATCCTGCTGCCCTATGACACGATTGATCAGGCCCTGTCCCCCGCCCTGAGCGGAGGACCTCATGCAGACCCCCTCGGACAGGAGCCCGGTGCACGCTCCCCCTGGAAGCTGTCGCTCAACGGCAGCTGGCATTTCTCCTACAGCCCCACCTATGCACAGAGAGAGAAGGAGTTCTATCGACAGGGGTATGACTGCAGCAGGTGGGACCAGATCAGGGTCCCGGGGATCTGGGAGCTCGCCGGCTACGGGACACCCTACTACCTGGCCTTTGACTATCCTCCTGCGATCTCCAAGAACCGCTGGAAGATCCCTTCGATCGACCATCGTGATACCCCCACAGGGCTCTACAGAAAGGACCTGAGCATACCCGAAAGCTGGAAGGGACGAAGGGTCTATATCCACTTCGGGGCAGTGAAATCAGCTATGACCCTCTGGGTGAACGGAGCGGAAGTCGGCTACTCCCAGGGGTCGATGACCCCTGCAGAGTTCGACATCACCGGCTATCTGCACGGAAGCGAGACGACCATCAGCGTCGAGGTATGCCGCTACAGTGACGGTACCTATCTTGAGGATCAGGACATGTGGTTCTTCAGCGGCATCTATCGGGAAGTCTACCTCTTCAGCGAACCGCCCTGTCATATCAGGGACATCCATGCCGTCTCGGTACTTGATGAGGGATTCACTTCCGCAGCACTCACCATCGAGGTCCTGATACGAAACAGTTCCTCCGAGCAGGTCACACGGACCCTTGAGCTCCTGATCACCCCCGAGGGTACAGAGGACCCGAAGCCCATCGCCAGCTGCAGCTGCAGCGCTGCAGCCGGGGCTGAAGCTACCGCAGTACTCGAAGGGACTCAGGAGAGCCCCGCACTCTGGAGCGCAGAAAGCCCCTCTCTCTACCGGCTGCTGATCATCATGAGAGACCCTGACGGGAGGATCATCCAGATCAAGACCCTCCGCCACGGATTCCGACGCTTTGAGATCAGAGACGGGAAGCTCCTGTGCAACGACCGACCTCTGGCGATCAGAGGGGTCAACCGCCATGAGTTCGACCCGGTCTACGGCCATGCGGTCCCTCGTGAACGCTATCATGAAGATATTCGCATCATGAAGCAGCACAACATCAACGCCGTTCGCATGAGCCACTACCCCAATGATCCCTACATGTATGAGCTGTGTGATCAGTACGGGCTCTATGTCATGGATGAGGCTGATGTCGAGACCCATGGGGTCAGAAAACTGGGTATTCCGGGAAAGGACGAACGCTGGAAGGCCGCAGTCATCGACCGCATGGAGCGCATGGTGCTCAGAGACCGGAACTACAGCTGCATCTTCATGTGGTCACTCGGTAACGAGGCCGGCAGCGGACCGATCTTCCACGATATGAAGCTGGCCGCCCTGCAGCTTGACCAGACGAGAGCCTTCCACTATGAGGGAGACCTGCAGATGCACACGAGCGATGTGCTCTCACGGATGTATCCTGATGTGGAGGACCTCGATACGGTCGGTCGACATGAGGATCTGAAGGTCTCCCTGCTCGACAACCTGCAGAATATCCTCTCAGCAGATCATAAACTCTGCCCGGAAGCACGCTACCGCGGCAAGCCGATGATCCTCTGTGAGTATGCCCATGCGATGGAGAACAGTCTGGGGAACCTTGATGAGTATGTACGCAGATTCGAGCAGTATGACCATATCGCAGGCGGCTTCATCTGGGACTTCGTCGATCAGTCTCTGCTGCAAACGAATGAGGACGGGACCAGCAGGTGGCTCTACGGGGGCGATTTCGGAGAGAAGAAGACTCACGGCTACTTCTGTGCGAACGGCATCGTCGCCGCTGACCGATCCCTGCACCCGTCGATCTTCGAAGTGAAGAGACAGTACCAGCGCATCGCCTTCTCCCATGATCGGGAACACAGCCTGCTCTCTGTGACCAATCGTTTCCTCTTCGATGACCTGAGCGGCTGCATCCTGCACCAGAGGCTGCAGTGTGACGGCAGGACTCTGGAGCACAGAAGGACCATCCTCTCGCCGGTCACGCCCGGTACCACCTGCACGCTGGAGAGCCTTGGTGAAGACCGACCGGGCACGGAGGGAGAGCTCATCCTATCGGTCTCTCTTACCCTTGCAGAACAGACCTCCTGGTGTGAAGCAGGTCATGAGATCGCCTGGGACCAGTTCATCCTGCAGGAGTCCCCCTCTGCCGGTGATCTGGCGGTGAACCCTGACAGTACACCCCCGCAGCTCAGCAGGAATGGGCAGAGCCTGCAGGTTCGTACCGAACGGGCCTCCTACAGCTTCGACACCAGCAGCGGTTCCCTGGTCTCCATCGATCTCGGGGCAGGTGAACTGCTCACAGGACCGCTTCGGGTGAACTTCTGGAGGGCCAGTACCGACAATGACCGGGGACTGTCTAACTTCATCCCCCGGCTGCGGCCTCTTCTGCCCTGCAGCGCAGCACGACGGGCGACAGAGCGGACACGCTGCATCAGCTGCACGGCAGAGACCAGCGGCAGTGCCCTGATCATCACCTCCAGGTTCACATCCCCTGCCTGCAGGACGGGTCTTGCCATCATCTGCACGATCGCAGGTGACGGGACGATGGGAGTACGCATGGAGGGGACCCTCACTTCTGATGTGATGCGGTTCGGTCTCATCTGCGCGTTCGATGCATCCCTTACCGATGTGCTGTGGTATGGAAGAGGTCCCCATGAATCCTACTGGGATCGGAAGACCGGGGCTGCGATCGGCAGGTATGCCCGGAAGATCGCTGATATGCCCCACCGGTATATGAGACCCCAGGAGAACGGGAGCAGGACCGATGTGCGCTCTGCACAGCTGACCGATCAGCAGGGGACAGGGCTGGAAGTCCGCTCTGCAGGAGAGCCGTTTCAGATGGGTATGATGCCCTGGTCACAGGAGGAACTGGAGAAGGCTGAACATAACTGGGAGTTGACCGATGGAAAAACGATCACTTTTACGATAGACTACAAGCAGCAGGGTGTCGGGGGTGATCTTCCGGGCATGCTGCATCTGCACGAGGAGTATGCGCTCAAGAGAGGGCGTACATGTACCTTGGCATTCACCATACAGCCGGTAACAGGGGAAAGAGCACATGGAAGAGTTGTCACCGCTACGCATGAAGAGGAAGCTTAATCTGATCGAAGTTGCAGAAGATTATTTCATCGAACACGGGCTGCATACCAGCACCATGGAAGATATCGCCGCTGCATCGGGTATCAGCAGACAGACGGTCTACCGGTACTACTCCTCAAAGGAGGACCTGGCCTTTGCCGTAGAGAACCGGGTACTCGAACGGCTGTTCACCCGCATGGGAGAGCTCTTCGGAGCTGCCTACGGCATGACACTGGAAAAACTCTATGAGATCTCCGATGAGCTCATCCCTCAGTTCGTCAAAGAGTATGAGCGGGAACTCAAGTTCACCGGGGTCTTCGATGCCTATTTCCAGCACTATCCTGATTCAGCCTATTACGAAGAGATGAAGGCCATCCTGTCACAGTTCGAGAACCCCTTCACCCAGCTGCTCGAAGCCCAGCAGCGGCAGGGGCGTATCTCGAAAGATATGAGCGCAGCGCTGATCGGGGAGACGATCTCCAACTCGATGCTCTCGCTCTGTCAGCGGGTCCTGCTCAGACGCGATACGCTCGAACAGGAGTACCGCATCGATCCGGTCTCACTCGTTCCCATACAGATGAAGCTCTTCATCAAGGCACTGATCGCATCCTGACAGGCAGAGAGCCCGATCTGCCGGTATGACAGATCGGGCTCTCAGTCTCTATAGATCACTCCTGTTCCTCAGATGCTACTGCAGGAATGCGTCGATGGCCTCTGCACTCTCTCTCCCCCGTGCGATGGCCCGGACGACCAGGGATGCTCCGTTGACGGCATCACCGGCGGCAAAGACGCCCTTCTTCGAGGTGCGGTACTGCTCATCGACGAGGATGTTCCCCCGCTCATCAGTCTCCAGTCCGAACCCCGAGACCAGAGGCGAATCCCGATAGGGTACGAACCCCATGCTCAGGAGCACCAGATCCGCATCCAGCAGGAAGTCAGCCCCCTTGATCTCGGTGAAGGAACCGCCCTCCCATGCCAGCCGGGTACATCCCACTTTCACGACCCTTCCATCTGTACCGTAGAACTCCTTCGTACCGATGCTCCACAGCCGCTTGGCTCCCTCGTGATGGGAGCTCGAGGTCCTGAGGATCGCAGGCCACTCGGGCCAGGGGTTCGATACCAGCCGCTCCTGCGAGGGCTCTGGCAGCAGTTCTATCTGGGTGACCGATGCGCAGCCCCGTCGGATCACCGACCCGACACAGTCGGAGCCGGTATCACCGCCACCGATGACCACCACGTGCTTCCCCTTCGGGTCGATGAGCTGATCCTCAGGGATCGTATCACCCAGGACCAGCTGTGTCTGCTGGGTGAGGAACTCCAGTGCCAGATGTATCCCCCGGTACTCGCGTCCGGGTACATTCAGATCCCGCGCCAGCGGGGTCCCTGATGCGATGAGGACCGCATCATAGTTGTTGTTTATGTATCTCGGAGAGATGTCACGGCCGACTTCGACCTCGGTCTCGAACTTGACCCCTTCGGCCTTCATCTGTTCGATACGACGGTCGATGACCGACTTCTCGAGTTTGAAGTTCGGGATCCCATACATCAGCAGGCCGCCGATCCGGTCAGATTTCTCCAGGACGACCACTTTATGCCCTTTGCGTGCCAGCTGCTGTGCAGCAGCGAGTCCGGCAGGACCGGAACCGATGACCATCACCTGTTTTCCCGACTTGAACGTCGAGACCTCCGGGACGATCCATCCCATCTCCCACCCCTTCTCTGCGATCTTCAGCTCGATGTGCTGGCAGGTAGAGGCCTCACCATTGATCGCCAGGGTACATGCCGCTTCACAGAGTGCCGGGCAGATCCTTCCGGTGATCTCCGGGAAGTTGTTCGTCGACTGCAGCAGCTCAAGAGCTCCTTTCCAGTCATCATGATACAGGGCATCTGAGTAGTCGGGGATACGGTTGCCCACCGGGCAGCCGTACATATGACAGAACGGCACGCCGCAGTCCATGCATCGGTTCGCCTGCTGTCTGATCTCCTCATCTGAGAGCATCCCCTGCACGGGATCGAAATCCCGGGTTCGCTCTTCGACAGGTCTGTAGGCAGGACTCTGCCGTTCTATATGTAAAAAACCATCATGTTTAGCCATCATAGACCTCCTCGGTCGCTGCCAGGGTCTCATCATCCCGGTCTTCGTTCATCTTCATGCGTTCGAGTACCTTTCGGTAGTCGATCGGTATGACTTTCACGAAGAGCGGCAGCTGAGACTCCCAGTTCTCCATGATCGTCGCGGCAAACCTGCTGCCGGTCAGATCGACATGCTTCTGGATCAGTGTCTTGAGCACTCGCTTGTCTTCTGAACTCCAGACCCCCTCCAGTTCCACCATATCGAGGTTGCATCTGGTGTCAAAGAGCTCTGAGGGGTCATAGACATAGGCTATGCCCCCGCTCATACCTGCTGCGAAGTTCTTGCCGGTAGATCCTATGACCACCACCGTACCTCCGGTCATATACTCGCAGCCATGGTCACCCACACCCTCGACCACAGCGGTAGCCCCGCTGTTTCTCACGGCGAACCGCTCGCCGGCCATGCCGTTGATGAAGATCTCACCCCCGGTAGCACCGTAGAGTACGACGTTGCCGCAGATGATGTTCCGCTCAGCTTTGAAGGTCGATCCGGTGGTCGGGATCAGTACGATCTTCCCGCCGCTCATGCCCTTGCCCATATAGTCGTTCACATCACCGCGGAGGGTCAGGGTCACCCCCGGTGCCAGGAAGGCTCCGAAGCTCTGACCTGCCGATCCATCGAAGGAGAGGTCGACCGTATCATCGGGCAGCCCCTCGGGTCCGAACTGCTGTACGATCCGTCCACTGAGAGCGGCACCGACAGTCCGGTGGATATTCCGTATGGGAAATGAGAGTGATCGCGGGACCGGGTCCTTCCAGAAGGTCTTGAGCCCCTTCTCGATCGCCTTGTCCAGATCGGTCACGACCGGAACGGCGTGAGTCCCGCCGAAATGCAGAGGAGGATGATCCTTGAGATGTTCTGCATGCAGGATCTTTTCCAGATTCACATGGTTCGCCTTCCACTTGTGGATGGCAGGCTGGAAGTCGAGCAGATCGACCCTGCCGACGAGCTCTTCTACCGTCCTGAACCCCAGCATCGCCATATACTCTCTGAACTCCTGTGCTATGAAGCGCAGGAACGCCTCTGCATAGTCAGCCTTACCGCAAAATTTCTTTCTCAATTCAGGATCCTGGGTGGCGACTCCCACAGGGCAGGTGTTCAGATGACATTTTCGCATCATGACACAGCCGAGCGTGATCAGCAGGGAGGTGCCGAAGCCGTACTCCTCCGCACCGAGCATGGTAGCTATGGCCAGATCCTTTCCAGTCTTCAGATGTCCATCGACCTGCACGATGATCTGATCGCGCAGCCCGTTCATGATCAGGGACTGCTGGGTCTCGGCAAGTCCGAGTTCCCAGGGAAGGCCCGCATGCCTGATAGCCGTCAGCGGCGATGCACCGGTCCCCCCGTTCTGGCCGGAGATGAGCACCCGGTCAGCCTTAGCCTTGGCGACCCCTGAGGCGATCGTCCCGACACCCGCTTCTGATACGAGCTTCACCGAGACCTGTGCGGTGGTGTTCACCGTCTTGAGGTCCTTGATCAGCTGTGCAAGGTCTTCGATGGAATAGATATCATGATGGGGAGGCGGTGAGATCAGAGTCACTCCCGGGGTGGTATGGCGTATCTTCGCGATATAATCGGACACCTTCGCTCCCGGCAGCTGCCCGCCCTCGCCGGGCTTGGCCCCCTGAGCCATCTTAATCTGCAGTTCATCAGCACTCATGAGGTATTCAGTGGTGACACCGAACCGTCCTGAGGCGATCTGCTTGATACGTGATCGCCGGGAGTCTCCGTTCGCGAGCGGTCTGATCCGCTCGGGGTCTTCCCCGCCCTCACCGCTGTTGCTCTTGGCGCCTATCCGGTTCATGGCGATCGCGACGGTCTCATGGGCCTCTCTGCTGATCGATCCGATCGACATGGCCGCAGAGACGAAACGACGGGTGATCGATTCCACCGGTTCGACCTCTTCGAGCGGGATGGGGGTGCACGCCTTGAACTTGATCAGTCCCCTGAGTTCCCCGTTCTCTTCATAGGAGGCATCCATCAGGGAGGTGAATTCCTTATAGACGGCATAATCGGCAGTCTTGGTCGCATGCTGCAGCTTGTAGATCGCCTCGGGAGACCAGTAGTGTCTCTCGCTGTTCCTCCGGTACCGATAGGACCCACCGGCTTCCCTCAGTCTCGGCATCATCCCTCTGGAGGGATAGGCACTCTCGAGCCGGTTGAGGACCTCCCTACTGATCTCCTTCAGTCCGATTCCGCCGATGCGCGAGACCGTCCCTGCGAAGTACTCATCGATCACATCGCTGTTCAGCCCCACCGCTTCGAAGATCTGTGTGTTGAAGAAGCTGTGCAGTGTCGATATACCCATCCTGCTGAAGGTCTTCAGCAGACCTTTCTTGATGGCATTCACATAGTTGTCAGATGCGAGTTCAGGTGTGAGGTTCCCGAGTTTTCCGCTCTCTGCCAGATCCCTCACGGTGGAGAATGCCATATAGGGACAGAAGGCATCACAACCGAAGGCCAGATAGAGCGCGAAGTGAAAGACCTCCCTCGCCTCTCCGGTCTCGACGATGATCCCGATCCTTCCCCGCAGTCCCTTTCTGATCATATGCTGATGCAGACCGGAGACGGCGAGCAGCGACGGGATCGGTGCTCTCTGGGCCGATATGTTCTTATCGGTGAGGATCAGCAGAGAGATCCCCTCTTGAGCCATCTGCTCGGCCTGAGCGAACAGTCCTGAGAGGGCGAGCTTCAGCTGCTCTCCAGTCTCATCAGGGGTGAAGGTGATATCGAGGTCAGCACTCTTGAGATCCTCATGGCTGTTGTTGCGCAGCCGCATCATATCACGGGTACTGAGCACCGGATGACTGAGCTTGAGGCTCCGATACTGCGTCTGATCGATATCGAGCGGATTGCTCTCGTTCTCTATATAACTTTCGAGCGACATGACCAGCTGCTCACGCAGCGGATCGATCGGGGGGTTGGTCACCTGGGCGAACATCTGCTTGAAATAGCTGAACAGCAGGGAGGTGCGGTCAGAGAGTACCGATAATCCAGTATCATTCCCCATGGATCCGATAGCCTCCTGTCCCTGTTTGGCCATGGGAGTCATCAGGGTCTTGAGATCCTCATCGGTATACCCGAAGGCTATCTGCTTCTGCAGCAGCTCTTCCTTTGCCATCTTGGGGACCCCAGAGGGCATGAACAGCCCTCGGAGCTCGATCTTCCGGTCCCGTACCCATCTTCTATAGGGGAACTGCCGTGAGAGTTTCGCCTTGATGACATTATCGGGGACGATGGCATGCTGCTGCAGATCCACCAGGAACATCTTACCCGGCTGCAGCCGACCTTTGCTCCTGATACTCCCGGCAGGCAGGTCGACCACCCCGGTCTCAGAGGCCAGCACGATCAGTCCGTCCTTCGTGATGGTATATCGTGCAGGACGCAGACCGTTCCTGTCAAGGGTGGCGCCGATGTAGCGCCCGTCGGTGAAGATCACGGCAGCAGGTCCGTCCCACGGTTCCATGATGGTCGTATGGTACTCATAGAATGCCCGTTTATCGGCACTCATCTGTATCTCGGAGGAGTATGCTTCGGGGATCATCATCATCATGACATGGGGGATACTTCTGCCTGCCATCACGAAGAGCTCGAGCACGTTGTCGAAGATCGAGGAATCACTGCCTGTCTCATCGATGATGGGCGTGATGGTCTCAAGATCACTGCCGATGACGCTCGAGGACATGAACCCCTCACGGGCACGCTGGCGGTTGATGTTGCCCTTTATGGTATTGATCTCCCCGTTGTGCGCCAGATAGCGGAACGGCTGTGCGAGCCGCCACTGGGGAAGCGTGTTCGTACTGAAGCGCGAATGCACGATACAGAAGGCACTGGTGAAATACTCATCAAGCAGATCGGGGTAATAGGCAGTCACCTGGTCTCCGGTGAGCAGTCCTTTATAGACCATGGTGGTATGAGAGAGTGAACAGATATAGTACTGACTGACATCAAGGTCAGCGATGGCTGCGATGGCCATGTCGATGCGCTTATGCAGGATGAAGAGCTTTCTCTGAAAGGACTGAGCATCATACTCCTGCATCTCCAGAAAGAGCTGTTCGACAGTCGGCTGGGTACTCAGGGCAAGGTGACCGAGAGTGCTGTCGTCAGTCGGGACGGTCCTCCAGCCCAGCAGGGTGAACTCACCAGCTGCTATCACGTCTTCAGTGATCTTCCGACATACTGCGGCCGCATGTTCATCAGAAGGCAGGAACAGCATGCCTGCCGCATACCTTCCCGCTTCAGGAAGCGTGAAGCCTTTGATCTGTCTTCTGAGAAAGGCATCCGGGATCTGTATCATGATACCGGCACCGTCTCCGGTGAGGGAATCCCCGCCGACCGCACCACGATGCTGCAGATTCTTCAGCACCTGGATACCATCGGCGACGACCGCATGCCGGGGTTCCCCGTCAAGATGTGCTATGAAGCCTACACCACAACTGTCGTGCTCGAACGACGGTTCATATAATCCATAGGAACCGAGCCTTCCAGAAGCATTGCGGAATCCCGCAATTGGTTTACCTGCTTCGTTTTGTTGCATATATTCCCCTTGATTTGTCTGTATATTTATACAGTTTTTATGCATATACACCTGCTTATTATGCATAATATGCTGATTTCCGGCATTTGGTCAATAGAGTCAGGCCTCACCACTCTCATTACAGATCATTATCATATCTACAATTACAGGAGGTTTTTTATGTATTTTGATATATAGATGTAAGAATTTTAGGTTTTACGCATAATGAAAAAAAGAGATGAGCGTATGGGCAACCCGATACCACTCATCTCTTCTGCTGCTCGTCTGTTCGGCAGCTCTTCCTGCACCAGAGGCTAATACTGCTGTGCAGCCTTCTGGGACTCAGCCTTCACCTGTTCAAGCCGCTTGTACTCCTTGTAGGCATCAGGCAGACCGGTCGAGTCATAGACATCCTTGATCACGGCGATCGCAGAATCGAACTGACCGAGGACTTCATAGACGATCGCGGCATTGAAGCCTGCCGAGGTATTGCCCGATTCATACCACATCTCCAGATAGAGATTGAGCGCATTCTTGTACATCGAGCTCTTGATGAACTCCTTGGCGGTCTTCGATCGGGGATCCTTGGATTTATCATCCTTGATGTTCCGGTATTCACGGACATAGTAGGGAGCGAGTTTCCTGCTGATCTGGGTCTCGAAACCCCGGGCGATCTCTTTATAGAGGTTCTCAAGAGAGGGGGCCTGGAAGGTGTCGGGGTCCTTGATGAAGGTACTGTCGCGCTTCCGTCCTGAGAGGTATTCGGTCGCCAGGATGGTCCCCTGACGTACATCGACCACAGTGTAGCTGATCCCGAGTTCCACCTCCTGGATGAAATAGGCCTCGATCTGTGTATCATAGACTTCTGTCTCTTCGTTCCAGATCTTCTTCTCCCGCTCATCCACGGTCTCCGAATAATCCATATCCTCTATGGTCCCCAGGATCGCGGCATCGACTCCCAGACTCTCATACAGCGATCTGTTCGAAAGGAGCATCGCAGTGTTATAGTTCTGGAACGGCCTGAGCTGATCAGGTCTGATGATCGTGAAATAGCCGGTCCTCCCGAGGGTATTGATCGTACGGTCAGTCATATACCGGGCGATCTCATCATCGAGATAGAGCCTGAACCCGGTAGAACCGATCTCCTGTGACCCGAACAGATAACTGAGGATCAGCTTGCCGGCAAAATACTCTTTGGTAAGTTCATAGGGTTCATAATCGAAGACTGCAAGGGTCCGGTACTCGGACATATTGACCTCAGCAGGCTTGAGTACATCAAACGCCACAGTCGTGGAGCATCCGGTCAGCGTGATGACCAGCACCAGCGAACTGAGGATCAGTACAGATAACAACTTTTTCATAGGTTCTCTCCAATGTCTTTCTTATAGTGAAGTATAGCATGGAACACGGTCGACTCACACTGCAAAAACCCACTTCGCAGAGCAATGGAGTCCCGGTATCCCGGGTGCTGCCATCCACCCATAGATGGTAACAGACAGGGACAGGTGACGGTTACACCCGAAGCAGGAATATCATACGCTTTTCTCATGCTGCTTCTCTAGCCATTCGCGGACCGTTCGCATAGGATAGGATCATGAAAAGGTCAGTGGTATATATGACAGCACATCACACACCGGTCGGGACCCTCTATCTGGCAACGACTGACCGCAAGAGGCTCTCTCTGTGCTCTGAGACCCCTTCATCAGCGGCAGTGCACAGGGTGAGCGATGATGAGATCGACATCCTGCAGAGATCCTGCAGAGCTCTTGATGAGTATTTCACCCATACCAGGACCGACTTCCATGATATACCGCTGCAGCTTGAGGGCACAGGATTCCAGCAGCTCATCCGAAGGGTCCTGCAGAACATCCCCTATGGGCATACTGTCAGCTACAGAGAACTGGCAGCCGCTGCCGGCAGGCCGCAAGCCGTCAGAGCTGCCGCAGGTGCTATCGCCTCCAATCCTCTGCTGCTGTTCCTGCCCTGCCACCGGGTGATCAGAGCCGACGGGAGTCCTGGGGACTACCGCCCTGGAAGGGATCTGAAGGTCTTTCTGCTTGCATGGGAACGCTCTACTGCAGTCTCATGAGGACCAGATGCCCTGCTCTATCAGCTGTCTCTGTGCAGCTGCTGCCCAGCCTCGATTGGCTGCAGGACTTGCCGGGGAGGGATGAAGTATCCAGGCCACTTCCGGGGCTGCTGCTGATGGGTCTTCCCGTTCGGCGACCAGTGAGATGAGCTTCTTCTGAGCATACTTACCCACACCCACGAGCCACTGCGGCTGCAGGAGCGTGATCACCTGCTGCAGGTATCGGTCACAGAGCTCTTCGAGCGGTGCTCTGTCAGCAGCCGGCAGTTTGTCGGGAGTGAGATTCTTCCCGCTCGGTTCCATGAAGACCAGAGGACAGTAGTTGAAGACCGCATGGTCCTGAAAGAAGTGCGGGGCATCGGTGAACCGCTGCTGCATCAGAGCCCACAGCCGTCTGCCGCTGACCTCACTCCTGGTCGTCGAGAACCCGGTGACAGGTCGTTTTGGATGCTCAACTGCCGGCAGCCCCACCGGCTGCTCGATCTGCAGCCAGTCCCGGACCGCAGTGATCTCCCCAAAGGGGACCCCTGTCTGCGCCATGCCCCAGGGACCGGGGTTCATCCCCAGAAAGAGGACCCGCTTCGTTGAGGTGACATACCGCCTGATATAGGTCTCATGCGGCAGTCGGGCATATGCAAGAGGATTGTAGATCGTCAGATCCTCACGTGACCAGCTCAGGGATGAGACCGCACGTGAGAGTTCGTGCGTACAGGCGATCAGCTCATCATCGATGCTCTGACAGGACCTCTCAGACATGATCCTTCCCCTCGCGATACCAGCGGCGTCCAACCTGTGCGATACCGCGTCTTCTCGATACGGCAAAGAAGGCGATGATCACGAAGACCAGATAGGCAAGACTCAGCAGCACGGCATACCAGAAGAGTTCAGGCCTCTGAGAGGTGACACTGTAAGCCGGCAGGTTGATGCTGAGGATCAGCGGGATGGCAAGCAGGAAAGTCAGCCCGCTCGAATACATATAGTCAGAGGCTACCGGTGTCTCGAATTCAGGGTCAACGACACGCAGGAGTGCAAGCCCGGTGGGCATCGTACCGGTAGAGGCTCCGAAGATCACCAGCGCACGGTGGAACTGATGGTCCACGAAGAGACGTGAGCAGATCCAGGGAAGGGAGAAATAGGCCATCAGACCACCGACGGTCGTCAGCAGCACGATGGGGAGCCAGTACTGAGCCACCACGACCAGGGAGATGGAGGCGATGGAGGCTGTCACCATCATGTCGACCGATACCCCGGAGATCCTCGTCAGCGTACCGCTGTCCAGGACATAATGCACATCGATCTTTCGCATGATACCCTTGACCATCATAGCGGTCAGGGCTGAGAAGATGAAGTTGATCCCCCACAGATTCACTGCAAGCTCATTGCCAAGATTCCCGAGCAGCGAGAGCAGCAGGGTCAGCAGATGCAGCAGTCCGAACGAGAGCAGATAGACGCCGAAGACGAACGAGGCATTGAAGGTCATCGAGTCGATGGCCTCGGTCTCGGTACAGAGATACCCGGCTGCCGGACGTCTGGCCTTCCTGCCGAGGATCCCCCCGCTGGTATCCTTGTCTCTGATCTTCTGCACATCCTCCTCACTGATCCAGTTACGCTTCAATCCCATATTGATCATGAAGATACCGCCGAAACAGCCCCAGAGGAACCCGATCGCGGCAAAGGTCAGCCCCGCAGAGCCGGCTCCGGTGAACCCGAACGCTTCCCATGCCGATCCGATGGTATAGGCCTGTCCCGGTCCGAGTACGAAGCCAAGTGGCAGGGAGAAGCCGATCGCAGGGAAGAGATCAGGCATGACGGTCCTGATGAGCACGAAGGTGATCAGCAGCCCCGCCACACACTGGAGGGCATACTGCGAAAGGACGCCGATGGTGGTCGGGAAGATCCGCTTTCTCATGGCCTGTGTGGCCTTCTGCGACTTTCGCAGGGTCATGGCGATGAAGGAGAGGTTGAGCAGATGATAGACCAGTTCACCGAGTACGTTCGTGCCCAGGGCGAACCTCGGTGCGATGAAGTTATAGAAGACCAGCAGGATGAACCCTGCGGTGAGTGCGTTGGGGATGAGATACTTCTGAAAGAATCGCACCTTGGCCCGGATGAACGAACCTGCGATGAGTGCTATGGACAGGATCCCGAGATGAATGAATATGGTCCAATCGTAATGCATGGAGGCCTCCCTGTGCGGTCAAACGGTTATTGCTGTGAGACTGTCATCCTTTCCGGCAGAAACGATCGCTTCGTACACGGCAAGGTATTTATAGGCTGATGTCCTCTGGTCGGGGAAATGGAGCCGGTACATACGCTTCTCATAGTAGAACTCCAGATTCCTCTGCAGTGCGACAGCCAGTGATTCGATCTCTTCCAACTTGAAGAGCGTCACACCCTCAGGCCTGATGACTTCGATCCCGCGGGTACTCATGCGGACACCGACGGTCCCGAGCACCTTCATCCTGCTGTCACGGTAGCCGGAGAACATGCGTGCCCTGTCTTCAGGAAAGATCGCCTCTTCTGGCTTCCACCAGGCACTGAGGACCCTGCGTTTGAGTTCTTCATGCTGCCAGGAGTTCCAGTCTGCCACTGTCGGGAAGCCTTCGATACCCTCGGGGTATTGGAAGAAACCGTAGATGTCCATATGTGCCGTGTAGCCGCAGGCGCTGCAGGTCAGATCATTGCCGTGCGAGGAGAGCAGCCCTGCCGCACCGCAGGAGGGACAGAGATAGAGCACATGCTCCACATGTTCTGCCCGCCGGTCACTGGCGTAGATGATCTTATGGGATCGCTGATACTCATCGGCATCATGATAGAGCCTGTTGTAGAGCATCTCATGGATCTCCTGCACCTTCATGGAGGAGAACTCCTCAGGCATGATGGGATCCTGATAGGCGAGGACCATCTTTCCCCGCCTTCGCTTGGGACTCCACCGCGGAAGCGTGTGATAGCCCCCTTCGAGGGTGCAGAGCACCACAGGGACCTTGAGCATCCTCACCAGTTTCGCCGTGGCATAGAACAGCGGCAGGCTTCGCCCGTCCCAGGTCCTCTGACCTTCGGGGAAGAGTCCTACCACCCCGCCGCGGCGGACGGTCTTGGTGATCTGTTTGATGGTATAGTAGTCGGAACGGGATTTCGTCTTCGAGATGGTCCCGATCATGCGCCTGAGCAGGAACCGCAGATACCGGTTCCTGAACAGCGTGTCTGCCGCGACCCAGTGTATATGACGGTTGTGCATCAGGGAGATCAGGATCGGATCGAGCGTGTTCACATGATTCGAAAGCAGTATATAGGGAGGCTTGAGTCCGAAGACCGGCGCCTCGTTGGCCGTCGTGATATTGTACATCCTGCGTACCGGTATCCCGTAGGTACTCTTGACGAATCTCACAAAACTCATGGAAGTAGCGATCTCACGATCAGTCTGCTGGTGCTTTTTCATGTATCATTCCCATAGTACGTATTATAGCAATAGTACCCCGTTACCCCTGAACATGCAACAGAGAGTTTTTTCCTTCGTACGGGATCATACCCGTGCTGCATGTTCAGGATATCGGAACTTGGGAACAGGGGGAAGGACCCAGAAGCTGCTGTACACCGGTATTCATGAAGTTCTCATCAGAGAAGCCACCCCGGATACTGGGCGTACAGGTGATCAAGCCGGTTCGTAGCTCTGCAGATCAGAGGAATCACGTATGATCGTACGTATGTCAGAGACGCTCATCTGAGGATGATCGTGGAGGATCTGCAGCGCCGCGGTACCCAGAGAGGTCGCCTCTACGGGACCTGCGATCACCTGCTTCCCGGCACGGTCGGCAGTCATCTGATTGAGATGGTCGTTCCGTGCCCCCCCGCCGATCATATGGATCACCGGATAGGACTTGCCGGTGATCTGCTCGAGGTCGGCGATCGTCGAAGCATAGCTCTCAGCCAGTGAGGCATATGCTGATGCCAGGATACGGCCGGTATCAGAGATGCCGGTGATCGAGCGCAGCGTACCGATCATCGAATCAGGGTTGTAGAGCTGCTCATCGTTCGGATCGAAGATCTCAAGTGCGGGGTCATCCAGAGACGAGCGGGACATCCCGATGAGCTCTTCCCAGCTGTAGGCTCGTGAATCACTGAACTCCATCTCCCGTTTGATGTTCTCCAGAATATGCATGCCGGCTGAGTTCTTCAGCAGGGTGATCGTACCGAGCGCTCCCCCCTCATTGGCAAACCCCCGTTCGAAGACCTCACTGTCGATGATCGGCTGCTGCAGTTCGGTACCGATGAGCGACCAGGTCCCTGAGCTGATGAAGACGAAATCCTCCTCCACCGTCGGGACCGCCACCACCGCGGAAGCCGTATCATGAGAGGGTACACAGATGGCAGGAAGACACTCTGTACCCAGCAGCTGTGCGATATCCTCACGCAGCGTCCCGCGGATCGTACGATGGGCGACCAGCGGGGAGAACAGCTCCCTGTCCAGGGAGAGCTCCTCGAACAGCGGTTCACAGTAGGTCTGTGTTCTCATATCGAGCAGCTGCATCGTACTGGCGATCGAAGTCTCCGAGTTCATCTGACCGGTGAACAGGTAGTTCAGCAGGTCGGGGACGAGCAGCAGATGTGAGGCGGCAGCGAGGAACTCAGGAAGCTCCTGCCTGATCCCCAGCAGCTGATACACCGAGTTCATCGGATGATTCTGTATCCCGGTACTGAAGAACATCCTGCGCTGATGATCGGCATCGAGGGTATCCATACCGATCCTCCCCAGAGGATTCCTGTAGCACAGCGGATTGGTCAGCAGTTCGTTCGAAGCACCGATGAGACCAAAATCGATCCCCCAGGTCGAGATCCCGAAGGATCTGGCATCCGGGGCCCTGTCGAGGGCGAGCTTGAAGCCCTTCTGCATCTGGTAGAAGATGTTCAGGACATCCCAGAACTCATAGCGATGGGCACGTATCGAGCGGTTGGGTACCTGATGGACGACCTCGGTGGTGATCTGTGAACCGTCGAACGAGCTCAGGACGGTCCTGATCGACGAGTTCCCGCAGTCGAAGCCGATGTAGTGACGTGTTTCAGACATGAATACTCCCCTTTCTGTGATCTATGATGTAGTTGATGACCATGACCGTGATCATCAGGATCCCCCAGAGCGCTGTGGTCATGAACGAACTCACCCGCATGAGGTTCAACCCGCTTGAGATCATCTGCAGGGTGACCAGAGCGATCACCAGACCTGAGACCCTGCCGAAGCCTCCATCACTGCTGACCCCTCCCAGGACCGCTGCCAGGATGGTCACCAGCAGATATGAATCACCGTAGCCCGCCCGTGCTGAGTTGAATCTGGAGATCATCACCAGCGCAGCGACTCCTGAATAGAGCCCTGAGATCACGTAGGTCTTGATCAGCACCGAACTGTTGCTGATCCCCGAGAACTTGGTAGCGATCTCGTTCGAACCGATCATGTACATGCCGAATCCGGCTGCGGTACGGTTGAGGATCACCGACATGATCAGGACCA